>JAGFJK010000165.1 GCA_024102795.1 Pirellulaceae bacterium
CAATTTGCAATTTGCAATCACCCGTCCTGGAGTTTCGTGCTTCAATCAAGCGACGCCGAAGCACACCGTGAATTCTGGCGCACGCCGCGCACTCTCCACTTCGAATCCCAGCTTGATTCGCACGCGCTCGCCCGGCCGGGCGTTAGCGGGGCAAAAAAGGGGGGCAAAAAAGGTGTCTGACACCTTTTCCGCTAGCGATAACGTACCAGGTACCAGCCTTCGCCAAGATCCCAATACTGTTCAAGCTCGTGGGCGTCCCACAAGCCGCCTATGAAGGAGGATGGCTGTTCGTCGGCGGGGTGCCATTCGAGCCAGTCTCCGGCTTCTCGTCCCGTGAGTTGGAATCGCAGTGCCCCCGATTCGCCGCGGTCGATCACGCTGAACGAAGTCCCGGCACGCGTCGTGTCTGGCAAGGTCAGCATGACCAGCGTGGCGGGGTCTCCCACCGGGTAAGCCATGAACGGGTCCAACGTCGCCAGTTGCCCGTCGTCGCGCGGCCAGGCGACTCGCAACTCTCGCGCCACGGCCTCGAAGCCGCCAACCTGGTTCCGCAGGCGAAGCTGCTTGCCCCACCACGTCACATGGGCCCAATTCATCGCCATGGCGATCCACAGGCAAACAAACGTCACGTACGCCAGCCAGGTTCCCAACGCCCGGTGTGGGCGCGATCCCCAGAACAGTCGGATGAACGCGAGCAGATGGGTCAGCACGACGCTTGCAATCAGCCCCGCCAGCAGGCCCGCGCAGACGGCGACCGGCAAACCGTTTGTTGCGGCACCTCGGGACGCACCACCCAGTCCACTCGCCATCTGCAGCCGGTACACTACGGCGTCGAAACGCGGGTCGAGAATCATCCAGGCGACAAGAACCAGGCACTGCCCGGCGCTGAACAGCCATAACCAGCGCGGACTCCCTCGGCGCAGCACGCGGAATAGCCCGGCGACTGGCCGGGCAACCATCCGCCTCGCGGGCATGAACGCCGGCCGCGGCCGTGCCTGCTCCGCACCCGAACTTGCGTGCTCGCCGGCCTGAGCCATCACGGCGCCGTCCCCGCGGGGCGACAATAGGAAAGCGCCATCAAGGCAAAGCTGGTCGCCAGGTTCTTGTCGTTCTCGAACCAACGGCGGTTTTCATTGGCCCACGATCCGTCAGGTTGTTGCTGCCTGGCGAGAGCCTCGATCAGTTCGCCCCTCCAGTCGTGCTTCTGGCCTTGTGCATCGGTTAACTCGTCGATGCCCGCCGCGTTCAACGCCGCTCCGAACGTGTGGTAATAGTAGTACAGCCCCGCGGTCCCCATCCCCGGATTCTTGTCCGTCGCGTAGTAGTTCGTGATCCACTCGACGGCCGCCTTGACGCGCGGATCGTCCTTGGTCAGTCCTGCGAAGATCATGCTCTTGAGTCCCGTGTAGGTCATCGATCCGTAACTTCTCAATCCGCCATTCTCCGTAAACCGCTCCGGCGACTGTTGGGGGTCGATGTCCTCCAGCGGAATGTCGTAATAGAAGCCGCCGTCCTTGACCAGGGCGGCGAAGCGCGTGTTATTCTGCTGGCTGTCGAGGTTCTGGCACCGGGAGACGAACAGCAGGGCCCGTTGAATGGCCGGGTCGTTTGGCCCCGCTTCGGCCGCCTTGAGCGCTTCAATCAAGTAGCCCGTGTTGGACAGATCGGGCCGCCCGCCTTCGCCATAACCGACGCCTCCGTACCAGGGATCGGCCGGATCGCGCGTCTGCCCTCCGCCATACTGATTGCCCACCAGAAACGCCTTCGCGCGGTTGATCGTTTCGTTGTAGCGCCCGTCCGGGTTCGCCTCCGAAAGGCATAAGATCGCCACGCAGGTTTCGTAGTTCTTCAGACGTCCGCCGCCATAGATGCCACCGTCCGGTTGAACGAAGCCCTCCAAGGCCTTCAGCCCCTTGGCCACGGCCGGATGGTCAATCGCCAGGCCGTTTCGAAGCATCGCCGTCACCGCCAAGGCGGTCAGCCCTGAACCAGCTCGCGCCGTGAATGTGCCATCGGCAGCCTGCCCCTCGGTTTCCAGATAGCGCAATCCATTCTTCACAATCCGCTCAAGCAAGTTCGCATCGGACGGCTTGAGCGCCGGCTCCTGACCGATCACCCGTTGCGGGATCGCGAGGCCGAGTGCCAAGGCCAGGACAGCCAACCCGCCAGCGTACCGCTTTGTTGCTGCGATCATGAAATCGTTTCCCCTCCCGTTGTGCGATTTGACGGACGAAGTTCGTTGGGCTGCGCGAACGCCATTTGAAGTGCGAACGCCAACCGATTAGCAAATCCCATGCCACTCAGCGAAGCAGGCCAAGACGCCGTCCCGAAGTCCGCCAGATGTCGAAATGATCGACAGCCGTGTCGATGCGGCCGACAACGAGGCCTCGCGTGGAGCGCGAGGGCAACAAGAGGGTTGGCGGAAAGCCGATTGCGCGGCCGGACGCCTGGCAGCTCACCGCAGACCGTACTGGTCCAGTTTTTTGCTCAGCGTGATGCGGTGCATGCCGAGTTCGCGCGCCGCCGCGGCGCAGTTACCGCCGCACCTTTCCATCGCGGCCTTCAGCAACGGCGGTTCCACGAGTTGCAGCAGCTTGTTGTAGGCCTGGCCCGCTGGCGAGGACTCCTGCAAGGCGTCCTTGGCCCAGGCAGAGATCAGTTCGCCGATTTGACCAGGGGAAGCAGCTTCGCGATTGAGGCCTGGGACCAGCTCCGCCGCGATCGGCGGCGAAAGATGTTCGGGAAGAATGGCGCCGCCCCGAGCGACAATCATCGCGTGTTCGATGACGTTGCGGAGTTCGCGGACGTTGCCGAACCAGGGGCGGCGTTGCAGCTCGGCCAGCGCGTCGCGGCTCACTTCCGGTTCGTCCCCGGCCGCCTCGCCGCGTATCCGAGCCACGAAATGCCGGACCAGATCCGGAATGTCGTCGCGTCGCTCGCGCAGCGGCGGCAGCTCGATTTCAAACGCCGAAAGGCGGAAGTAGAGGTCGTGCCGGAAGGTGCCGTCCGCAATCTTCTTGAGCAGGTTCTGGTGCGTGGCCGAGATGACGCGAATGTTCGTGGTGATTGGCTTCGAGCCGCCGACGGGAAGCACCTCGCCAGAGTCCAAGGCGCGGAGTAGCTTGACCTGAAGCGACAGCGGAATGTCGGCCACTTCGTCCAGAAACAACGTGCCGCCATCCGCCTGGGCCAGCAACCCGCTGCGTGAACGCTCGGCACCCGTAAAGGCGCCCCGCTCGTGACCGAACAGCTCGCTTTCAGCCAGCGACGGACTGAGGGCGGCGACGTTGACCGCGACGAAAGGTCCGTCCGCGCGACGGCTGTACCGGTGAATCGCACGGGCGGCCAACTCCTTGCCCGTTCCGCTCTCGCCGGACAGCAGCACGCAGGAGTCCGCGGACGCCGCCAGGGCAATCCGGTTGAAAGTGGCTTGCATGACGGGCGTACGGCCGACGATTCCCTCGACGGGCACGTCGCGCCGCGGGCCGAAATCCCCCTGATCCGGGCGTTGAACGGCGCGCAGCACCGCGTGACGCACTTGCTCCAGGCTGAACGGCTTGGTGATGTAGTCGAAAGCACCGTTTCGCACCGCGTTGACCGCCGTCTGCAGGTCTCCGTAGGCGGTGATCACGATCATGGGCACGTCGCCCACCTCGGCCCGGAGCTGTTCCATGGCGCTCAAACCATCCAGGCCCGGCAGCCGGACGTCCAGCACGATCGCGTCGGGACGCGCCTCGGCCGCAAGTGCCAGGGCCGCCTCGGCCGAAGACGCGGTCGTCACCTGGTAGCCCAGCGACTCCCCCATCTTCGACAGTCCCCAGCAGATCGACTGTTCGTCGTCAACGACCAGCAAGTTCGGCACGGCGTTTCTCCGTTTTCAACTCAGGCAGCACGACCCGAAAGCAGGTCGCTCCCGCTTCACGATTCCAGCTAATCTCACCACCATGCTGTTGCGCCACCTGCTGCGCGACGGATAGCCCCAGGCCGACACCGTCGGCCTTCGCGGTCACAAACGGATCGAAGAGCTTGTCTCGCACGTCGTCGCTGGGTCCGAGTCCCGAATCCTCAATCAGCAGCGTGACTCGCTCGCCGCCTTCCGACTGCAGTCTTACGCGGACCACGCGCACGGCGCCCGGCGCGGCCTGGCTCGCGGCGGCCTCAATCCCGTTCAGCAGCAGATTGATGACGAGCTGCTCGAGTCCGTCGGAATCACCCCGGACCACGGCCGTTGCCTGCGGCCGGCGCCACTGCAAATCGACCCCGGCGTGACGGGCCGCCGGTCCGACCAGCGGAAGTATCTCCTCGACGAGAGCCCCCAGGTCAACTGGGCGAAGGTCGACTTCGGGGGAAGGTCTTCCGATGGCGAGGAATCGTTGCAGATACCGTTCCATCAGCTCCAGTTGCCGGCGGGCCACGGTCAAACTTTCGCAGTCGTCCGACAGCGACTGCTCGCCCGCCAGGACATCGATCGCCATCCGGCAACCCGTGGCGGCATTGCGCATCTGGTGAGCGATGCCCCCGCCCAGTTGAGCCAACGTCCTCAGCCGCTCGGTCTGGCGCACCTCCCGTTCGTATTGATCCAGCATCGTCGCCATCCGGTTGATCGCCGCGGCCAGGTCGCGAATCTCGTCATCCCGATCCGGCAGCGAGATGGGCTCGAAGTCGCCTTGGGCGATCCGGGCGACTTGTGCCTGCAACCGAGTCATCGGGCGACTGACACGGGCCGCCACCGCCACTGCCGAGAGCGTGACCAGGACCACGGCGGCAAGTCCGATCGCCAGCGGAGGATAGACCGCGTCGGTCCAGGCCTGCCGATACCCGGCTTCCGGGTAAAGGATGTGCAGTACACCCGCCGACTCGTGGACGTTCGGCCGCGCAAGTCGTTTGGCGGTGTGGAAGTACGGGGTGCCGCCCAACGTAAGGCGCTGGTGCAGCAGCCTGCCTGAATCCACGGTGGGATCGGTCGGCAGTCGATCGGTTGCCGGCCAGTCGGCGCTCGACGCCAGAACAATGCCGGAGTCGGTCATCAGCGCGAATTCGGCTCCAGACAGCCCCCGCATTTGACGCAGCACGGAATCGGTCAGCGGAAAACTTGACTGCTCCAGGGTCTGAGTGATCTCGCGGAGCTGCTGCTCAAGCTGGCTCCTTGCCCGCCCCGCGCTGAGATACGCGTTCAGCAGACTGACCCCGACCAGGGCCGTAACCATCAGGCCCAGCATGGGAATCATTATTTGATAGCTTAAGGGCTGACGCATGTCTGCTGGTTCAGGCGTCCACGCTCGGAATCGATGTCATCCGGTCCACGCAATTGATTGTAACCGTTCCCAAGCGCCCACGGCATCAATCGTCCCCCGCTCGCCTTGGCAAATTGACCAAGAACTTTGTCATCGGGCGGCTGTCAGGTTTCGACCCGTTTCCTGTAGTATGCAGCAGACCCTTGCCACTCAGGAGTTTGCGCGAAATGTCCGGAAATGCGAGCTGTGCTGGTTGCGGGGCTCAGATCCCGGCCGATGCGCCCGAAGGACTATGCCGCTCATGCCTGCTGCGCAACGTCCTGGAGGATACGGGACTGGCGGTCCCTGAAGGTAGCGCGGCCCCCGAAGGAGGCGCGGCGCCGCGAAGGTCGTCCGATGACGGCGAAACGGTGACCTACCGCATCGACGGCGTCGCGTTCTCGTCCGACCGCTATTCCGACGGGAAATTCCACAAACGCGGCGGCATGGGCGAAATCTGGCGGGTGCGGGACAGCCAGATCAACCGCGTGGTGGCCCTCAAGCGGCTCCGCAAGCGGGGCCGCGAAAATCGCGAACGGTTCCTCGCCGAGGCACAGATCACGGGCCAGTTGGAGCACCCAGGCATCGTACCCGTCCATGATCTGGGCGTGGACGACGAAGGGCAGGCGTTTTACACCATGCGTTTCCTGGACGGCTCGACGCTGTCGCACGCCATCGACAACTTCCACGAGCAGGGCGCGGGCGGCAGCGACCGGGAATTCGCCCGGCGGGGTTTGCTGGAACATTTCCTGCGCGCCTGCGATGCGGTCCACTACGCGCACAAGAAGGGCGTGATCCACCGCGACATCAAGCCGGACAACCTGATGATTGGATCCGACGGTGAAACCTGGGTCGTCGATTGGGGTCTGGCCAAGGTCTTGAGCCAGCCGGAACTTCCGGGGCCTTCGTTGAACTCCGTCACCCTGACAAGTTCCGGAGCATCCAGCGAAACGCGGTACGGTTCCGTCTTGGGAACGCCCGCCTACATGCCGCCGGAGCTGGCGGAGGGATTCGGGTCCGAGGTGGGCCCGTCCTGCGATGTGTACCTGCTGGGCGCGACGCTCTACAAGATTCTGACCGGCCACGCTCCGCGGCGGGGCAGGAGTAACGAGGAGCTGGTGGAACTGGCCCGCACCGTCTCGCCGGCTCCGCCGCGCGAGTACGACCGGCAAGTTCCTCGGCCGCTGGAAGCCATCTGCTTGAAAGCCATGGCGCGCCAGCCCGCGAACCGCTACCAGAGCGTTCAGGAACTGGCCTGGGATGTGCGGCGTTACCTGGCGAACGAACCAGTCTCGGTCTGCCCGGAGTCGCTGTGGGATCGCGGCTGGCGGTGGGTGAATCGGCATCGCGATGCCCTGGCCCGCGCGGCCGGGCTGCTGGTCATCGGCGTCCTGCTCTTGTTTGGCGTCGCCGGCTATTCCAAGGCCAGGCGATTGGAAGCCGTTCAAACCGCCGAAGACAAGGTGCGCGAGTTCCACGCGCATCGCGACCAGGCGCTGTTTCAACTGGGCGAAGACCAATTCGATCCGACGTTCGTTTACTACCGTCCCGCCGAGGGTCTCAAGCAACTGGACCAGGCGCTGGAGGCCAGCCTTGCCGGTCGTCCCGAACTTGCCAGGCTGCAGCGTGAAAGCGAGCGAGAGCGGATCAACCTGGAGACGTACGACCTGCTGCTGCTCAAGGTTCTCGCGCAACTCAATGCGCTAAGCGCGGCGGGCGGCGGCGACCCGGCGGAGGATGACGAGCAGATAGCCGCGCTGCTGGACGATCTGGAACGCGCCAGGCAACTGGCCGGCGACCAGCCGACGGCGGAGTTCTTTCGCCTGAGATCCCGGTGCCTCCGACTGCAAGGCCAATTCGTGGAAGCGCGGCGGGACGCCGAGCAGATACAGACTGCTCCGCTGCGGGCGCTGGATTACTTCGTCCTGGGCGAGTCTCACCGCCTGGCTCGCCCCGCCGTGGACGCCGAGGATCCGATCGATGGTCCGCTCCGGCGGGATCTGACCAAGGCCATCGCCGCCTACCGCGAAGCACTGCGGCTGGAACCCGACCACTTCTGGTCGCTGCTGCAACTGGCCCGCTGTTACTTGAGCCAGGGCACGATCAGCGAGGCGGAGGGGATCGTGCAGGCATGCATTGCCTTGAAGCCCGACTCGCCCTACGCCTATTCGGTGCGGGGACTCGTCCGCGCGGCCGCCGGGCAATACGATCAGGCCGTGGCGGACCTGGACTTCGCCCTGTCCCTGGATCCGGCCTTTCACGCCGCGCGGCTCAATCGCGGCTGGGTGCGGATGCAGCAGGGACAATACGTCCAGGCCGAGAGCGACCTGCAGCGGGTCTTGCAGGATGCCGAGCTGCACCAAGCCGCTTACTATCTGGGCCGGTTGAACTTTCTGCGACGCGATCTGTCCCAGGCACACCAGTACTATGCGCAATTCGCCAAGGCCGCGCCCAGCTTTCCCGTCGTCCACAAAGACCTGGCCACCGTGGCACTGCTTGCCAACGAAGAAGTCGAGGGACTGGACGAACTGACCAGGTACCTCGAACTGACCTGCCGCCAGAATCCGGACATCGGGAGGCCCAATACGTATCTGTATCGAGCGGTCTTCGTACGCTCGCTGGTCACCGGCCTCCTGGCCGAACGGATTGCCGAAGAGCGGCACCAATTCGGGCGGGAGTCGGACCAGGCTCAGGCGCTGACCGCACAGCGCCGGAAACTGCTGGAATTGGCGCTGCGCGAGATCGGACGAGCCGAAGCGGAAGCGCCCTCGGCCGAACTGTACTTTGAAAAGGGCGCGATTCTGAAGAACCTGGGCAAGCAACTCGAACCGGGCCAGATGGACGAAATGGAAGCCTACGCTCGCGGCCTGCAACTGGACCCCAAACATCTGAAGATCCTGCGGGCCCGCGGCTTTGCCTGGTGGGTTCGAGGTGAATCGGACAAGGCCCGCGGCGACCTCGAACAGGCCGCGACGCTCGATCCCCGAAACGCATCCGAAGTATTGTTTCTGGCGGATTCCCATGCGTTGCTGGGCTATCTGCTGGCAGAATCGTCCGAGAGCGTCCAGGCACAGCAGGAGGCGATGCGGGCATCCCTGCGACTCGAACAGATTCCAGTGGATCGCGGGAACTTGTTCAAGGAGACCTACACCGTTCGGATCAACATGGCGACGATTTACGCGATGCTGGCGCGGGACATGGCCACTACCGACAGCGATCGGATTCGCAACGAGGATCTCGCCTTGGGGTTGCTCGAACGCGTCGTCCCCATCGCTCGGCAGTTCGGCGAAGCCAACAATGCCCGGCAACTCATCCAGGGCGATCCGACATTCGACGCCTTGCGCGAATTGCCACGATACGGCCAGATCATGGAGAAGCTGTCCGAGTAGCCGTCTGTGGGCCGCGCTGAACGTTGGGCGTTGCCGCATCGTGCGCGATGCGTGAGTTTTGAAGTTTTGCTTTTGAAGTACTCCGCTGCGGTGCGCCCCCCTCAATCCACCTCTAGCTCCCTCCCCGCTTCGAGGTCGTGCGGGTTAGAAGTTGTCTTGCCAAGGGAATTTGCCGCCACAAGCGAGGGAAGCTTGCTACGACCTCCGCCTCGGCGAGCTCTACCCCTTGAAATCCCTCTGGCTCCCTCCCCGCTTCGGGGAGGGCTGGGGAGGGGCCTGCGGGGTTAGAGCGCTCAACAAAGTGTTCAACGCACAGAATGGACTGGAAAGCACGTGGATTCGTCGTGAATCGGGTTAGGAATCCGGGACCAGATGTATGCGTTCAGCTGGTAATTGACCGGATCTGTTGGGCGCGGGTTGAGTTTGGAGGTGCCAGAAGAGCCCCTCCCCAGCCCTCCCCGAAGCGGGGAGGGAGCCAGAAGTGATTTGTGGGGTTTCTCGCGCCGGTTGGGAAACCGGATCGAGCGCCGAAGCGGAGGTCGACACTCGTAAATCACGCAAGGCGCTGTCCGACTGTCCTCCCCCCCGATATCCCAAGGCACGCCCCACACTCCCCCTTTTGTGCTGGAATAGCCGGCTCGGTTGGGCTATATTCTGGTCCGCCCGGATCACTTGGGACGGTTGCGAGCCGCCGAGGACGGGTAACCCCCACTTCGCACACGGCATGGTTCCATGTCCGAAAATGATGACGCCGATCGTCGTGGCGATTTCGAGAGCACGCGCTGGAGCGTGGTGCTGCGGGCCGGCGGTTCCGCGCCGGATTCGCTGGAAGCCCTGGAGACGTTGTGCCGCACGTACTGGTTCTCGCTTTACGCATACGTGCGGCGTCGCGGCTACGGCACGGAGGATGCCCAGGACCTGACGCAGGAGTTCTTCGCCCGCCTGCTGGAAACGGGGCTGGTGGGATCGGCCGATCCCTACCGGGGCAAGTTCCGAGCGTTTCTGCTGGCATCTCTGCGGAATTTCCTGGCCAATCATTGGGAGTGGCTGCAAGCCAAGAAGCGAGGCGGCGGCCGGCATCGGTTGTCGCTGGATTTCGCCGCGGGGGATTCGCGGTACGCGCTGGAGCCTCATCATGAGCTGACGGCCGAGCGGCTGTTCGAAAGGCAATGGGCAATCACCTTGCTGGACCAGGTGCTCGCGCGGCTCCGCCAGGAGTTCGCGGCCGCCGGCCGGCTGCCGGAGTTCGAACAGCTCAAACCGTTTCTGGCCGGGCGCAGCGCGGAGACGTCGTACGCCGAGGTGGCGGCCGCTCTGGGCGTCTCGGAGGGAGCGGCCATGGCCGCCGGTTCCCGGCTGCGGAAAAAGTATCGGTCGCTGCTGCGCGAGGAGGTGGCGCAGACGCTGGCCGATCCGAGCGACGTGGACGCGGAGCTGCTCGAGCTGTTCGCAATCCTGGCTTCGTAATTCCGGTCAGGTACGCACGCACATTCGTTAGTAGTGGTTAGCGTGACGCGAGGCCGTCGTGGAGTGGGTCGAAGCGCGAATCCCGTGAGGTGCGACGATGAAGAACTCTTCGCGAGGTGTCACTCGACGGCGGCGCAGGCCGGCACTGGAGCATCTGGAATCGCGGTGGCTGCTGAGCGGCTGGCAGAACGCTTTCGACCGCTTGGACGTGAACGACGACGGGATGGTCGCTCCGGTGGATGCCCTGATCCTGATCAACAGGCAGAACGCCGAGGGGTCGGGGCCGCTATCCGGGCAGGCGGTGCGTGACGATCCGCTGGTGGACGTCAATGGCAACAACCATTTCGAACCGGGCGACGTGCTGAGCGTGATCAACGCCTTGAACCATTTCGGCCCCTTGCCGCCGCGGAAGGTGAACATTCCCTTGACGACGGATGCGGGCGTGCAGCAAATGCCCTCGGTGGCCATCGACCCGAACAACTCGGACAACATCGTCGTGGCCTACATGGACTATTCGCTGGTCGACACCGGCTACGCCGGGCTGGGCGTGGCCGTGTCGCGAAACGGCGGCACCTCCTGGACTCGGAACCAGTTGCCGGTCCCCGCCGGCTTCGACCAGGGCGCCGCGAATCCCATCGCCAAGTTCGACGACCAGGGGCGGGTGTTTGTGAGCTACATGGCAGCGACGTTCCTGGGGGAGGAACGGCCGGGGTTGACGAATCCGGCATGGGGTCTCGATCGAATTGCTGGATTTCAGTCGAACAACGGCGTGTTTGTCGTCAGGAGTGATGATGGAGGTTTGAGCTGGAATCAACCAATCGGGCCGGACCCAAACCTGTACAACGGCGACGCCGACGTTGCGATTGACTTGATTCCCGACATGGCGATCGACACATTTCCAACCATTGACGGCGCAGCGAACCCGAACTACGGGAACATTTACTTGTCGTGGAACCGGAACTACCCGGCGGGGCTGTTTCCCCGCGCGCCAACCGCAGTGGGCGGGATCGAGGTGAGGATCGCCATTTCTCGCGACGGCGGGACAACCTGGGAGATTCAGAACAAGACTGAAAGGAGCAAGATTATTGTCGATGTGTTCGATCCGCAACCCGAAGATGTAACTCGCCCTGGAGAAGGCTACATCGATCAGGCGCATCTCGCGGTTGGATCTGGCGGCGAAGTGTATCTCTCGTTCTGGGGTGGCGGGAATTACGCTCTTGCGGTCTCAAGGGACGGTGCTCACAGTTTTCGGGCTCCGGACTTCGCCAATCCGTGTGCGCCAGGCCTGCCGGTGGGTTGCCAGATCGTATTCGGCACCAGCTTCAACACCAGCGTGGATACGACGCTTCCAGGCAACCAGTTTCGGACCACGATGCAAAGGGCCATCGCGGCCGATCCCACGCGGCCAGGAACCGTATTCGCCGTGGATCCCATCAAGGTATTCGACCAGTTCGGCGATCAGTTGGACCCCGCGGACGTGTACTTCGGCCGCTCGTCCGATTTCGCGCAAACGTGGCAGACCACGCACTTCACGGTGGGTGACTTTCCCGACGTGGACGACGTGACTTGCGAAGACGGGCAGGGGTTGCAATGCATCCAGAAGCTGCCCTTGAATGACGAGAATGGAGCGCTGAGCGTGGACGTACCCTCGTCGTCACAGGTGGTGTCGGGACAGGCGATGGCCCGTCTGGCGACGGATGCCCAGGGCAACATCGGCGTGATCTGGTACGACACTCGCCGAGATCCGAACAACCAGCTACTTGAAGTGTTTGGCACCTTCAGCCTCGATGGCGGAGATTCGTTCCTGCCCAACTTTCGCATCTCGGACAAGCTGCTGGACGCAGATGACGGCATGTTCACCAACGCCGTGGGTGAGGACGAATTCTATCTGGGCGACTTTCTCGGACTGGCGATGGCCGATCACCGCGCATTCGCGTCCTGGACGGACACGCGTAACGGCAACCAGGACGTGTTCCTGTCCCGGCTGAGCCTGGACTCGCCTCCGCCAGCCCAGAATGACCGGTTCGAACCCAACAACTCACCCGAACTGGACAACTCGCCGACCGTGGTGGGGCCCGTGATCCAGCGAACCCTGCCCAGGCTTGCCGTGACGCCGGGAGACGAGGATTGGTTTCTGGCCGAAAGTACGGCCACCGGCGAGTTGACGGTCGATGTGCTGTTTGATCGTCCGCCGCAAGTGCCGCCAGGGTCCGTCACCGTGGAACTGTATGACGAATTCGGTGCAGCGCTTCTGGCGACCAGCATGGATCTGCTCGACGAGGGCGGAACGATCATTGGCCTGCGTTTGCGGAATCCCATTGGGACGGGCGAACGATTTCAGGTACGCGTGCTAGCAGCGGGCGATGGCACTCCGGAAGTTGGCTATACGTTGCGACTCGAGGCACTCACGGGGAATCTTGGCAGCGTCGTGTTCCGCCAGTTGGATGGACGGATCGACGCGGGTGACAGCGCGCTGTACCTGCTGAGTGCCGCGGCCACGGGCTCGCTCGATATCGACGTGTCACAGACCAGCGTCCTGGAACAGCTTGTGCTTCAGGTGCAGAATGCGGATACCTTGGAAGTGTTGGCGACTGTGATTCCAAGTGAGACCGGTGGTTCGGCCAACGTGGCTCTGGCTGTCCGCGCCGGCCAGCGTCTGCTGCTGCGGGTGACGGGCGAGTCGGGCGCGTCGGACAGTTTCAGCTTGTCAATCACCAACTACGATCTGTTCACCACCGACGGCACCCGACTATTGCTGTTCCCGGTGTCCGGCGCATCGGCGCAGTCATCCATCGCCGACCTGAATAATGACGGCCAACTGGACGTGGCGGTCGTGGACACCTTGTCCGACACGGTAAGCGTTCTGCTGGGACAAGGGGACGGCACGTTTCAGGCGCCGCGACAGTTTGGGATCGGCGCCTACGTGAAGCCCCTGTCGGACGTTCAGCAGTTGCCGTTCGGCCGGGATGTGGCCATTGGCGACTTCGACCAGGATGGCCTGCTCGACCTCGCGGCCACGAACTACGCCTCGGCCGACATCTCGTTGCTGCTGGGACGGGGCGACGGCACGGTCGCGCCGCAACGACGCTTCGAGGCCTCGCCGCTTCCGTTCGACCTGGATGTTGGCGACGTCAACGGCGATGGCCTGCCGGACATTGTCACCATCGAAGCGGGGCTGGGCTCTCGCGACGCCGCGCTGGGCACGCTGCTGGGTCGGGGAGACGGCACGTTCGAACCGCGGGTGATCAGCCGGTTCCCCGTGGACGCCAACAATAATGGCACTTTCCGGATCGCCGATGTGAACGAAGACGGCAATGCGGACGTTGTCCTCAGCGGCGATGGATTGATTGCCGAGGCAACCATCCTGGTGGGAGACGGAACGGGCAACTTCACCTTCTTGACGGATCTGCCCGCCGGTCGCCTGTCGGTGGCCTTGGCCGTCAGCGACATCAGCGGTGACGGCCACTTGGACATCGTGACCATCGGTTTTGAAGTGGGCGAGGGCGTGCTGCTGCTCGGCGACGGTACGGGCGCATTCGACACCGAGATCAACTTCTTCGGCGGTCAGGCTCCCAGCGCGGTCGAAGTCGTGGACTTTGGCAGCGAAGTCGTCATGCCCGACGGCACCAGGATTCTTGGACCGCCCGACGGCAGGCCCGATCTGGTGGCGTCTTATTCGGGCGTCAAGACGAGTGCGCAACGAGTGGGCGTGGCTGACGTCGCGGTTCACCCCGGATTGTTTGATTCGGAAGGGAACTTTCTGGGAATAGGTACGCGGTTGGTCCTCACCGGCAACGTCGTCCAGCCGCGCGATGTGGACGTCGGCGACCTGAATGGCGACGGTGTTCCCGACGCCGTGGTGACCGATCGCGACGGCATCCTGGTCATCTACGGCCAGCCGCCCGTGTTCGATCCCAACGATACGCCGGCCACGGCCCGCGACCTGGGGACCGTCGTGCATCTGGTCGACCAGACTCAGACCATCGTCCCCGATCGCCAGGAGGCCTACTACAAGTTCACGGTCCCCACCGAGGAGATCACGGTGGCCGACGAGGTGGTCGATGTGTCGTTGCGGTTCGAACACCTGGAAGGGGGCGGGATCGGGGCCGAACTGCGTGACGAGCTGGGCAACCTGCTGGGAACTGGCGACCGGTTCCGCGTGCTGGCCAGGCAGGGCGAGGAATTGACGCTGCGCGTGTTCGGCGTCAACGGCGGTTCGGGCGCCTTCACGCCGATCATCAATGTGCTGCCCCAAGTCGTATCGATCGAGGCTCAGGCCTTCCTGCCGGGCATCGGCCCCAACCCCGGCGGCCCCACGACCAGCATCGTCGTCACCTTGCAGGGCGATCGGCTCGATCCACGGACCGCCGAGGATCCGGCGAACTACACGGTCACCAGCTTTGGTCCCGATCGGCTGTTCGGCACGGCCGATGACCGGCGGATCGATCTCCAGCAGATTGTCTACTCGCCGGGCACCAACGTCAGCGTCTCCAGCGGGCGGACGTTTCCCACGGCGGTGCGCCAGACCGTGACGCTGGCCACCAGCGAGGCGCTGCCCGCCGGATCGTACCGAGTGGACTTGTCCGCCGGGATTCGCACCGAGGACTTCAACGATCAGGAGGCGGATCAACTGGCCGACACGGCCGACCTGGTGGGGCATCCCGTCGTGTCGCTGGACACAGGCCAGATCGTCCAGGGGAGCCGGCAGGTGGCGGCGAACCTGGTGCTGCCGGCGACCAGCGTGGGCGACTTGAGCGTGTTCACGTCGGGCACCGGGTTCCTGACGCAGTTGCATGCGGATCTGGCGGCCCTGCTGGACTCGACCTTGACCACGTTCGGCGACGACCCGCGGGTGACCCAGGATCTGCTGGATCTGCTCAGCGACCGGCTGGTGCCGACGGTCGGTCCGTCGGGGCAGCGCATCGCCTCGATCGTGGCCGTCTGGCTGGATCCGGTGGACCTGGACGGCGAGCTCAACGGGCAGCAGGTGGTCTACCAACAGGACGTCGGCACAGTCCGCAACGACACGGATCAATGCTTCATCGAAGTGGGCGGAAACCTGGAGCTGATACTTTGCCCCTTGGAGGATCCCGTGGACGAGTTTCTACGGCTGAGCTTGTACCGCATCACGGAAACGTCGCGGGGCGGCGTGGTGCAGATCACGGGCGACGACGTGATCAGCACCAGCCTGACCGACATGATGCGAGCGGACGAAGACGGCCAGATCGAGGACCTGCTGTTCGGATTTTGAAAGACCGCTCGATTGAGATGTCGAAGCTGAATCCAATGGGCCGCGACGGAGGCAGCTTGAGTTGCCGGCGCCGGCTGGCTTAACCAGCGGACGCACCATCTACGATGCCTGAGCTCAGTGACCCTTGTCCACAACAATGACTCCTGACACCTTTGTTTTCACCCAATTCAGAACCAAAACGTCGTTTACGGTAAGCGTCGCCACGCAACGGGTCCCACCGTCCCGGTCGAGGAATTCGACTTCGACGCCGTCGGGCGGAAGCAGTTCGACGACCGTTCCCACATCGCCGACTTCCACCGGTTCGCCCGCCGGGCATTTGGTTACGGCCACGAGGTCCAGGAGTTTTGGTTGTCGAGAATTCGTCATGGTCGCTGTCTCCTATAGCTACATTATAAAGCAAGTCACCAGTCTGGGGACGGATTCGTTGGACCGAATGATCCAGGCTGACCGAATCGTCGCCGTGCCGACAGGGCCGGTGAACTCAAAATCGATCACGTACCGCTGTCCGTACCTGTCTCGCTTTCCGAGCAAGGCCTCACCAGCGGCCGCAGCTTGCCTAAACGCATGCAGAAGAGCGTCGGCGTCATCGAGCGTCAGACTCAGAACGCGCTGAAAGACGTGGGCCTTGTGTCGGCCGTCTTCGTGATCGGGACTGAGGCAATAGTCCGTGACCTTGCGTGGGTCGATCGTGGCTTGGCTTCCGTTCGGTAGTCTCACGACGAACTTCCTCTTGGCGGTGAGATCTTCTTCGCCACATCATAGCGAATCGCGACAGAGCTGAGCAGTCGCGTGGTTTTCCACTTTGCCCAGCCTGACTTTCGGACCACAAGCGACGTCTGAGCAAGGTTTCATATTGCCCCGGTCTGCAGCAGAGTCTCCAGCAGCAACGCCTTGTTCTCAACTTCCCAACGACAAGTGCCAGACTGCGTCCAGTTTTCGCGGTTGCATGTCCGTTTCGTTGGAGGCTCCAAAGACCATCAGCAAGTCCGCTTCGACCGGCTCCTCGCGGACGAATGCCACTTGCGTGATCTGCTGGTCGTTCAAATCCTGTCTCCTTGCGATGCGGCTGTCGTGTTCTGCTGTTTTTTTGTCCGCGTTCCTGGAGGTTATCACATATTTTGCCGGTGTGTCGCGGCCCGATTCCAACGCGGCACCACCCACTTGGCCTCGCCAGCGTCGGACCTGTGATCGGTGGCGAGCCCGTCGTCACCTCGCAAGCGCTCACGAATCCCGCCGGCTGGTCGCGTTTCGCCAGGAACCGTTCCGGCCGGCCGCGCGGGAATCCGCGTCGCGATCGCCGATGGCCCGTAAGTTTTGCTCGGATTTCTGAATTTTTTTCAAAGAATCCTTTCCGGCGTGGAAAGCTATGGGCAGAGAGCACACGGCCACGCGGCCTGATGTGATTCCTCCTGCAATGCGTCAATGGTGTACTCAATCAAGACTTCGGAGTTCCCTGATGGCTCGCGCCGCCCACCCCTCTTCTTTCCAGTTGCCCCTTGGTTTCCGCAAGCGAAGTGCCTGCCGTTCCACTGATCGACGACTGGGCCGCACTCGGCGAGGTCGGATACTGGGGGCCGAGCGGCTGGAGTCGAGGACCGTATTGAGCGTGTTCACGGTCGTCAATACCAACGACGCGGGGCCGGGGTCGTTGCGGCAGGCCATCAATGACGCCAACGGACTACCTGGAGCCGACTCGGTGCGGTTCAGCCCTGGGCTGGCGGGCACGATCGCCCTCAGCTCGCAGTTGGAAGTCACCGATGACGTGTCGATTCAGGGTCCCAGTGGTGGCGGGATCGAGGTCAGCGGCGAGGGTGCGACGCGGGTGCTCGCCGTACTGCCGGCCGGACCGGGATCGGCGGCGCCCAGCGTTTCGATTCGCAACCTGACGATTGCCAACGGCCTGGCCACCGACGCGCCGGGATATGAAGGCTCGCCGTTCGAAACTCTATTCGGCTGGGGCGGCGGGATTTATAACCTGGGCGGAAGCGTCAGCCTGGACCGAGTGCGGCTGGTTGGCAACCAGGCGGCGGGCTTCATCGCGGCAGGTGGCGGCGTGGCCAATGAATTCGGCGGTTCGCTGACGGTCACTCGCAGCCAGTTCGTCGACAACAGCTCCCAAGGCTTCGGCGCGGCAACTGGGGGTGCGATCGCCAGTGATCGAGGGCCCACAACCGGTGGCGGTACGGTTTTGATCGATCAGACTTCGTTCGTCGGCAACCAGGCGGCGTCGGTCGTCGGCCTTGGCGACGTGCCTGCCCTGATGGTCTTTTCCGGAGCGGCGGGAGGCGGTGCCATTGGCAACTTCGCCGGGCAGATGACGATCTTTCGTTCGGAGTTCCTGGGTAATCAGGCGCTGGCTGGTGGCCAGGCCTTCGGCGGCGCGGTCGTCAACTCGGGGTTGGACCTGTTCGGGGTGGACGAAGCCACGATCCACATTCGGCAAAGCCTGTTCGATCAGAATGTGGCCATCGCGGGCGCGGGACTGGGTGACGATGGCGCGCTCTCAGTGGGAGGCGGCTTTGCGGCCCTGTTGGGCAGCGAGGCTACGCTGGACCGTAACGTGTTTCGCAACAACCTGGCCGAGGGCGGTCCAGGAGGCGGCACGGACGGCAATGGCGGAAACGCCTTGGGCGGCGGCGCGGGCGTCCTGGCCGACACCCAACTGACGACGTCGGCCAATCAGTTGACGAACAACGTGGCCCGCGGCGGCAGCGCGGCCGGTTCGGGGCTGCAGGGCAACGGCCAAGGTGGCGGCTTGGGACTCGGACCCTGGGAAGATTCTGGTCCGATTGAGCTGTTGTTGCCGGCGGGCAGTTCGCAGCGGGACGTGCTGGTCGGCAACGAATCCGTGGGGCTGGGTGGCGGCATCTACAACCAGGGCACGCTGACGGTGGAGCGGGCCATGGTGATGAATAACCTGGCGACCGGGCACGCCGCGAGCGAGATCGTGGTGTCGGCGGCGGCCACGATCGCGGGCGGTGGAATTGGCGGGGGCATCGCCAATCTCGGCCAGTTGGCGGTCGATCATAGTCGTTTCTCCGGCAATGCGGCGCGCGGCGCCGACGACGTCGACGTGTCCTCGTCCATGTTCCCCTTCACTGCCTTTCCCGGCGGCGCGCAAGGCGGCGGTATCGCCAACTACGCGCAGGCCACGGTCAACTACAGCCGCTTTTACGATAACGTGGCCGAGGCCGGTGATCGGGGTAACGGGGACTTCGCCACGCTGGGCAGTGGTGGAGCGATCTATAACGATGGTTCGCTGCAGGTGGACAACGGCTACTTCCAAGGGAACCAGGTGCTGGGAGGCGACGACGGAGTCAGTCCCTTCCACAACGGTCATGCGTTGGGTGGAGCCATTTCCAGCGGGACGCTGCTGCCGGCGGTCGGTGTCCTGGCATCGGCGGAACTGGTAGTCACGCGCAGCACCTTCGACGGCAATCTCGCGCTGGGAGGCAGCCGCAACGTGGTCACTCTGCCGCCAGGCGCCGTGCCACCCGCCGACGGTCCGAACAACGCTTACGGCGGTGCGATCCTGGTGTACCAGGGATCGGCCGACTTGAGCCGGCTGGAGGTTCGCAACAATGAGGCGATCGGCGGAGACGGGGGAGCGTCGCAGAACGGCAGTCTGGGAGTCGGCGGCGGTATTTTCCTGTTCGACTTCCTGGGAGGTGTGACGGCACAGGTTGACCGCGTCCAGTTGCGCGAGAATCGGGCGGTCGGCGGCGACGGCGTGGGCCCGGACGACGCTGGCGGCAGCGGCATCGGCGGTGGGATGGCCATCGGGTCGCTGGGGTCTCCCTTCGCTGGTCCCGGAGCGGTGTCGATCACCAATTCGTATCTCAACCGCAATGAGGCGATTGGCGGAACGGGCAGCGGCTCGGGTGCCGGCGGATTGGGCCAGGGCGGCGGGATCGCCAATGTTGCGGGCGCCAACACGCTGGTCGAGCGCACTTCGCTGTACCAGAACCGCGCCGTGGGTGGCAATGGCGGCGGCTCCGGCGATGGTGGTCAGGGGCAGGGTGGCGGTGTCTACAACCAGGCGGGAGCCGACCTGGAGCTGGTGCGCGACACGGTGTTCCGCAACTGGGCCGCAGGTGGTAGCGCGGTTGCGGGAACGGACGGCGAGGGGTTCGGCGGTGGCGTGTTCAACGAGGGCGGTTTGCTGCTCGACTTGACTCAAGTGCTGCTCAACCAGGCCGACTTCGGCGACGATTTCTGGCCGCTGGTGTAATGGGAACGTTCGAGTACGATCGGCAGCCGGGTCGGTTCCGCAACTGGCCAGATAAGGACCCGCGCGGCCCAATGACCTCTGGGGACAATGGTCCGGCTCGACGGTATTCTCCCCATCCTGCCAAATCGACCGCAGAGGTCAATGTTCATGAAAGACGAAGCCGCTGGTCGTTTGATCGACTCGGATGAAATGCGTCGACGCCTGGCTGAGCACAAGAATCGACGGCAGAAGTCGAAAGGTTGATCGTTCGTTGGACCGAACGAGGTAACCGTTCACGGCGTTTCATGACGCAGATAGGCGACCAGGACTCGAGCAACCAATTCCGGCTCCCTCCCTGGCTTCGAGATCATGCAGCTTAAAAGGCGTTGGAACCTCGGAGTTCAGAACCTCCAAAGCGCGCGACTCCAATTCGGATGGGTGGCCCTTCGGTTCGACTCCCGCGCTGTCATTACGCCTTCGGCGTAAGGGTAAGCCAAGGCTGCTCTTGTAACGGATTAAACTCTGATGAGGAAAAAAGCTTAAAAGTTGCACGATCTCGAAGCATTCTGGCGCGACCCATCCAACTCGCAGACCACTCGGAATCCGGGTCGACTTCGGGTGCTGATCTCCACGTCCTGCCGCCCGATTCCAAGAACCCGATGCTTGACATCACTGGCCACCTAGTGTACTATCTGACTAGTACACACCAGCGACGGAGGTGGGCCGGGCGATGTTTTTCTCGATCGAACCGAACAACGGGGTGGCGATCTACGAGCAGATCGTGCGGCAAGTCAAGTTCGCCATCGCCGAGGGAACGCTGCGGCCCGGGCAGTTGCTGCCCAGCGTGAGGACGCTCAGCCAGCAGTTGGCGGTCAACCCCAACACCATCAACCGGGCCTTCCAGCAACTGCAGGCCGACGGGGCGCTGGAGTCGCTGCGCGGTCGCGGGCTGGCCGTCCGGGCCGGTGCGACGCAGCCCTGCATCGAAGCCCGGCGGAATCTGGTCGCCGAGAGGCTGCGCGGCGCGCTGGCCGAGGCGTTGCATGCGGGGCTCACCGCCGAGGCGATCCGGGTGATCCTGGACCGCGAACTCGAACGGCTGGACGGCACGATCTCCACGGTTGCTTCCACGGCACACGAAAACTGAGAGGACATCGCCACTCTAGACTTATATTCGGCCCGAAGCGTTCGCGAGGGAGAAAAGCGGGTTACGAAATCTCTCTCGCTTACGCGTGGGGCTCCATGTGGGCACGACTTACCGCCGATGCGGCGCTGAAGAAACTAGCCGTCAGATTGCAATTTGCAATCGTCAGTCGTCAGTCGTCAGTCGTCAGTTTGAAATCACTTGTAGCTCGAAGCGTAAGCGAGGCAGGGAAGCAGGTTACGAGCTCTCCCTCGCTTACGCGGCGGACTACATCGAACAACGAATTACATCCCCAGTGGCGCTATTGAACCAAGGAGCCGCGCTAATGTCGCTTGCCGAACCGGAAGCGGTGGTCTCGACCCATCGCCTGACCGTCGCGTTTCCCGGCTGCGAGGCGCTGCGGGAGGTCGACTTGCAGGTGCCACGCGGCACCGTGGTCGCCTTGTTGGGCGAGAACGGCGCCGGGAAAACCACGCTGATACAAACGCTGACCGGATTCCTGCGGCCCACCGCCGGCAGTTGCCGTGTCCTGGGGCTCGATCCGGCCACGTCGGCGCTGGAGATCCGCCGGCGGATCGGCTACGTCGCCGACGCGCCGGCGCTTTACGACTGGATGCGAGCGGGCGAGATCGGCTGGTTCGCCGCCTCGTTCTACGAAGCGGGTTATCTGGAACGCTACCGGGAGTTCATCGCCCGGTATGAAGTTCCCGAGGATCGCAAGATCCGGCACTTGAGCAAGGGCCAGCGAGCCAAGGTCGCTTTGGCGCTGGCGCTGGCCCACGACCCCGAACTGCTGATCCTGGACGAACCCACTTCGGGGCTCGATCCGCTGGTGCGGCGGGAGTTTCTCGAAAGCATGCTGGAGCGGGTGGCCAGCGGGCGGACCGTGCTGCTGGCCAGCCACCAGATTTCCGAAGTGGAACGCGTGGCCGATTGCGTCGCCATCCTGCACCAGGGCCGGGTCCGGCTGTTTGATTCGCTGAGCCATTTGCGGGAGACCGTCAGCGAAGTGACGGTTAGTTTCGAATTCGCCGAGACCGAGTTGCCGCAGCCCGCGCCGCCGGCCAGGATGCTGCGGGAGCAGGTCGAGGGACGGCAGCGCAAGATCCTGGTGCAGGGGCTCGGCGACGACGCTCTGGCGCAGTGGAAATCCCGGCCGGGTGTGGCCGGGGTGCGGGTCCGCAGCGCGGCGCTGGACGAACTGTTCGCGGCCTGCATCCGCCACGGGGCCGATTTTGGTTCGGCGACGGCCGAAGTCCTGTCGCTCGGTTCGTCCGAAGTGGCGTAGATCGAGGCACAACCATGAATGCACGCTGGGCCTGGCAGAGATTGTGGTGGAAGGAACTGCGGCAGTTGATTCCGCTGGCCGTGTTGCTCACGCTGCTGGTGATCTTGCTGCTGGGGCTGCAGGCGCTGACCGCTGGCAGCTATCCGGCCAGCGTACTGCAGTCGACCACCGTCGCGCTGTGTTTCGGTATGCCGGGCCTGTTCGCTTGCGGCGTCGGCGCCGTGCTGGTCGGTTACGAGAAGGATTCCCGTACGCTGCGCTGGCTGGCCAACCTGCCGGTGCCGCCGCGCTGGATCGTGCGCGTCAAATCCCTGGCTGCGCTTCTCTGCCTGGCCGGACTGTGGGCGGTCAGCGCGTTGATTCTGGCGGTGGTTTCGTCCAGCGACGTCTATCCGTTCACGACCGACTTCACGGGCGGCTGGATCGCGCCGGCCTTTTCGGTATTTCTGTTGTTCGCCGGCTTCGCGCTGGCCTGGCGAATCCAGTCGGCGCTGACGGGACTGCTGCTGGTGATCCCGATCGCGTCGCTGCCGCTGCTGCTGGCCGGAGCGATCAACGCCTGGGTCTGGCCGGCGGAGCGTGATCCGTTCTCGCCGGCCGCTTCCTACACGCAACTGGCGTGCATCGGTCTGGGGATCGTGCTGGCGGTCTGGCTCACCGAACGATTCGGCGGCCGGGCGCTGGCCGCTCAAACGGCCGACACCAGCTCGCTGATCGGTTTTTTCCGATCATGGCGCGGGCTGTTCGGCGCGCCGTGGATCGCCACCGCCAGCATTCGGCCTCGGCTTTCCGCGCTCGTCTGGCAGTTCGCCTGCCAGAGCCGCGCCTGGTTGGCGGGGAACCTGGTCACGTTGATTGTCGCCGTCGTGCTGCTGGCGCCGGCCGTCGAAGCCAATCATCCGATCGGCCGTTCGATGCTGGGACTGTTGTTGCTGGTGCTGTCCAGCTCGTGGCTGGGGGCGATGGTCTTTCAGAGCGACATGCTGCAGGGGCGGATTCGGTTCTTGTCGGACCGCGGCATTTCGCCCGCCGCCACCTGGATGACTCGCCAGGCGGCGCCGGCCGGTTTGCTGGCCCTGGCCTGTTTGGCGCTGCCGCTGGCGGGCGGCATCGCCTCGG
>JAGFJK010000372.1 GCA_024102795.1 Pirellulaceae bacterium
GGCCCGTGGGCCAGGGCCGGCGTTCCGCCGGACGAGCGATTGGGGACAATCGCTCCACCGGGAAAGAGCGATTGGGGACAATCGCTCCACCAACAGTGTAGCCCGATTGTCCCCAATCGGGACTCGCGGGCCGAAGGCCCGTGGGCCAGGGCCGGCGTTCCGCCGGACGAGCGATTGAGGACAATCGCTCCACCGGGAAAGAGCGATTGGGGACAATCGCTCCACCATGACGGGCTCAGCCGACGTCGCCCAGGTCGAGGGCCGCGCCGTAGCGCCGCAGGACCATCTGCTTCAACCTGCCCAGCTCGGCCGCGGCCAGGTCGGGGTCCGCGGCGATCAGTCCTTGCGCGTCGTGGCGGGCTTCCTCCAGCAGTTCGCGGTCGCGGTGCAGGTCCGCGATCCGCAGCGGCGGCAGACCGTGCTGCCGAGTGCCCAGCAAGTCGCCCGGTCCGCGCAACTGAAAGTCGATTTCCGCCAGTTCGAAACCGTCGCTGGTCGAAGCGAACGCCTCCAGCCGCTGCCGGGACTCGGCCGTCGGCATCTCGGCGAACACGCAGAGGTAGCCGGGAAACTTTCCCCGGCTGATGCGGCCCCGCAACTGGTGCAGTTGCGACAGACCGAACCGTTGCCCATCCTCGATCGTCATCAGCGTGGCATTCGGCACGTCGATCCCCACTTCGATCACGCTGGTGGCGATCAGCACGCGGGTCAAACCGCGATGGAATCGCTCCATCGCCTCCGCCTTCTCCTCGGCGCTCAGCCCGCCATGGACCAACCCCAGTTCGAAGCCGGCCAGTTCGCCGGCCCGCAGGCTCTGCTCCAGTTGCCTGACGCTGGCCAGCGTCAGGTTCTCGTTCTCGTCGATCAGCGGGGCGATGACATAGGCCTGCCGGCCTTCGAGCAGCTTCTTGCGCACGAACTGCCACCAGCGCGCCCGCTGGTCGGGCGCGGCCAGATACGTGTGCACCGCCTGGCGCCCCGGCGGCCCCTGCCGCAACGTCGAACAGTCCAGGTCGCCGAACAGGGTCATCGAGACCGTACGCGGGATGGGCGTGGCCGTCATTACCAGGTAGTGCGGATCGAGACCCGATTGCCGCAGCATGGCCCGCTGCCGCACGCCGAACTTGTGTTGTTCGTCGATCACCACCAGGCCCAGGCGATCGAAACGCACATCGTCCTGCACCACCGCGTGCGTGCCCACGATCAGGTTCAGTTCGCCGCTGGCGATCTGGTCCAGCGTCCTCCGCCGCTCGGCCGCCGTCAGGGCTCCCGTAAGCAGCCCGATCCGCACTCGGCTGGCGTGCAAGTCGCGCTCGAGCGTGCGGGCGTGCTGGCGGGCGAGCACCTCGGTGGGAGCCATCATCACGGCCTGGTAGCCGTGCGCCACGGTCAGCAGCATGGCGTACTCGGCCACCACCGTCTTGCCGCTGCCGACGTCGCCCTGCAGCAATCGGTTCATGGGATGCCCGCCGCCCATGTCGCCGCAGATGTCGGCAATCGCCTGCTGCTGCTCGCCGGTCAACTGGAACGGAAACAGCCGCCGGATGCGGGCGTCGATCCGTGCGGTCGCTTCCAGCACGGGAGCCTGGCATTGCCGCAGCAGGTGCGAACGCCGCAGGGCGAGCGCCAATTGCAGGACCAGCAGTTCCTGGTAGATGAACCGCCGCCGGGCCAGAGCCAGCTCCGCTTCGCTGCGCGGCGCGTGGATCGCCCGCAACGCGTCGGCAATCGGCAGCAACCGATGCTCCGCCAGGTAAGTCGCCGGAAACACTTCGTCCACCGCGCCGGCGTGCGACGCCACCACCAGCGAGACGATCCGCCGCATCTGGTGTTGCCGCAGCCCCTCGGTCAGCCGGTAGACGGGCAGCGGCCCCTCCCGCACCAACGTCTCGCCGGGTCCCAGGTGTTCGATCCGCGGCTGCCGCAATTCCCAACGGAAGCCGCGCATGGATGGCGTCCCGCAGAGCACGACGGTCGTACCCAGCCGCAACCGAGACCGCAGGAACGGCTGGTTGAACCAGACGGCTCGCACGAACTGGCTGCCCTGGCGGACCAGTGCTCCCAGCAGCGAGCGGCCGTCGCCCAGCGGCTGCAACTCCACCTCGTCGATCACGCCCTGCACGCACGCCGGCTGGCCTTCCCGCAGGGCCTCCACCGGGACAAGCTGGCCCATTTCCCGGTAATCCCGCGGGAAACTGAACAACACGTCCCGCGCGGTCCGCAGACCCAGGCGGCGCAGCAGTTCGCCCCGCTGCGGCCCCACGCCCTTGAGAAACTGCACCGGCGTGGTCAGATCCGCCGAGGCATCCGATTGACCCGTCGAGGTTCCCTGCGTCATGGCCTCATTCTAGCCGGCCGCCACAACCCGCGGGACACCGCCCGGTGACCACGGACTGTCACCGGTCAACTTTTTTTCCGCGAGCGGATCAATCGTCCTCGCCCACGGCCGCCCGCGTCGTGGCGGGGAGCCGCAGGGACTGGACATCCCGTTGCGAGCCGTCGCCGTCGGCCGCCTCGGCACCTTCTTCGCCCGGGGCGAATTCCCGCTGCCGCATGGCGGCTTCCTGCACCCGGATTTCGTCCAGCCGGGCCGCCATCTGCGTCTCGAACTCCGGCCGCCGCGACACGGTCCAGGGCAAGACCACCATGAACGTGCTGCCGATCCCCAGCTCGCTCTCGAAACTGACCTCGCCGCCCAGCAGCTTGCAAAGTTCCTTGATAATCGACAGCCCCAGGCCGGTCCCGGAGTACTCGCGCGTCAGGCCGTCGCCGCCCAGCACCGACGTTCCCTGCCGGAACTTCTCGAAGATAATCTCCTGATCCTCCTCGGCGATCCCCACGCCCGTGTCGGCCACGGTCAGTTCAAGCTTGCCATCGTCGACTCGCCGCGCCGTCACCGTGATCCGGCCCCCTTCGGGTGTGAACTTGATGGCGTTGGAGAGCAGGTTGGTCAGAATCTGCTGGATCTTGGCCTGGTCCTGATACAGCGCGGGAAGCTGCTCTCCCACAACCACTTCCAGGTCGATGTTTTTTTCCTCAGTCAGCGAGCGGACCATATCGCACTGGGCCTGGACGATCGCCCCGATGCGGAACTCGGTCGGGCGGACCTCCATCTTGCCGGCCTCCATCTTGGCCAGGTCCAGGATGTCGTTGATCATTTCCAGCAGCACGCGGCCCGATTTCTGGATATTCTGAGCGTAGCGTTTCTGCTTGTCGGACAGCGAGTCGATCCCCTGCAGGACCTCCGAGAAACCGATGATGCTGTTGAGCGGCGTCCGCAACTCGTGGCTCATGTTGGCCAGGAAGTCCCCCTTCAGCCGGTTCATTTCGTAGAGCCGCATGTTGAGTTGAGCCAACTGGTCGACCTTGGCATCCAGGTCGTGGTTCACCTGCTGCAGCTCGGTTTGCGCATCGGTCAGGTGGCGGAGCATGCGGTTGAAGGACGCGGCCAGCTCCTCGAACTCGTCGTTCGTGTGGATCTCCGCCCGCAGTTCCGTCTTTCCGCGGCTGATGTCGTCACTCACGTCCCGCAAGTGCTTCAGCGGCCGGACGACCACGTAGCGCACGATCACGTAGAGCGCGACCATGGCGGCAAACACGGTCAGGATGGCCACCGCGATCAGGATCGCCCGCGCGCTGTTGATGGCGTCCTGCGTGGCCCGATAGGGAATCGTCACCTTGACCGCATGCAACGAAGCATCGCGGGCGGCCGCCGCGCCTCCTTGAGCCGCCGACATGGCGCCCGCCTCCTGCAGGTTCTGGTGGCAGCGCCGGCAACTGGTCTTCCACTGAATCGCCTCGTAGTAATGATACTCGTCCCGCGCCGGCAGCGGGCGTTCCTCGAAGACCGGCGGCAGGTTGGCGTCGTGCCCCAACACCAACAGCGCCTGCGTGTCGGGCGCCGCGCCGGCGCCCCCCTGCCGCTGCTCGGCCTGCTGCTGCTGATGCTCCTGCTCGGCCAACAATTCCTCCCGCCGCCGGAGCTTGCGCTTGAGCGACAACAGCACCGCTTCCTCCGTCGCGTCCGCCGGTCCGACCGGCGTGAGATAGGCGATCGGCGATTCGCCGTCCAGGGCCAGAATCTCGTAGCGGTAATCCTGGTTATGCTCGATGTCGCTGACCAGCTCGCGGGCCAACTGCTTGAACCGCTCCTGCGTCTCCCAGTCTTCGAAATGGCGCTTCATCAGCGCCATGTCCACCATGTCGCGGCCCTTGCTGCGAGTGGTTTCGATCACCAGGTTCTCGGCCACCCGATCCACCCACCAGAAGGCGCTGGAAATCAGCAGCAGCAGGCAGCAGCCAAACAGCAACCGGCACTTCCGCTCCAGACTCGTCTCGCCCAGCACACGTCGTAGCGAACGATAGGCCATGAGCGGGTCGAGTCCTGAATGCGAACGGCGGCTGAAAATCGCGGGCCACGGCCGCGCCGGAACTCCGCCGGACGCCAGCCTGGCAGTCGCTTCATTTTAGGAAGATCGGGCGGGCACGGCCAGACGAAAGCGGGCGGTTGTCAGTGGTCAGTGGTCAGTAAGGCGTTGTGCGGCTTGCCGCTTACTGCATATCGAGCGGATCGACGTCGGCGACCCATTGGATCTCGTCGTCCGTCGGGAGTTGCCCGCTGACCGAGCGAACCGCTTGCTGCAGCGCGGCGATCCGCGGCCCGATCAACAGCATGTGAAAACGGTACCTGCGGCGCAGCTTGGCCACGGGAGCCGGCGCGGGCCCCAGCAGCCGGTGATCCGGGGCGGCGCTGGCCAGCGCGTCCCGAAGTCGCTGGCCCATCAGCTCCGCGAACTGCTCGACCGCCCGCTCCCGCGGCCCGCGGGCGATGATGCGGATCATGGCACTGACCGGGGGATAGCCATGCCGCTGGCGGACCGGCAGTTCCTGGGCGGCGAAACGCAGATAGTCGTGCCTCAGGGCGGCTTGAATCGCCGGATGTTCGGGGCTGAACGTCTGCACCAGCACCCGGCCCCCTTTCTCTCCGCGGCCCGTTCGTCCGGCAACCTGCGTGACGAGCTGAAAGGTGCGCTCCGAGGCCCGAAAATCGGGCAAGTGCAACGCCGTGTCGGCATTCACGACGCCGACCAGCGTCACGTTGGGAAAGTCCAGACCCTTGGCGATCATCTGCGTGCCGAGCAGAATCTTGATCTCGCCTCGGCGGAAGCGGGCCAGTGCCTCTTCGTGGCTGCCGGGCCGCCGCATCGTATCCGAATCGACGCGCAGCGAGGGGACCTGGGGGAACCGCCGCTGAATCTCGCGTTCCAGCTTCTGCGTTCCCAGGCCGCTGAAGCGGATCCCGTCAAAACGGCACTCCGGGCAGCGCTCCGGCACCCGCGTCTGGTAATCGCAGTAGTGGCAGACCGCCTTGTCGCCCTCGGCATGGTGCGTCAGGGCGATGTCGCAATCCGGACAGTTCACCACGTGCCCGCAGGCCGGGCACTGGATCGACGTGGAAAAGCCTCGGCGATTGAGCAGCAGAATCACCTGGCCGTCGTCCCGCAGCGCTTGTTCGATCGCCCGGTGCAACGGGCGGCTGACCGCGCCCCGCGAGGCTCGGCTGCGATATTCGGTCCGCAGATCCAGCGCGGCCACGTCGGGCAGCGGGCGATTCTCGACCCGCTGCGGCAGGCTCAGCAACCGATACTCGCCCTGCCCTGCCTGATGCCAGCTCTCCAGCGACGGAGTGGCCGAGCCCAGCAGCAGCGGGATGCTTTCCAGCCGGGCGCGTTGCAGCGCCACGTCGCGGGCGTGATACCGGGGCAGCTTGTCCTGCTTGAACGAGGCGTCGTGCTCCTCGTCCAGCACGATCAACCCCAGCCGGGGCACGGGAGCGAACACGGCACTGCGGGCGCCCACCACCACCTGCACCTCGCCCTGGGCGATCCGCTGCCAGTGCCAGTGGCGTTCCGGTCCGGTCAGCATGCTGTGCAACACGGCCACGTGGTCGAACCGCGAACGGAACCGCTGCCGGGTCTGGGGCGTGAGGCTGATTTCGGGCACCAGCACGATCGCTTGCCGCCCATCGCGCACCACCTGGTCGATCGCCTGGATATAGACTTCCGTCTTGCCGCTGCCGGTGATGCCGTGCAGCAGCAGCGTGGAGTGCTGCCCGGAGCGGAGTGCGGCCAGGATCGAATCAAGGGCCGCTTGTTGCTGATCGTTCAACTGCAAGTGCGGTAGCCGCTCGGCGGGCGGCTCCGCTCGGCCGTCCATGGTTCGCCGGACGGTGGCCCGGATCAACCCCTTGCGCCGCAGTTGGCTGATCGGCGCCTGCGTGCACTGGGCGCGCTCGGCCAGTTCGGGCGGCGTCAACGGCTGCGGCGAGCCGAGCAGCGTCCGCAAGGCATGCAACTGCTTGGGCGGCAGCTCCAGCCGGCTCAGCCGAGCGGCCACCTCGGTCGGCACGTCCAGGTACGTCAATTGCCGCGTGCCGGCCTGGGCCCGCACGCCCGCCGGAATGACCGCCTCCAGGACCTGGCCCCAGCGGCAGAGATAATAGTCCGCCATCCACTCGGTCAGCCGCAAGATTGCCGGACCGGCGAGCGGCTCGGGATCGACCGCCGAATGCACGTCCTTCAGCCGTCCCGCATGACCGCCCGGCGGTCCCAGCCGGACACAGTAGCCCACGACCAACCGGTTCGCCTTGCCCAGCGGTACGCGGACCCGATGCCCCGCCGCGACCTGGCCCCGCAGCCTGTCCGGTACCCGGTAGTCGAACGGTCCAAACGGCTCTTCGGGCAACACGACGCTCGCGACCAGCGTGTCCCCCAAGGCGTCCAGCTCCCACGGGTCCGGCTCATGGTCGAACAACGATCGCTGGGTCATGGCGGGCCGGGAAGCGTCCGGGAACTTGATTGGTTGGGTGCCGCGGCGAAAAACAATCAATCGGCGTCTGCCCGTGTTGTAACGCGCGTGGCGGTTCCCCGATACCGTGGCGGCGGGACCAGACCGCTGGGACTGCCAGCGGACAACCGGTAGACTCAGGCGGCAGACTCGGGACACTCGCCGCAGTCCCTGGTGCCAGGCCGCCAGGCGACCGTCACTCAAATGCCGTCATCATAGCCTCCCGCCAGCTTGAACCATGCGCGTCGGAATCCTGGGTGGTACGTTCGATCCGGTGCATTACGGCCACTTGCTGCTGGCCGAATGCAGCCGCGAACAGTGCGGGCTGGACGAGGTCTGGTTCATGCCGGCTGCGCAGGCGCCGCACAAGGAGCGAGGTGCGGTGGCGACCGCGGCGCAGCGCCTCGAAATGCTGCGGCTGGCATGCGACGGCAACCAGGCGTTTCGCGTTTCCACCGTGGAGCTGGATCGGGGCGGCGTGAGTTACACCGTCGAGACCCTGGCCGCGCTGGCGGCGGCCCAGCCGGAAACGGCCTGGTTCCTGCTGCTGGGCGCCGATTCGCTGGCCGAGCTGCCAAGCTGGCGGGAACCGGCCAGAATCTGCGAACTGGCCACGCCCGTGGCCGTCTCGCGACCCGGATTCGAGCCGCCCGACGCGCGGACGCTCCACCGGCTGATGCCGGAACACCGCCGAGTGGAAGCGGACCAGTTGCTGGTCCGGATGCCTCAGGTGGACTTCAGCAGCACCGATCTGAGGCAGCGAGCGGCCACGGGTCGGAGCCTGCGGTATCGTACGCCGCCGGCGGTCGAGCGGTACATCGTCACTCAAGGGCTGTACCGCACGGCGGGCGGGTAAGCGCCGCCGTTGGTGACGGACCTCCCACCTGCGAAATCGCTAGTTAGCCCGAAGCGTAAGCGAGGGAAGCGTCCAAGTTAGCCCGAAGCGTCAGCGAGGGAGCACCTGCGCCCCCCCCTACTCGGCGGCGGATTCGACCCGCACATGGCCGCTGGGTACCGTGGGCCAGGGGCCGGCCAGGGACCGGATGTGAATGTCGCGCTGCGGAAAGGCGATCTCGATCCCTTCGGCGCGGAACCGCTTGTTGATCCGCGTGTGCAGTTCGTGGATCGTGGGCAGCCGATTCTCCAGTCCCGACAGGAACGCTCGCACCACCAGGTTCAGCGTGCTGTCGCCAAACCCCTCGAACGTCACCTGTGGCTGAGGCTCCTCCAGCACGTCCGGATGTTCGCGCAGCAGTTCCAGCAGAATCTCGCGGGCCCGGTCGGTGTCGGACCCGTAGGCCACGCCGACGTTGATGACGATCCGGTTCACGGTGTCGGACAGGGTCCAGTTGATCAGCGTGCCGGTGATCAGGTCCTTGTTGGGAATGACCAGTTCCTGGCGGTCCCAGTTGCGAATCGTGGTCGCTCGAATGCGGATCCGCGTGACGACGCCCGTCGTGTCGCCCACCGTGACGATGTCGCCGATGCGGACCGGCTGTTCGAACAGCAGGATGATGCCGCAGACAAAATTGGCGAACACTTCCTGCAGACCGAAGCCCAGGCCGACGCCCAGCGGCGCCAGCAGCCAGACCACCTTGTCCCAGGTCAGGCCGACGCGGTTGACGACCAGCAGGATGCCCATGGTGGCGATCAGGTACTGGGTGATGCTGGCGATGGCGTAGTGGACCGACGAGTGCAAAGGCAGACGCTGCAGGAGGACGATTTCGATCAGGGCCGGCCCGTTGCGGGCCGCCAGGATGGTCATCAGCAGGATCAGGGCGGTGAACGCCACGTCGGCGGCGGTCAGCCAGCGATCGACGCCCATCCGGTAGATCCGGATTTCGTTCAGGACTTTCAGCGCCGGCAGGACATCGTGCCAGATGGCGAAGATCCCGAACACGCCCGCCAGCACCAGGAAGCCGAGGATCAGGTTCTGGATCTGCGCGTTGATGGCGGTCAGGTTCACTTTCTGATCCGGCTCGGACCCGGCCACCGGACTTGTTCCCGGCTGACGCAGCCGGCCTTCCAGCGCGCGGCGGATGGCCACGTTGCGGCGGACGACGGTGACCCAGCGGTTGAGCAGCGAGCCGATAAGCAGCAGCACGAAGGCCAGCGCCACGGTCTGTTCCAGCTCGATCGTCAGTTGCAGCGCCGTGTCGTAGAAGCCGGCCGCCGCCAGCCCCGCCAGACTGAGCGGCAGCGCCAGCAGCGCCAGCAGCCAGATCGGCCGCAGCCGGACCAGCCAGGCGGGAAGGGCCGGCGCGGCATTCGGTGCGTCGCTGGCGGACAAGGCGTTGGCCATGCGGTACAGCACCAGCGCGGCCAGCAGATGGAAGGCGATGAAGCACAATCGCCCCAGCGACGTGTGGTACTCGTGGTAAACTTCCGGCTGCAGCGTGGTCTGGGCCGCCAGCGTGCTGGTCACGAAAGCCAGGGGAACTCCCAGCAAAACCATCAACCGGACGTTCCGCCGGACGCCGCGGAGGATCTGCCGGGGCCACTGGAAATGGGCTTCGCCCAGGCCCATCGGGCGGCAGGTCTGGTAGATCACCAGCAGCGCGAACAGGATCAGCGAGGCTTCGAACAGTCCGGCCGCCAGGCCGCGGCCGAAATCGACCTGGTTCAGGTCCCACATGCGGCCCAGGCAGATCGCCAGAAACATCAGCAGCGCCGGCCAGGGCGAGGCAATCAGCAGGGTCAGCAGCAGCACGCGCAAGGTGGGCACGAACTGCACGTAGGGACTGCGACTGCTCATCTGGCCGATCGCGTAAATCCGCCGCCGCAGCCGAGCCTGGTAGACCAGCAGCACGGCCAGCGCCGCGACCGCCGCCAGGTACAGCAACGGCCGCCGGCGAACGTCCTCGAACAGGCGTGTCCCGGTTTCCCGCCACAGCGTCCACGAGAACAACTGCCACACGCCGCGGCCCGCCTGGTGCAGATCGGTCCAGCTCACGAGCTCCGTGCTGCGGACCCAGTAGATGCGGTCGTCGAGAAAGGCGGCATAGTCCGCCACGAGACTCGCGTACTCATCTTCCTTGATGTCCAGGTTGACCAGCAGCTTCAAATACGCATCGCCGTCTTCCGTCACGCTGCCCAGCAACTGCCGCTCGCTCTCCAGAACCGCCCTGACGGCTGCCGCGGAGTACGGCGTGGTCCCGGCGTCCGACGGCAGTTCGGCCAGTTGCGCCCCGACGGCCTGGTCGAGGTTCTGCAGACTCTGTCGGCGCCGTTCCAGCTCGTACAGTTCGGCCTGCAACTGCCGCTCGGCGACGGCCCGCTCCGCGATGTTCCGCAACAGGACCCGGACCGGTTTGAGCTGCGAGCGTTCCTTCCGCAGGATCATCCCGAAACTGGCGGTCGTCCCCTTTTCGACCCGATTCCTCGTGATCCGGTAGCTCTCCTCCAGTCCGGACAGATCCTGTTCCAGCGCGACCAGCTTCTCAGTGTCCAGCCGAATCTGGTCGACCAGTTCGGAATGCTTTTCGACCAGCCGGTTGATGCGGACCACCAGGCTCTCGTAGCGGGGATCCACTTTCACGATGGGCGGGATCTGTTCCCAGATGGCATCGGCCTCTTCCTGGGCCCGCATCTCCGCCAAGCGGGCCAGTTCGGTCCGCAGCCTGTCGGTGTCCCTCTGCAGTTGATCGGCGTCGCGCTGGGCCAGTTGCAGCCGCAGCGGCAGCAGCTTGGCCTGCTTGGCGTAGGCTTCGGCTTCCTTGGCCAGTGCCAGGACTTCGGCCGACGCGGCCTGGTGCTGGGCGGCCAGCATCGCTCGGCGAGCGTCGGCCGCCTGCGGCGTTTCGTCGGCCGGCGCGGCCTGTTTGAGCTGCTCCTGGAGCTCCGTCCGGCGCTTCTGGGCCGAGGCCTGCTCGCGGGGCAACTCCACTTCCCGCGCGGCCCGTCGATCAAGTTGCTGCTTCAGCGCGGCCAGCTCCGCCCGCTTGGCCGCCAGTTGCTCGTCCAGCCGCTGCCGCGCATCGCGCCAATCAGCCAGCGGCAGTTCCTCCAGGGCTTGAAAGTCGAACGCCACCGGGGGCTGCGCCAACAGCGATTCGATCCGTTGCACCTCGGCCGCCGATGTTTCATCGACCCAGGCCTGGTATTGCTGCCTCTTCTGCTCCCACTCGCCAGTCTTTTCCAACGCTTGCCTGGCCTGCAGATACTTGTCTCGGAGCGACTTGCGCAGGTCGTCACTCAGGTCACTCGCCTCCTCGACCTGCTTCAGTCGAGCCGCCAGCTCGTCCAACGTGACGGCCGGTACAAGCGTGGCCGGCGATGCGGGCGCCGCCGGGGACGCGGTCGTTCCCGGCGCGGTGGTTGTACCGGGCGCGGTGGTCGTACCGGGCGCGGTGGTCGTGCCCGGCGGCGTGGTTGTGGGAGGAGAGGTCGGCGCGGCCGGCGTACCCGGCGCATCCCCGGTGCCGCTGCCCGGCAGTGGGGCAGCGGCGGGAGTCGGCGTGGGCGGGAGCGGTGAAGGGGCCGCCGGCTGCGAGACGGGCAGCTCCGTCACCTTCGGCTGAATCCCGCCACTGGCCGCGCGCAAGGGTGGCGGATCGCCGCCCCCAGGCACAGACTGCTGAGCGAACCCAGGGTGGCATGACCAGCAGACTCCGCACAGCAGCAGCCATGGCAACAGGCATTGCGGCACGTCGCGCCGCCACCGCCGGCTTGCCGGCACTGTTTCCCGCGGTTCCCAAGGCCATTGCGCCAACGGTTTCATGATCGTCAGTCCCCCCCTCTACTCAAGCCGCCCGGCGGATTTGCAGCAGGCGGGCCAAGGGCCGTGACAGGCGCAAACCCGGCAAGGCCGAGTCGCCGCGCAGGACCTCAACGACACGCTCCAACTGCTCGTTGGAGGTCAGGGACAGGTCGACGAATAACCATCGTTGACCAGCGAATTCGCAGCTTCCGCCGCCACCGTCCAGCCACTCCAGGCGGACCCGGTATCCTAGCTGCTTCGAGATCGCGAGTGCCTCTTCCAGCAACTCGACGGTATGCATCCTTGCCTCCCGCGCGCCCACCCTGGCGCCGCCACGATTGCGATCCTCACGCGCAAGTCCATTATACGGGCTTCGATTACAGTTGCCCAGTTCGGTTCGACGATAAGTTCCTTGGTGCTAACTCCATGAAACGGAATAGGTTAAGTCAAGCGGCCCTGGTAAGGGAAGCGGAAGCCGTGAAGCCGGCAAGCGGGTCAAGCTGCCAGCGGTCCGGTTGGCTTTACCGGTTACGTGTCGAGCGGAATCGAGCCGGGTTTTGAGGAACGGACGAGATATGAGCAGTGCCCATCAGGATGCACACCTGCCGCTGGAGCGGCAAGTGGAACTCTTGCGCCAACAGCTTCTCCAAGCCCAGCGGTTGACGGCTCTCGGCGAGTTGACGGGGACCACCACGCATGAATTCAACAACGTCTTGACCACGATCCTCAACTACGCCCGGATCGGCCTGCGGCACCGGGACGACGCCACGCGCGACAAGGCGCTGGAAAAGATTCTGCAAGCCGCCCAGCGTGCCGCTCGGATCACCCATTCCGTACTGGGCATGGCCCGCAACCGGGGCAACCAACTGGAACCGACCGACCTGGCGACCGTCGTCCAGGATGCGCTGCTGCTGCTGGAGCGCGAACTGAGCAAATACCGCATCTCGCTGGACACCCAATTCGACGACGTGCCCCCTGCCCTGGCCAACGGCAATCAGATTCAGCAGGTCCTGTTGAACCTGGTCATCAACGCTCGCCAGGCGATGCCGCGGGGTGGCCACCTGCTGGTCCGCCTGCACCACGATCCCGCTCAGCAGATGGTCGTTCTGACCGTCCGCGACACGGGCGAGGGGATTCCGGCCGACCGGCTGCCGCGGATTTTCGATCCGTTTTACAGCACCAAGCAGGGCCCCGACGAATCAGGCAAGGGTGGAACCGGGCTTGGCTTGTCCTCCTGCCGCCAGATTATCGAGGCCCACCATGGGCGGATCCGGGTCGAGAGCACCGTGGGCAAGGGCACGGCGTTCACGATCATGCTGCCCTGCGCGCCGGCACCAGTTGCCCCGCCGTCCGTCGCACCGCAGCCCGTTGCCCCGCCGCACGTTGCGCCGCCGCTGAATATCGACACGCCGGCCGGTTCCCCGACCGCCACGCCCTGGTGACTGGCCGGTCAGTTGTCAGTTGTCAGTTGTCAGTATGAAGAGCGACGGGCTGGAGTGTCCGTCCGGCCCTAGTGTCTCAGCGGGCCGGATTTGGGCGGTCGCTGGTCGACCAGACGGCCTTGGATTTCGCGCAGCAGTCGCTGCTCCAGCTCCAGGTCGCGTCCCAGCGGAATCCAGCCCAAGGTCTTGGGTGCGAGGTCCACTTGGGGTTGTTGCCGGACCAGTGTCCCATCGTGCCGCAGCACGCTGCCGCCGATGGTGGCGTGTTCGGGCTGGCTGAGGTCCTCGATTTCCTTCAGCACCACGACCTCCACCAGATAGCCTCCGGCGGTGGGAAACGCGCGGACGTGCGCTCGCCGGCGCGTCGACTGTAACGTGTCCTGCAGACGCTGGAAGCCGGCCGTGGAATCGCCTCGCCAGGGCTCCAGCAACGTGGCTCCCGTCATGGGAAAGGTGTCGATCCGCCCCTCGGTCAGGACGCCGCCGATCACCTGGACGCGGGCTTCCCGTTCAATCTGAAAATAGGTGTCGATGGTATCAACCAGTTGATTCCAGGCGAACTCGCGGTCCTGGACGGGGACAAACAGGGGGTTTTCCAGCGGGGGTGGCGGGGTTCGAGCGGCCAGCGGGCCGTGCCCCGGCAGCCGCCAACCGCAGCCGGCCGGCGCCAGGGCGGACGGCAGCAGCAGAAGCAGCAGGCTGAGCGTGAATCGGGACATCGCGGCACCGCGGGTTGAGCTGGCCGGGGTCGGCCAGCGCGGGGAACCGCTCAGCGAACCGCCGCGCGGCGGCGTAGTGTCCAGAAATTGCCCGCCGCACGCAAGATCAGCTTTGGTTCGCATTCACCACTCCAGCCGCTTGTTCCGCCCCCCCCAGACCGCTCAAATCACGGGTGTCTGATCTTTCCCTTGATCTTTCCCTGATCTTTCCCCCCCAAATCACGGGTGTCTGATCTTTCCACACGGCACCTTACTATCCCCCATCCAATGAGAGATTGGCGCGATGGCACGGCACAGTGAAACGCCAATGTGTTCAACCGAGCGGAGGTTAGGGCAACGCAGAGGTTGGGCACCCTGCGCAGCAGGGTCGCCGAGCGCTGACTCGGGTGCGTCATACCAAACGAGCGGCGGTAAGCTGTGCATGCCGCCCTCCCCCTTCGGGTTTCGCCACAAAGCGCTAAACCTTTGCGGCAGGATGCCGCAACTGTCCTCGACAGGATGTCGTTCGCAGCTCGCTAACGCGCCGCCGAAGGAATTCCAGTTACCGCTCGACCAGCACACCGCAAGCGACGAGTAGGAGCGTCCCGTGGAGACCCTTGACGACTATGAGTTGCTCGAACAAATCGGGCGAGGTGGGATGGGCGTCGTCTTCAAAGCTCGGCAAATCAGCCTCAACCGCATCGTCGCACTGAAGATGATCAAGTCGGGAGAGTTCGCCGACGAATCCGAAATTCAACGATTTCGGGCAGAGGCGGAGGCGGCGGCCAATCTCGACCATCCTGGCATTGTGCCCGTCTACAAGGTATCCCAGTCAAAGGGCCGCCATTTTTTTTCGATGGGGTTCGTCGACGGTCCAAGTCTCGGGGACAGGCTGCGCGAGGGGCCACTGGAGCCGCGCCAGGCCGCGGAGTTAACTCGCAGGGTCGCTGAGGCGGTTGATTACGCCCATCGCCAACACATTGTTCACCGGGACCTGAAGCCGGGGAACGTGCTGATCGATCGCGCGGGACGCCCCCAGATAACTGACTTTGGACTCGCGAAACGGCTCAATACCGACTCGGATTTGACAACGACCGGCCAGGTTCTGGGGACCCCCAGTTACATGTCGCCCGAGCAGGCAGCGGGCCGTGAGACAGGCCTCGCCACGGATATCTACGGCCTGGGAGCGATCCTGTACGCTTCGTTGACGGGTCGGCCGCCGCATCAAGGAGCCAACGCCATGAGTACGCGTCTCGCGGCCATCGACAAAGAGCCGATCCCTCCTCGCGCCATCAAACAGAACGTTCCGCGGGACCTGGAGACGATTTGCGTTAAGGCCCTTCATAAGTCTCCTTCGCATCGCTACGCCACGGCGCTCGACCTGGCCGATGACTTGGGCCATTGGCTGAACAACGAACCGATTGAAGCGAGACCCGTCGGCCTTTCGGAGAAGGCGTGGCTATCGTGTCGTCGTCGTCCCGCATTGGCCGTTTCGTTGGCAATTACACTTGCCGCGGTGCTGCTGAGTGCGGCATGCCTGCTTGGATTGCGACACCTGAACGATCACCGGCTTGAATTCCGGGATCGGGAAATCGCGCGTAGTGAGTTAATTCGTTCGGTCGACATCTTGCTCAATGCCGACCGCGGAGCGATTCCCCGGGCGATCGAAGAACTCCAGCGATTTCCCAGCCAGGACGTGGTCGGAGAACTCCGTCGCCTTTGGGGCCAGGTGTCTGACGATCAGAAGCTGCCTCTCGCGTTCGCGCTTGCCCGCCATGGGGACATCGGATACTTGATCTCGACGCTGGGGACCGCCCGAAACGGCACGTGTGACGACTTTGTCGCCGCCTTGGGGAGCGCCCCACAGCAGTCGGTGGAAGCCTTGCGTCAGCTTGCGGCGCAGGCCGATCAACAGAACGACTGGACGCTGAAAGGACGGGCCGCGATACTCGCTTTGCATCTTGGTGATGCGAGCATCGCGGCCGACATCCATCGCATGCAGGAGCGCTCCGACCCCACCCAACAAACGGTGTTCATTCACGAGGTTTTCGTCAACTGGCACGGCGATCTGGACCGCTTGCATAAGTGCGTGTGCGAACTTCCTCCCGACGGGTCGCTATGCTACGGCTTGTCCCTGGCCATCGGCAATCTTTCCGACCTGGAGCCCGATACGAAGCGGCGCTGGCAGGAGATTCTGCGTGTCTGGTACCGGGAGACTGACCATGGCGGTGTTCATGGTGCCGCGGGTTGGGCTCTCCGACAACTGGGCAGTCCCGCTCCAGAGCTCAGCCCGCTGGACGCCGGTTCCCGGAACGGGACTTGGCGGATCACACCGCACGGTTTCACGATGGTTCGTCGTCCTGTCGCTTCTTCGGCACCACAGGGCCAGAACGACAACGCGAACGAGGTCGAAACCATGCGTGCTTTGTGGCTGAGCAACGTGACAATCTCGGAGGCTCTGTTCAACCAGTTCCTCTTCGACATGGACGAGTCGAGCTGGCATCGGAGCAGTGTGCTTCCGCGAGAAGACCACCCGGCGCGAAACGTGACGTGGCGCCAAGCCATCCAGTTCTGCAATTGGCTGACCAGCCAGGAACCGGCGCTAACGCCGTGTTATGCCCTTGATTCGCCCGCTGACGCCGGCGTCGCGCTCTCAACAGGCCCTCGGATCCGAGTTTTGTCCGATGGAACAGGGTATCGTTTGCCGACGCGGGCAGAGTGGGAACAAGCGCGTCGAGCCGGCGCGACGACGGCTTATTGCTTTGGTAATGACCACTCGCTCCTAGAGAAGTACGCTGTCACCCGACCCGGCAAGGAGGCCGTCGCCACCAGGATGTGCAATCATTGGGGAGTGTTTGACATCCACGGCGGCGACCTCGAATGGTCGTTCGATGAAGGCGGATCGCGCGCCCCTAACCGATGCTTCCGCGTGGTTTGCGAGACGCCCGTCACGCTGACACCTTCACGACAACCGGAGGCGTCATCACTCCGCTTGGCATCGCTTGTGGATTCCAACCGGACGCGGGCCCGCGAGTCGAACGCGCGAAAACAGTACCGGGAAGCCGATTTGTTGCTTGGGCGAGCGATTGACGCTCACAAACAACTCGCTGCCGTTCGCGCCGACGACCCACAATACAACCCGATCTTGGATACGCTGCTCATTGAGCGGGCGATGGTGCAGCAGTCGCTTGCCAAGGAGCTGGCCGCCGCCCGCCTCCCTGGCCCGGCAGAAGAGCTTTTTCGGAGTGCCATAACATTGCGGGAGACAGTTGCGAGAGACCACCCCCAAGACAGCGTGTACCAATCGTATCTGGGCGGCCTCCTCAACAACTTCGGCATCTTCTTGCGTGACCGTGGTGCGTATGATGAGGCGCGACTGACCTTGCTCAAGGCCATCGGTCACCAGCGCAAAGCACTTGAGCTATCGCCGGACCATGAGCGTTGTCGTTCATTCCTTGGAAAGCACCTTCTGGTGCTCAGTCGCGTCTACCTCGCCCAAGGTAGCCACAAGGAGGCGGCAGCGACGATTCAAGAACTGCCGGAACTCTTCCCTGAGCGATCGAGCGAGTCGTTGGTGACCGCGGAAATTCTGTCAGAATGCGCCACGAAAGCGGGGGAGGACAAGACCGCGGCACCTGCGGATCGCGACGAGCTCGTACAAGCCTATCGCGACGCGGCGGTTGCCTTTGTACGCGAGGCCGTTGCCCGTGGCTTCCGCGATTCCTCGTCTCTGAAGGCGAACCCGCGGCTCATCCCGATTCACGAACAGCCCCAGTTCAAAGCGATCGTGAGCGAGCTGGAATCATTGCAAAGTGCAAATCTTGAGGCAGGCCGGGACTAATCTCGCATCCGGTGCTGGTCCCGCGTTGACGGCGAGGCTCCTGGAGGCTAGAAGGACTGGTTTACATCGATCTGGTTTCCGACAACCAATTTGACAAGTCGGCCGAACATGTGTGCCCAGCCAGGTGAAGCCGAGCCATCTCGAGACGAACAGCTGATCGACACACTTTGCGATCAGTTTCGCGCAGCTTGGAATTGCGGAACGGAACCAGATGTTCGCGATTACCTGTCCCAGGTTCCGGTGCCGCTACGATCGAGACTCTTCGTGGAACTGCTGGGTGCTGCGTTAAGTCGGCATGGCGATCCTGATGATTCCCGTGTCAGTGATTACATCGAGAAGTGTCCCGAGTATGCCGTCGAGGCGCGAGAAGTCCAGCAACGGTTGAAAGACGGCGCGCTCCCCGCCAACGGGTCGCTAGAAAATGACGAGCGGCAAGTCGACTCGATATCAACGGGCCATTTCAATCCCGATTCGACCCAAACTTTCAGAGCTAGTGGAGCGGCGATTCCGCGGCCTGAACAGGTCCCCGATCTCGACGATTACGAGTTGCTCGAGGAAATCGGGCGGGGGGGAATGGGGGTCGTACTTAAGGCGAAACAAAAAAGTCTCGGTCGAGTTGTGGCCCTCAAGATGATCAAGTCGGCCGCGTTCGCCGACGACTCCGAGATTCAACGATTTCGGGCCGAAGCAGAGGCCGCGGCGAACCTCGATCATCCGGGAATTGTGCCGGCATACGAGGTGGGCGAGCAGGATGGCCGACACTTTTTCTCGATGGGGTACATTGAAGGGCCGAGCCTGGCGCACAAGTTGCGCGGGGGTCCACTGGATCCACGTTCCGCCGCCGATCTTGTTGCCCAGCTTGCTGACGCCGTTGACTACGCCCATGGTCAACACATCATCCACCGCGACCTCAAGCCGGGTAACATACTAATCGACGAAGCTGGTCGACCGCGGATAACCGACTTTGGGCTTGCCAAAAGGCTCGATACCGACTCGGAGCTGACCGCGACGGGACAGGTTCTGGGGACGCCCAGCTACATGCCGCCGGAGCAGGCACTTGGCCAAGAGACAGGACCCGCCTCGGACATCTATTCTCTAGGAGCTGTCCTGTACGCTACGTTGACGGGTAGGCCACCTCATCAGGGTGAAAACGCCATGGATACTCTGATGGCAGTCATCCACAGAGATCCAATGTCTCCGCGTTTGATCAACCGGCTCATCCCGCGCGACTTGGGGACGATCTGCCTCAAAGCCCTCAGCAAGATACCATCCAGGCGATATGCGACGGCCGGCGAATTGGCGAATGATCTGCGCCGCTGGTTGAACCAAGAGCCGATCACCGCCCGACGCGTGACGATCCTCGAGAGAACTTGGCTGTGGTGTCGTCGTCGGCCGGGTTTAGCGGCTTCGATGGCCGCCACGGCTCTCGTTGCAGTCCTTACACTGGTGTTCCTGATGGACTTCGCGTTGGACTTATCGGGCCGCCACAGACAGCGCAACAATCGAGCGCGACTCATCCCTCTTGTCGACAGCTTGCAAACAGCCCACGGCAGCACAATTGCCTTGATTATCCGAGAGCTCAAGCTCCTGCCAAACGAGATGGTATTGGGTGAGCTCCGTAATCGGTGGGCGGAATCGAGTGTGGATCATAAGTTGCCGCTGGCATTCGCCCTGGCTGCGTATGCACAGACGAATGTTGATTACTTGGTGTCCGCCGTGGACGGTGCGGGTAGTGATGAGTGTGATAACTTCGTCGCCGCGTTGACAATCTCACCAGACGAAGCCTTGTATGCGTTGCGAACCGCCGCGGATCAAGCCGAACAGAAGGAGGACTGGCGTCTGACAGGCAAACTGGCGATCATTGCTCTTCATCTTGGCGACACCAGCATCCTGTCCGATCTTCTCGCTGACTCGGAACGGCAGAGAGTACTCACGCACGAGGTCTTCCCAACCTGGCACGGTGACTTGAAACACTTGAAAGCAAGGTTGGCTGGGCTAGCACACCGACCAATACGGAACGGTCTCGCGCTGGCGTTAGGCAATCTTGACGACCCGGACGATGACATACTGCGATGGCGGCAAAAGCTGGCTGGCACGGTCGGCTTTCGACTGGAGACTCAGGACGTCGCTGGCAACCCTGTTCGTCAGGTCCAGGTCGGCGAAAAGTTTCGCCTGGCAGTATTCGTTCAGGACTTGCGAGGTTTTGAGGCAACCGGTGTTTTCCAGGCCTATCTCGACGTCGCCTACACGAACCCTGCCAACTTCTTCTGGGTCTTCAGCGAGACGCAGCGACTGACGTTCAGTGAAACGACGGTGGGGGGCACCTACACCTTGGAGTTCGAGGGCGCGAGATCCGCACCGCTAAGGCTGGGCGATAGTTGGACGGAAGCGATCGCGAATCTGACGAGAGGCTTGGAATCTCTTCCCGGCATCGGCGCTGGCAATGTTGAGGTCGCAATCAGCCCATTATTGGACGAACAGACTCAATTGCTCAAAAACCCGTGGCGATTTGACATCGAATTCAAGGACGCTTTGGCACAGTTGGACGTACCGAACCTCGCCGTCGACGGCGGCAATTTGACGGTCAGCGCTGGCCGCCCCAGCGCGACAATTGACGAAATCGCCAAGGGCGTCCAAGACAACGTCGAGGCGTTCCGGCGTTCATTTACGACGGGCACGGATTATCCCCATGGCCTGACTGCCGAAAACGGCGATCGGGACCCAGCCAGCGGCGGTTTGCTGGACGCGAATGTCTTCAGCGAGGTCGGTGCCTTCGATAGTGGCGGGTTCCCGCTCGACACCGGAGGCGAAGAAAGACTTCTGTGGTCGGTGGAACTCACCGCCATCGCGCCCGGTACTGTCACCTTTCAAGGGTCTCCTGCCGATACCCCGGTTAGTAGCGAGATCCTGGTCTTCGGAGCCGAGGACGCGGTGCCGACGAAAGAGGTGTTCTACGGCGATCCATTGACGATCACGATCGCCTGGCGCAATAAGCAGCCGTGAGCGTTGCATCCGCGGCGTCTTGACGCCGCCTCGGTGGACGGCCCCGGGGCCGCGATCGACATTTTCCACGACCATTGCCGCTGACCGAGCAGCCCATTAGCATATTGTCATGGCAACTCCGAAAGCCGAACTCCGGAAGCTTCTCCTGACGCTGTTCCGCGCGCGAGGGGCACTTGAACTGTTTGTCGCCGACCATTTCGAGGTCTTGGAAGTCTCGATCGACTTTGAACGAACGCTGGAGCTGGCCGCCAAGGACACGGTTCAAGTGCTGCACGAGAACGGCTGCGTCACAGCGGCCTTCTTTGACTTGTTGCGGGGCGAGCAATTGGGCCCGGCTCATGAGGTCGAGATTGATCGGGTGCGCGCCCTGTGGTTTCCCACCGCGGCACAAGGAGTTGATCCGCTGGACACGCCGCGGGCTGCCGAGCGACCTTTTGTGAACCGCGATGGAGTCCGCCGGTTGGCCCGCGACATCCTGGCCGGCCAGGGGCCGCGAGTCATCGTGTTGACGGGCGGTCAGGCCAGCGGCAAGAGCTACTGCAAGTATCTGTTCGCCCACTTGGAGTCGGTGAACAGTGCGCTGCGGCTATGGGTGTTCGATTTTGCCGCCTGGAGCGCCGACGGAGGCCGGGTCCAGGTGCACGAGCTGGCTGATGGACTGGCGTCGCAGATGCAACTGAACATTCCGGCCTTCCAGGCGTTGGATGCGCAAGCGTCGCGCCGCACGTTGAAGTGGCTGGAGGCGTTTGGCCTGCAAGCGCGCCAGCTTCGACAAACATGGTGTCTGTTCTTCGACAGCATGCATAAAGTGCCCATACCGCACGAGACGCGCGAGTTTATTGAGTCCCTGGCGGACTATGTGGCGGCGTATCCGGCCGTGCCGGTGCGGGTTGTGTTGCCCGGCGTGCGGCCCGAAGAAATCAAACTGTTGGACTTGCGGCGCGTGGTCAGGGAGGAGCCGATGGTCGGCTTCACACGCTTGCAGTCGCGGGCCTGGATCAGCGCGATTGCCGCCCAGGAAGGTCGCCGGCTGCGCCAGGACGTGCTGGACGCCGAACTGGATGCGCTGTTCTTGGGCATTGTGGAACTACAGCCGCCGGAACAGGCGGCCGAGAAGCTGCTGGGCGCGCTGGACAACGCGACGGAGGCCACCGGATGAGTTGGAGTACGGAACTGCGTGAAGAGGCGTCCGAGCGGGAGTTAACGCTGCGCTCGGAAGCCGCGGCGCAAATGGCCGTGTTGGCGACGTTTGATCCGCGCGGCTACCGCGATGATCAGGGACGCCTGGCGCTGCGGGCCTTGGCCACGCCCGTGCATTGCGCGGGCGCTGCACAAGCGGCCACGCGCGAGCAGGTTCGTTGGATGCTGCGCGAACCCGAACGTGTGTCGGTGCTGGCGCGAATCATCCGCGAACAGGGCCTGGCCGGTCTGAGTCAGGTCCGCCAGGCGGCTCGGACCAGCGACGAAACGCCCTTGCAGTGCGCCTTGGACGCCGTGGTGCTGGGACAGCGAAGGCCTTTGGAAACATTGACGGCCGCCGAATTGAGCGCGGCACTGCAAGTCCGCCGCTGGTTGTCCAACGCGGCCGCGCTGGCGCAGCGCAGTTCCGACCTGGACTTGGGACCCAGCGCCGAGGAGATCCAGGGTCGGCTCGCTCGGCTGGATCTGATCGCTCCCATCGATGCGCTGTTGCAGCATGGTTGTCTGGGCCGTGATGTCGAACTGAACCGGCTGCGCCAGTGGCGCGAGGACGGCCCCAGTTTCGGCGCCTTCGATGCCTTTGGCGTCATGCTCCTTCACGGCATTGGCGGCATGGGCAAGTCGACGCTCTTGGCCCGTTTCATTCGCGACTTGTACGACGCCACCGAGCGAGGCGCGAGCCTGGGCTGGGCCTATATCGACTTCGACCGCCTGCCCTTCCGCGATGGCAGCACGGCCGCCGTGCTGGATGAAGTGTTGCGTCAGGTGGGGACCCAGTTTCCCGAACTGAGGCGAATGATCGACGGGTACACCGAGCAGGCGCGCCATGCCGATCAGGAGCGAGGGTTGGAATCCTTCGACATGTGGGACTTGGACAAGGAGCGGACGTTTCGCGTGGGTGAGGTTCTGAAGGCCATCGCGGATCGTTCGCCCAGTCCGCGCATCGAGCCGTTTGTGCTGGTCCTGGACACTTTCGAGGAACTGGAACGCAAGCGGGACCGGTTCGATCGGCCATTGACTTATCCGCTGATCGAGACATTACGGGCCATGAGCTCACACGTTCCGCATCTGCGCGTCGTGATCAGCGGACGCTCGCTGCCCAATCCCGATCTGCTTGCGGTGCGCGACGAGCACGTGGTGCTGGTCGACGCATTGCCGGAAGAAGCGGCCGCCCGGTTGCTGGAAGTGTTTGTCGGGGACCGTCGTCCGGAACTTCTACCGTTGCCGCGCGACCTGGAG
>JAGFJK010000392.1 GCA_024102795.1 Pirellulaceae bacterium
GTCATGTACGAAGCCTCGAATCCAGCCACCATCGGCTGACAGGCCGCGCTGGTGGCCACGGTCACCAGCCCCGCTCCGCTGCGCAGCGCCGCCTGGCCCGCCAGCGCCGCCGCACCGCCCATCTCCAGGCTGCCGGCGATGATCAGCACTCGGCCGAAGTCGCCCTTGTGGCTGTCCGGCGATCGGGGCGCGAGGCTGGGCAGCAGCGGCAGGTCGTCACTGGATGCAGACATGTCAGTTCGCCGGCCCGTGGTGGCGGCGAGCGATCAGTCCCGCCACGTAGCCTCCTTTGAATCCCGCGTCGATATTGACCACCGTCACGTTGGCCGCGCAACTGTTGAGCATCCCCAGCAGCGCCGCCAGCCCCTGGAAACTGGCCCCATAACCGACGCTGGTCGGAACCGCCACGACGGGACAAGCCACGTATCCGCCCACGACACTCGGCAAAGCCCCCTCCATGCCGGCCACCACCACCACGGCGTCCACGCGAGTCAACGTTTCCAGGTGAGCGGGCAGGCGGTGCGGACCGGCCACGCCCACGTCGTGAATCATCGTGACGGGAACTCCCATCCAGTCGAGCGTCTCGCGGGCCTCCTCCGCCACCGGCAGGTCGCTGGTCCCGGCCGTGACGACTGCCACCTCGCCCCGCGCCGGCTCGGGCTGCCCCCGTTCGGGCCGCGATTCCGCTACCAGTGCCGGCACGCGAAACGTGCGAGCCAGCGCGTTGTAGCGGCCGCTGGGAAAGGCGGACAACAGCGCGGGTACCTTCTCGGCGTCGATCCGCGTCGCCAACACCTCCACACCCGACTCCAGCAACCGCTGGAAAATGTTGACCAGCGTCTCCACCCGCTTGCCCGACCCGTAGACGACTTCGGGATAGCCGCAGCGGCGCTGGCGGTCGAGGTCCAGGGTGGTGTCGGCCAGCGGCGCGATGCCGGGCGCGTCGAGCTGCCGGACAAACTCCGACACCGACAGTTGCCCCTGCTGCAGCCGCTGGGCCAGATGTTCCAGTTGCGGGTGGTTCATGCCTGCATGGTAACGCCTGAACGCCCAGCCGGGCAGTCCCGCCCGGCCACTGCTTGCTCAAACCGGGCCGGCCGCTCAAAATGGCTCGATGCGCGGCTGGCGAGCGGGGGGGCGAGCGGGGGCGTCAGCCCCCTGTTTCTCCAGCGCCTGGCGAGCGCCTGGCGAGCGGGGGGCGTCAGCCCCCTGTTTCTCCAGCGACCACACGCCGGGCACCCGTTACCACCGGTGCCGCGGCACGAGATTGCAAATTGCAAATTGCAAATTGACCCCTGACAACTGACAACTAACCCCTGACTACTGACTACTAAAAAAGGCACTCACGTCCATGCCAAGTTGCGTATTGGCGTATTCGGGAGGACTGGATACCTCGGTCATCCTCGGCTGGCTCAAGGACCAGGGCTACGACGTTCACGCTGTGTACGTGGATCTGGGTCAACCGTGTGAGGACCGCGGCGCGATCCTGAAGAAGGCTCACGACACGGGCGCGTCCAGTGCCCGGATCGTGGACGCTCAGGAGGAGCTGTGCCGCGACTTCGCCTTTCCGGTCTTGCAGTGGCAGGCCCGATACGAAGGCGTATACCTGCTCGGCACGTCGATCGCTCGCCCGCTGATTTCAAAGGTCTGCCTGGAGGTGGCCCACGAGGTGGGCGCGGAGGCGTACGCTCACGGAGCCACCGGCAAGGGGAACGACCAGTGCCGGTTCCAACTGGCGGCCGAGGCGCTGGACCCGCACGTCAAGGTGATCGCTCCCTGGCGGCTGCCCGCCTTCCGCCAGGCGTTTCCTGGCCGCAGCCAGATGATTGCCTACTGCCAGCAGAAGCAGATTCCGGTCAAGGCCACATCGTCCAAGCCGTACAGTTCGGATGAAAACTGCCTGCACATCAGCTACGAGGCGGGGAAGCTGGAGGATCTGAACGTCAACGGCGTGGAGCTGGTGGAGTTCGGGATGACGGTTTCTCCCCAGCAGGCGCCCGACAAACTGGAATCGGTCACGATCGCGTTTGAGGCGGGACTGCCGGTGCGGGTCAACGGGCAGGCCGGGCGGCCGCACCAGATCGTCCAGCAACTGAACGCAATCGGCGGCCGCAACGGCATCGGGCGGATCGACATGGTGGAGAACCGTTTCGTGGGCATGAAGAGCCGCGGGGTGTACGAGGCGCCTGGGATGACGCTGCTGTACGAAGGACTGCGGGCGTTGGAGCAGATCACGCTGGACCGCGACCTGCTGCATCTGCGCGAGCGGCTGGCGCCGGAGGTGGCGGAACTGGTCTACTACGGATTCTGGTACTCGCCCAAGTTCGACGCGCTGCAGGCGTTCATTCGCGAGGCGCAGAAAAACACGACAGGCGAGGTCGAGCTGCGGTTGTACAAGGGCAACGTGATGGTGCACCGGCGGACGAGCCCCCGGAACCTGTACGACGAGGCGGTGGCCACGATGGAGGGCGGCGGTTCGTATAATCAGGACGACGCCGAGGGGTTCCTCCGCATCCAGGGTCTGCCCTGCCGCGTGCAGGGGCTGGTCAATCCGCGCAAGGTCTGAGCAAGGTCCGAGCCTGCGATGTACATCTTCGAAAACCCGGTGTTGCAGCGCGAATTGCTGGTCAACCTGCGCACGGGGCGAGCGTTCGTGCTGCTGCTGCTGTACCAGGCGCTGCTGGCCCTGGTGGTGTACTTCGCCTGGCCGCGCGAGACGCGGCTGGACCTGTCCGCTCCGCCCGAAGACGCTCAGAAGCTGGTCGACCTGTTCTTCCTGGGACAGTACGTGCTGGCGTCGCTGATGGCTCCCAGTTTCGCCGCCGGCACGATCACGGGCGAGAAGGAACGCAAGTCGTACGAGATGCTGCTGGCCAGTCCCTTGCGGCCGGCCGCCATCGTGCTGGGCAAGATGGTCGCCTCGCTCTCGCACCTGGCGATCCTGATTTTCGCCTCGCTGCCCATCGTCATGCTCTGCCTGCCCCTGGGCGGCGTGTCGCTGTACGAAGTGCTGGCCGCCTACCTGGGCCTGATCGTCTCGGTGGTCACCTTCGGCGCGATCAGCGTGGCCTGCAGCAGCTACTTCAAGCGGACGTCGGCCTCGCTGGTCGTGTCGTACCTGCTGATCCTGCCGCTGGCCCTGCTGGGAGTGCTGTTCTGGTACACCTTCGCGGGCATGGGCGAATTTCGCTTGCTGCTGACCGTGACGGTCCTGCCGGGGATCGCGCTGGCGATCTGCATCGCCCTGTTCGCCAACACCTGTGCCCGCCTGCTGCACCCGCCCGACGTGGGCAGCGAGGGCAAGGAGGTCGTGGACCTGGAAGAGGAAGCCCAGCAAGCCGTGGGGCTGGTGATCCAGCGGGATCAGTTTCCCGACCGCCTGTTCGCGCCCGCCAAGCGGGATGACCTGATGGAGGATTCGGCCAATCCGGTCTACGACAAGGAAATCCGCAGCGAGATCTTCAGCCAGGGGACGCTGATGCTGCGGCTGGTGATCCAGGTCAGCATGGTGCTGGCGATCCCGCTGATGGCTTTCTGTCTGTATATCATGCCCCAGTACGCGCCGTGGTACATCAGCTATGTGATCGTGTTCAACATGCTGGTCGGCCCGGTGTTTTCGGCCGGCAGCGTGACCAGCGAGCGGGAGCGGGAAACGCTGGATCTGCTGCTGACCACGATCATCACGCCCTGGCAGATTCTGTGGGGCAAGCTGCTGGCCGGCCTGCGGGTCTCCAGCGTGCTGACCTTGTTTCTGCTCTGGCCGCTGCTGCTGGCCTGCGTGATGGTGATGACCTACTGGAGCAACCTGCCGGCGGTCGCGGCCTACGTCGGGATCGTCCTGCTGACTTGCCTGACGACCGCCGTGCTGGCCTTGTTCTGCTCCGTCCTGTTCCGCAAGACGTCGCACAGCCTGATGATCACGTACCTGCTGATCATCCTGCTGTTCTGCGTGCCGCTGGCCGCCAACTTCTTTGCCCAGACGTTCTTTCCCCAGGAAGCCGCCTCACGGTTCGTGGAAATGGCCTGCGTCGCCAGCCCGTTCTATACGGCCATCGTCTCGGTGCCGCTGGACGCCGAACTTACCACGGTCTACGAGGATCCACAGCGGCTGGGGAACTGGGGCATGTATCTGGCCCACGTGCTGTTCAGCCTGGGACTGAACAGCCTGCTGCTGGCCTCGATGGTCTGGCTGTTCAACCGCCGCTGGCGCGTGAGCGGCTGACGTCGGGTAGTGCCGGCGTTTCTCTAAGCAGGAATTTTCCTTACGACGCTCCTCCGCGACGTGGAGGCCTTCGCGAGCGCTGACGCCGAAATCCGGCCGCCTTGGCGCTGGACACTGGGGCGACGGGCTCATCACGCGGAGCGTGATGGCTACTTCGTCGCCGAGCGGTTTCGGGCCGGACCGCGAATTCTTTTCAAGTTTCCCCGCCTTCCGGCCGATGGTAGCGATTGTACGGGTCAGGGGGGATGGAAAAACTTGCGTTCGACGACGTGTCCACCGGCGGTTCAAACGCTGGCTCGCGCCCATTTCGAGGTCCCCATGAACCGGATTTGCTATCGAACCGCCGTGATGCTGGGCGTTTGCATGGCCTGCATCGTTGCCAGCAGCGGGTGCGCCGCCTTGCCCAGCCTGCCTGTCTTCATGGGCGAAAAGGAAGCCCCCCCGCCGGCGGAAATCCCGGCCGGACAACCGACGATCAAGCTGCAGGTGACGCCCCATCGTGGCGACATGCAACGGCATCGGATTCCGCTGTCCAGCGGGATGCTGGTCGAAGAGGTGCTGGTCAAGGCCGGACTCACGCGGCGGTTTTCCAACATGGAAGTCTCCATCCTCCGCAGCCTGCCCGACGGTAAGCGGATCAACATGGAAATCCAGTACGATCGGGCCAAGGACCGGGTGGAGCCGAGCTACAACTATGCCTTGTTGCCGGACGACCTGATCATGGTGGACGAGCTGCAGCAGTCGCCGCTGGACGATCTGTTGGACAAGATTGGCGACCCGCTGGTGGACCGCTATCGCAGGATGTAAACCGGTCCTGGCCGGCGGCCAATCAGCTCCCGGTGGGCGGGCAGGTCCGGCTCCGCCCCTGGGCCTTGGCCTGTTGCAGAGCGCGGCTGGCGGCGTCGTACAGGGCCGAGGAAGCCGGCGGCGGGCCTTGCGCGGCCAGCCACAACGCAAAACCGGCACTGACCGAGAATTCCGCGACCGGTCCCACGTTGTGGCCGCCGGCGGCCAACCGCCAGCTTTCGGCGATTTCCCCGGCCTTGACCGAAATTTCGGCCGGCGAGTCACCTGGCCCGAACGCCGGCAAAGGCAGCAACAGCCCGAATTCATCACCCCCCAGACGGGCCACCAGGCTGCGGCGGTCGGCCCGGCGTCGCAGCCGAGCGGCCACGTGGCACAGCACCTGATCGCCGTGCGACTGGCCGTGAAGCTGGTTGATGACCTTGAAATGGTCCACGTCGATCAGCACCAGCAGCAGGGCTCCGGCGGCCGGCTGCCGCAGCCTGGCGGCCAGCGTTCGATCCCACGCT
>JAGFJK010000419.1 GCA_024102795.1 Pirellulaceae bacterium
GGCTCGCGCCCGCCGTTCGCCCAGGCGAGCGGGGGACGTCAGTCACCTGTTTCTCGGAATCGGTGTCGACTCGCGGGGCGGAGAAACAGCGGGCTCACGCCCGCCGTTCGCCTGGCCGCTCGCCCAGCATTTCGTAAACTGTGTTTTGTAAATATCGTTGACTTAGACCCGCGGTTCGTCTAGGTTGAATGGACAGCAGGCTTCCCGGCGACCAGTGTAAAGGCTGCCCGTGACCGTCCGTTCGGCCCGACAACCCCGGCTGCTCCGCCAGTTGAACGAGCGTTCGGTGCTGCGCGTGCTGCAGGCCGAGGGGCCCTGTTCGCGGGCGGAGGTGACCCGGCAGATGGGCGTCACGCCGCCCACGGTGTCCAAGGCCGTGGCCGCGCTGCTCCGCAGCGGGCTGCTGGAGGAATTCGACGCTCCGGAGAACGGGCGGGGACGGCCGGCCAAGCTGTTGCGGCTGGCCAACCAGTCGGCTCAAGTCCTGGGCCTGGTGATCGACGCCGCCGAGTGCCAGCTCATAGCGGCGGGTCTCGACGGCGAGCTGAAACGCTCGACCCGCATCCGCTTCGCCACGCCGGCCAGCTACGAGCAACTGGTGGAAGATGTCGCGGAGCACGTGCGCCGCTTGGCTGGCCGATCCGACCGGAAGTCACCGTCCGGGTTGAAGACGCTGGGCCTGGGCATCAGTATGCCGGGGCTGATCGATCACCGGCACCAGCGCGGTCTGCTTTCGCCCAACGTGCCGCTGACCAACGGCCAATCGCCGGCGGCCGACCTGGGCCAGCGGTTGGGATTGGAGACGGTGCTGGTCCAGGAGACGCACGCCCTGTGCATGGCCGAGCGGTATTACGGGCAGGCCCGGGGGCTGGACGACTTCGCCATGCTGGACGCCACCACGGGCGTCGGGCTGAGCGTGTTCAGCCATGGCCGCCTGCTGACCGGACACCGGGGGCTGGCCGGGGAAATCGGTCACGTGCCGGTGCAGGCCGCGGGAGCGGTCTGCGGCTGCGGGCGCGTCGGCTGCCTGGAAACCGTGGCCAGCGACACGGCCTTCGTTCGCGACGTCTCGCGGCGGCTGGGCCGAGCGGTGGGGCTGGACGAGATTCTGCAGTTGGCGTCCAGCGGCCAGTTGCAACCGGCGCGGCAACTGCAGCGGGCCTGCCGCTGGCTGGCGCGCGCCGTGGCGATGGTGATCAATCTGCTGAATCCGGCGACCGTCTTCGTCCATAGCCGCCTGTTTGAGCTGGACCCGGGTTTGCTTGGCCTGCTGATCGCGGAAACCGAGCGGCTGGCGATGCGGCCTTCATTCCTGGACTGCCAGGTGCGGATCGCGCGGGCCAGCAAGCTGGAAGGCGCGGTGGCCGGCATCATTCAACATCTGACCGATTCCCGCGTGCCGGCCGCACGGCCGTTGGCCGGGATTGCGAATCATCAAGGACATTTCCCTGCGGGCGACTGGAACGTCGAGCGGGAAGTCTCGGAGACCGACGCATGAACCAACGGTGGCTGTGGATTGGGACGGTGATGGTGGGCCTCGTGGCGTTCGCATTCGCCGGCCCGCGTCGGGCGGATGGGCAGCAGGGGCCGGCGGAACCACAGGCGCGGCAGGACGATGCATCGCCCCAGTTCGCCGGGGACGAGCTGCAGTTTTTCGAACAGCAGGTCCAGCCGCTGCTCAAGAAGCACTGCCTGTCCTGCCATGGCACGGACAAGCCCAAGGGGGGCCTGCAGTTGCTCAGCCGCGAAACGCTGCTCCGCGGCGGCGACAGCGGTCCGGCAGCCGTGCCGGGCAAGCCCGACGAGAGCCTGTTGATCGAGGCGGTGAACTACGCCAGTTTCGAGATGCCGCCCAAGGGGAAGCTGGCGCCGGCCGAGATCGAAACCTTGACGGCCTGGGTGCGCCGCGGCCTGCCCTGGACGCCCGGTACCGAGGCTCCGGCGGCCGAGCCCGCTCATCGCGCGCCGCAGGTCAACGAACAAACGCGGGCCTTCTGGTCGTTTCAGCCCGTCCAGCGCCCCCCGGTGCCTGACGTTGCGGACGCCGCCTGGGTGCGCAACCCGATCGACGCTTTCGTGCTGGCTCGGCTGGAAGCGGCCGGGCTGCGTCCCGCGCCGCCGGCCGACAAACTGACGCTGATCCGCCGGGCCACGTACGACCTGACCGGCCTGCCGCCCACGCCCGACCAGATCGATCAGTTCCTGTCCGACGAACGTCCGGAGGCGTTCGAGGCCTTGATCGACCGCCTGCTCGAATCGCCCCAGTATGGCGAGAAGTGGGGCCGGCACTGGCTGGACCTGGTCCGCTACGCCGAGACGAACAGCTACGAACGCGACAACGCCAAGCCGTTCGTCTGGCGCTACCGCGACTACGTGATCCGCGCCTGGAACGAGGACAAGCCGTTCGACCAGTTCATTATCGAACAGTTGGCCGGCGATGAACTGCAGCCGCGCACGCCGGACGCGCTGATCGCCACGGGCTACTACCGCCTGGGCATCTGGGACGACGAACCGGTCGATCCGGAACTGGCGCTGTACGATGATCTGGACGACATCCTGACCACGACCAGCCAGGTGTTCCTGGGCCTGACGATCAATTGTGCCCGTTGTCACGATCACAAAATCGATCCGATCCCGCAGCGGGACTACTACCGCATGCTGGCGTTCCTCCGGGGGCTGAACCGGTTCGGGGTCCGGAGCGACGAATCGGTGGCTCAGTTCTCGCTGCGCCCGCTGGCCGGTGACGACCAGCGGGCCCGCCACGCGCGGCAGATTGAAGAGCACCAGCAGCGCATGGCCCAGGTGCGGCAGCAGATCGAAGCGCTGGAGCGGCTGGTGCGGGGGGACTTTTCGCCGGTGGAAGTGGAAGAGTTCCGCCACGAGATGAACCGCGAGCCGATCGTCAAGCAGCGGGTCGGACGGTTGATCGACCAGCCGCAGTTCGACGAATACCGGCGGCTGCGCCGGCAACTGGCCGAATTGCGGGCCGGCGGGCCGCCCGCGCTCGAACAGGCGCTGTGCGTCACCGAAGTCGGCCCGAAGCCGCGCGACACGTGGGTCCTGATCCGCGGCAATCCCCAGTCCAAGGGCGATCCGGTCGAACCCGGTTTCCCGTCGGTGCTCAACGTGCCGGAGCCGGAACTGCCGGAGATGGGCGAATCGGCCTCGTCTTCGGGACGCAGGATGGTCCTGGCCCGCTGGATTGCCAGTCCCCGGAATCCGCTCACCAGCCGCGTGCTGGCCAATCGACTCTGGCAGTACCATTTTGGCCGCGGCCTGGTCCGTTCGGCCAACGATTTTGGCTTCCAGGGAGATCGGCCGACGCACCCGGAGCTGCTCGACTGGCTGGCCTCGGAACTGGTCGCCGGCGACTGGCGGCTGAAGCGGATGCACAAGCTGATGATGCTTTCGGCCACCTACCGGATGAGCTCGGCGGAGAACCCGGCCGCCCTGGCCCAGGATCCGACGAACGATCTGCTGTGGCGGTTCGACATGCGGCGGCTGTCGGCCGAGGAGATTCGCGATTCGATCCTGGCGGTCAACGGCAGCCTGAACCTGAAGCTTGGCGGGCCGAGCGTTTATCCGCGAATTCCGGCCGAGGTGCTGGCCGGGCAGTCGCGGCCGGGTGCCGGTTGGGGCGACTCGCCGCCGGAAGAACGTGCCCGTCGCAGCGTGTACATCCATGTGAAGCGTTCGCTGATCACGCCGATCATCGCCAGCTTCGACGGCCCGGAGACCGACTTCAGTTGTCCCGTGCGGTTCACCACCACGCAGCCCACGCAGGCCCTGGGGATGTTGAACAGCCAGTTTGTCAACGAGCAGGCCGAGGTCTTTGCCGCCTACTTGCGCGGGCATGCGGGAGGCGATTTGCGCGAGCAGGTACGTCTGGCGCTGCAACGCACTCGGCAGCGGCCCCCCTCGGACGCCGAAGTCGAACGAGGCGTCGGCTTTGTCGAAGCGCTGCGCCGCGAAGAGAAGTTGAGCGACGAGATGTCGTTGCGGTTGTTTTGCGTACTGGCCTTGAACCTGAACGAGTTCCTGTACCTGGATTGAGATATAGTCGCCTTTCGCTCCGCGAAAGTAGCGTTTAGTCGTTTTTCGTTCCCCGAAGGGCGACAATGGTATTTAGCTGCACGCTACTTTCGCGGAGCGAAAGGCGACTATGGCGGAGCGAAAGGCGACCATCGCTTAGCGAAAGCCGACTACGATATAATGGCCTTGCCGCTGCACTTTGCTACCCCGGAGTGTGATCCCATGACCGACTCGACCTTCCACCAACCGCGTCCCCGGCGAGGCGAATTCTGCGGACGTACGCGCCGCGAGATGCTCTGGGAGGCGGGCGCCGGCTTCACGGGCCTGGCGCTGGCGGCTTTGCTGGGCGAGGACGGGTTCCTGGCCACGCAGTCGGTGGCCGCCGACGGGGTGAGCAAGTTCGTCAACCCGTTGGCTCCCAAGCCGCCCCACTTCGCCCCGCGGGCCAAGAGCGTCATTTTCCTGTACATGTACGGCGGACCGAGCCATATCGATACGTTCGACTACAAACCGAACATGGTCGGCATGGACAACAAGACAGTGCAGGTCAAGACGTTCGGCCGCGGCGGGCACCGCAATGAGGGTCGGATTGTCGAGCCGCGGTGGAAGTTTCAACAGTACGGCGAGTGCGGCAAGTGGGTTTCGGATCTGTTTCCGCACCTGGCCACGTGTGTCGATGATATCGCGTTCGTGCATTCCATGACGGCCGATTCGCCGATTCACGGTTCGGCCATGCTGATGATGAACACTGGCAAGATCCTCAGCGGCAGCCCCTGCCTGGGCTCGTGGGTCAATTACGGGCTGGGGACCGTCAACCAGGATTTGCCGGGATTCGTCGTGATGCTGGATCCTCGCGGCGGTCCGATCAGCGGCGCGAAGAACTGGAGCAGCGGTTACATGCCGGCCTCGTACCAGGCCACGATCATGCGTTCGGCCGGCACGCCGATCCTGGACCTGGCCCGGCCCGACGGGGTGAGCGATCAAGTGCAGCGGAGGATGCTCGACACGCTGCAGCAGTACAACCGCGAGCACGAACAGTCGCGCGCCAGCAATTCGTCGCTGGCCGCGCGGATCGCCAGCTACGAACTGGCCTACAAGATGCAGGCCGCGGCTCCCGAAGCGGTCGACCTTGGCCAGGAATCGGCGGCCACGCTCGACCTGTACGGGATGAACGACAAGCGGTCCGAAGTATTCGGCCGCCAGTGCCTGCTCGCCCGGCGGCTGGTCGAACGAGGCGTGCGGTTCGTGCAGTTGTATTCGGGCGGCAATCATACCGAAACCACTTGGGACGCCCACAACGACCTGGTGGTCAACCATACGTTGCACGCCGGCGAGACGGACAAGCCGATCGCCGGCCTGCTGCAGGATCTCAAGCAGCGCGGTCTGCTCGACCAGACCCTGGTCGTCTGGGGCGGCGAATTCGGCCGCCAGCCAACCGCCGAATATGAGAAGGGGACTGGCCGCGACCACAATTCGTACGGCTTTACCATGTGGCTGGCCGGTGGTGGAGTGCGCGGTGGCGTCAGCGTGGGCAAGACCGACGAGCTGGGTGCGGCCGCCGTGGAGGACCGCTTCCACGTCAAGCACCTGCATGCCACCATCCTGCATCAACTGGGCCTGCACCCCGAACAGCTCAGCTACTTCTACGGCGGTCTGGACCAGAAGCTGGTCGGTGTGGAAGGCGCCGAGCCGATTCACCCAATCCTCGGCTAGTGCCTCTCTCGAGTTTGCCCAGCGGCGTGACCCCTTGTAGCCCGACGCGTCAGCGAGGGAGCCGAGGGAGCATTGACCAGCGGCACGACCCCATGGAGCCCGACGCGTCAGCGAGGGAAGCGCGGACCACATGTCCGACAGGCCGACGGCCTGTCGCCACCGGGTGACCCGCGGTACTGTGTCGCGGCCGGGTCTTCGACTATGCTGGGCGCATGAATGCACCCACACTACTTCGCGCCGTGCCCCCGCTGGCTCTCGTGTGGCTGATCTCTTTTGGCGGTGCCCGGCCGGTGGCCGGGCAAGCGCTGCAACAGCGGCTGATTGCCGAAGATCCGGCGATGCTGGCTCGCGACGCCCGGCAGCAGGGAGACGCTCAGCGGGGAGCGATCGTCTTTTTTCAGCCGTACCTGGCTTGCACCACTTGCCATGTGGCGGGGCCGGGCCAGCGCCCGATCGGCCCCGACCTGGCCGGCGTGGCGGCCGAGCTTGCCGGGCGGACGGAGGCCGAACGGGATGCCCATCTGGTGGAAGCGGTGCTGCAGCCGTCCAAGCGGATTCGCCAGGGGTACGAATCGGCGACCGTGATCACCGCCGCTGGCCGGACGCTGACCGGCCTGGTTGTGGAGGACACGCCCGAGCGGCTGGTGCTGCGCGATGCGGCCCGTGGTTTTCAACCCGTCACGATCCCCCGTGGCAAGATCGAACAACGCAGTGCCGCATCGCTGTCAATCATGCCCGACGGCCAGTTGAACGCGTTGGCCAGCCGGCAGCAGTTCCTGGACCTGCTGCGTTACTTGATGGAGATCCGCGACGGCGGACCTCA
>JAGFJK010000432.1 GCA_024102795.1 Pirellulaceae bacterium
AGTCCGGCCAGGTGGCCGACCTGGGTGAATCGCCAGGCGGCGTGTCGTACGTGCCGTATGTGGAGCGGTCGTTGAGCGATGGCGAGCCGAGCGCGCGGCAAGCGACCGAGGCCGCCGGCGGTTCTTCCCCGGTAAGCGCGGCGCAGTACGACGGGTTGCCGACCGGTCCTCGCCAGGCCGCCCGCGTGGATCACACGCGGGCGCCCGGCTTATTGCGAGGACGTCCCTATGCGGCGGATCAGCAACCTGCCGAACTCATGGAGCCTTAGCCAGGCCGCCTTTCGCTCCGCGAAAGTAGCGCATAGTCGCCTTTCGCTCCGCGAAAGTAGCGCATAGTCGCCTTTCGCTCCGCGAAAGTAGCGCATAGTCGCCTTTCGCTCCGCGAAAGTAGCGTGCGCCGCGGCTTGGGTTTCGGCAAGTAAACTGCTCTTCAACCCCGCCGCTCTTCTCCCGGAGCGAACGGCGACCAACTGCGAAGCACTCTACTTCGACTTCGCTTCCAAGCTCTTCTTCAACTGTTGCAGTTCCCTGCGCAGTTGCTGCATCTCCTTGCGCAGGGCGTCCAGACCCTCGTCGCTTGCTTTGTGTTCCTCCACCACATGCGCTCGCGGCGCGAAGTGGATGCGCGGCTGCCCGGCGGGTCCTGCCGCCGGCGGCAGACCTGGTTGTCCAGGACCGGGAATAACCTGGAAGCGGCGAATCTCGACCCGTTTTTCACCGTCCCCGCCAGCCTTTTGCTGGACGTCCTCATCTTGTTCCACTTGCGATCGGATCTGAATCCGCATCTGGCCCTTGCCCGTCACCATCGGTTCGACAAACAACCGGATGTCTTCGGGCAGTTTTTCGAGCTGACCTTCGGTGACCTCCCAGCCATCCTCGCCCCGCTTGACCGTAATCACCGCCGGCTTATCGCCCTCCTTCGTAACGGTCACGGACAAGTTCTTGGGAAACGGCCGTTCGATCACTGCGTCTTGGGGCACGACCACGCCCGGCTTGATCAGCAACATGCGAACGCCATCCTTGTCCAGCCAGCGGGCCATGTCGCCCAGCGGGCGGCTGAGCAGTTGCTGGACATCGAATTCCCCGGGCATCAGGGCCGCGATGCCCGCGTTTTCGGGCCGGGCCTCCGGCTTGATCTTGAGCGTACGCTCTGAGCCGCCGCGCAGGATCTTGGCCTCGACTTCCTTGCCCTTCGCCTTTTCGACCGCCTGCAACAGACCGTCCACGTCGCTGAGCTTCGTGTCGTCGAAGGTCAAGAGAATGTCATGCTCCTGGATGCCCGCCTTGGCGGCCGGGCCGCCGGGAACCACATGCATGGCGGCCAGGCCATGTTGCAGGTTCAACTGGGACTTGACCAGCGCCTCCAGCGGCACGAAGTGGCCGCCGATCCAGTGGCTTGTCGCCTGTCCGACGAACACCGCCAACTGCTGGGGCGCCGGCGCCTGCACCTGCGCTTCGCCAGCGATCACTTCCACCTGCACAACCTCAGGCTCCGCCGCTCGTACCGGAACCTGGGCCAGGCAGCCCAGGATCGTTCCCGCCGCGGCCAGGCCGCATACCCATCGCCTTGTGCATCGCATCGTCTGTCGCCTTTCCAGAACGTGGTGATTGAAACATCGCTACGGATACGGTTACGCGCGCTCGCGCCTACTGATACAGTTGCCTGCTCACGGGCACAATTTCGACATGTTCGACGGGCAACAGCACCTGGTTGCCGTCGCCCAGCGGGATGGGCACCACGTCCTGGCGGCGCCGGACGCGATTGCCCATCTGCTGTATCGCATCCACCATCGCCGGTGGAATCTCGGAATGCTGCGACAGCATCCACTGGTCGCTCCCGCCCGGAGGGTTGTACACGGGCACTTCGACCTGATCTCCCTGCCAGCCCTCGGCTCCCTCCCAACCCACCGTGTTGGCCAACTGCAGTTGCAGGTTGCCCCAGGGTTGCTCCGCCTCCGCCAACAGATCGGGCCGCGCCGAACCGGCACCGCCGTCAATCCTTTCAGGTAGTTCAGGCCTCTCAGGTAGTTCAGGCCTGCCGACCGCCACGGGCAGCGGCGCGGCGGCAGGCCGAGCACGTTCGGCGATGGGAGCACAGAATCGGCCGATGGCGAACACCAGCAGCCAACTGGCGGCGATTGCCAGCAACCATAGTCCGCGGTGCTGGCTGGCGGCCGCCCCGGAGTATCCGGCGGGCAAGGTCGGACCGGTCGCCGGTTCGGCGGCCAGAGCGCTGAGTTCCCGGCGCCAGGCTTGGGCTTCGAGAAATGCCAGCGCGCATCGTTTCCACCCTTGCGGGTCGGCATCCAGCCGGCGCACGACCGCCGCGTACTCGTCGCAATCCAGTTCGCCATCGACGAGGCGGTCGAGCAGCGAGTCTGTCACTTGGGCGGCCGCGTCCCGAGCGGTCCGGTCCTGCACGGTCCTGTCTTGAATGGACGGAAGTCGTTCGTCGTTCACGGTGGCACCTCAACCAGATTCAACGCGGCCAGCCGCTGCCGCAGGCGTTGTCGGGCCCTGTGCAGGCGGGCTTGCACCACGCCTTCCCCGACGCCCAGGTGCTCGGCAAGCTGCCGGTAGCTCCACTGTTCGGTGTATTTCAAGAGCAGGATTTCGGCATCCCGCTGCCCCAGGTCCCGCAGCGCGCGTCGGACCAGTTCCCGCCGCTCGCCGGCCAGCAGCCAGGCGAGCGGATTCTGATCCGGCGCATCCGCCAGGGCGTTCGTCTGCCGCTCCGAGTACTCCGCTTCCCTCCTCCGGGCTCGACCGCGCCGTCGCCGCAGCAGCAGTACCTGGCGCACCGCCAGCCGGTACAGCCAGGGAGCCACCTTGCGCGGGTCGGCCAGCGGAGCGGCCTGGCGGACGGCCGCCAGAGCCACCTCCTGCAGCACCTCGTCCACCTCGTCGGCCGACCGCAACCGGGCGTAAACGACGGTCCGCAGCCAGCGATTGTGCTGGGCCAGCGCCGCCTGCCACTCGACGGTGGCTGTCGCTTCCTCGTGCGTCATGCCGCTCGGCGCGCCTCGTGTCAGGAACTCGGAACGAACTGCCGGATAGTTGCCGCGGACCGGAATCTGTTACCGGAAAAAATCCAAATCTCGCTCGGCGGGGGGAAATCGGCTACAATGCCGCCCGGTAGTTACTTGCCAGGGGAGGAGGTACGCATGCCGCTCGCAACCGCACGTTCGCTGGTGATCCTGCTGGCCGGGATCGCCTTGGCCTCGTCGACGTTGACCGGGCCGCTCGGCGCGCAACCCGCCAGCCCCGCCCCCTCCAATCCTATTATGCTGCGCCGCCCCATGACGATCGACAAAGCGCCCTTCGGCCGCACGGCCCCCGGCGATGATGGCCAGGCCGTGCATCGCTTCACCTGCGTCAACTCCCAAGGACTGCGGATGCAGTTGATCGACTACGGAGCGATCGTCACGTCGCTGATGGTTCCCGACCGAGTGGGCCGCCTGGCCAATGTCACGCTGGGCTTTCCGACAGTCGACGGTTACCTGGCACGCCACCCGTATTTCGGCGCGACGGTGGGAAGGTACTGCAATCGCATCGCGGGCGGCAAGTTCAGCCTGGATGGAAAACAGTATACCCTGGCGACCAACAACGGTCCGAATCACCTGCACGGTGGCCTGGTTGGATTGGACAAGGTCATATGGCAAGCGGAACCGCTGCAAACCGACAACTCGGTGGGCGTCAGGTTTCGCTATCTCAGTCCCGACGGCCAGGAAGGCTATCCCGGCAACCTGGACGTCGCGGTGACCTACACGCTGACGAACAACAACGAGCTGTGGATCGAATTCGAGGCGACGGCGGACCAGCCAACTCCGGTCAACTTGACGAACCACAACTATTGGAACCTGGCGGGCGCCGGCCAGGGAACGATCCTGGACCACGAACTGCAACTGGCTGCGAACAGGTATTTGGAAGTGGACGACACGCTGATCCCCACGGGCAAGCAGCTCGACGTGGACGGCTCGATTTTCGACTTTCGCGCGCCGAAGCCGATCGGCCAGGATCTGTTTCGCGTCCAGGCCGACCCAGTCGGCTACGACCATTGTTTCGTGCTGAACAACCCGGACGGCAAGCTGGTGTTTGCCGCCCGCGTGCGGGACCCCAAGAGCGGCCGGATCATGGAGGTGCACACAACCCAGCCAGCCGTGCAACTGTATACGGGCAACTTCCTGGACGGAGACCAGGCCGGCGCGGGCTACCGGCAGCATGAAGGTTTCTGCCTGGAGACCCAGCATTTCCCCGATTCGCCGAATCAGCCCGCCTTCCCCTCCACGATCCTCAAGCCGGGCGAGACGTACCAGCAGCGGACCGTGCACAAGTTTCTGGTGGATGAAACGCGACCGCCGCCCATCCGCCGCGGGCAGCGCGACGAATAGCGGGCCGGTGGCCGTTCGTTCGGCGAATGGCGTCGATAGTCCAGATTCTGGTTGCCCGCCCGCGGCCAGCGGGGTTACGATAACCGCAGGTTACCGGTCGCTTGGGCCGCCGGACCTGTCTGACTCACTCAGGGGCTCTGGGTTGGGGATGAACCGATGAACCGTGCCGTTCGTTTTTCTTGTGTCTGGCTTTTGTTGCCATTCTGCTGCTGCCCGGCGATCCGCCTGGACGCTCAGGAGCCTGCTTCGGAGGTTGAGAAGAGTGCGGCGGATGTCGCTGGGACCGACTCCGCTCCGCCGGGCAGGTCCACCGCCGCTCGAGCCCGTATCCTGGCCGCGCTCGACCAGCGTGGGAACTGGGACTTCACGGAACTGCCGCTGGCGGAGGTGGCGGAATTCCTGAGCGACTTTCTCAAAATCGAAGTGCTGTTGGATCAGCGGGCCCTGGAGGACGGGGGGTGGAGCGTTGACGAGCCGGTGACCGCGCGCTTGTCGCAAGTCAAGGCCCGCTCGCTGCTGCGACATGTGCTCCACGAACTCGACCTGACTTGGACGATCCGGGACGAGGCGCTCGTGATTACGACTGTTGAAGCGGCCCAGGCGCGGCTGGTCCGCCGAGTGTACCCGCTGGGCGAGCTGATCGGGCGGCATGACGACGCGGGGGAGCGGGCCGAGAAGCTGATGGAACTGATCCGCTACACCGTGGCGCCCGACAGTTGGGACGACGTGGGCGGACCGGCGGCGATCGAGGAGGTGTATGGACTGCTGGTCGTTGCACAGACCGAACAGGTACACAACGAACTGCGCCGCTGGCTGGACGGCTTCCGGCGAGTGATTCGGCAGCACGCGGACGGCTCGTCAGACATCGCGCGGCGGGAGGTGATCCTGGGAGCCGAGGACGACGCTCAAGTGCTGGCGGCGCTGGACGTCAAGGTCGAACTGGATGCGATCGAGACGCCGCTGGCCGACGTGGTGGAGTTTCTGGCGGATGTCGCCAAGGTCAACATCGTGATGGATCGACGAGCGCTGAACGATGCGGGACTGGACACTGGCTTGCCGGTGACGGCGCGGTCGGCTGGTTTGCCGTTGAGTGTGACGCTAGACCGCGTCTTGCGGCCGCTCGACTTGACCTGGCAAGTGCGGGACGAAGTGCTGTTGATCACCACTCGTGAAGCGGCCGAGGCGGCGTTGGAGACCCGGCTGTTCCCGTTGCACGATTTGCCCGCCGAAGAAGGTCGGGGCGAGCCGTACGAGCGGCTGCTGAGTGCGATTCGCAGCACGGTCGAGGTTGACTCGTGGGACACGGTGGGAGGACCCGGTTGGATGGATGTGTTGCGGGCGCCGCCGGTGCTGGTCGTGTCCCATCACGGAGCGGTGCAGCGGGAGGTCGGCGAGCTGCTCGATCAGATGCGTGCCGCTCGGCGAGCGGCGGCCGCCAACGCGGAATCGGCCGTCGGTGCGGCAGCCGCTGTTCCGCCAGCCGACCCGCTGCAACTGCGGGTCTACCGGCTGCTGAGGGACGAAACGGGATCGCTGGTCCTGCGCGCCGAGGATGTTGAACCGCTGGTGCGAAAGCTGGTGGAACCCGACAGTTGGACGGGCGACGGAGTCGTGCTGCAGGCCGTCGACGGCGCGTTGATTGTGCGGCATCGCGGCGCGGTGCAGTGGCAGGTACGGAAGCTGCTCGGCCAGTTGCAGGCCTGGTCGGACCTGCCAGGCGGATTGAACCAACCAGGGGCGGGCGGCGGTGGTTTCGGCGGCGGCGGGCTGGGTGGCGGCGGGTTGTTTTCAGTTCCGGCCAACCAACGGTAGTGTCGGACCACTGATTTGTCATCCCAACCGGCAGTTTGCCCACCAGAAACGCGGCTCATGGAATTCCACTTGCCAACCGCCGAGGGCCCGTTGTTTCGCCAGCCGGACGTCGAGGCAGCTCGGCGCGCGTTCCGCGACAAGCCGAAGGGACTTGTCGACAAGCGGATGTCGGTCGGCGAAGCGGTCGGCCGGTTCGTTCACGATGGCGACTATCTGGCCTCGGGCGGCTTTGGCGGCGACCGGATCGCCACCGCGTTGCTGCACGAGATACTGCGGCAGGGCAAACAGAGCCTCGGGTTCGCCGGCCACACGGCGACGCACGACTACCAGATTCTGTGCGCCGGCAATCAGACGGGTCGCGGGCAGTTGCTGCGACAGGTGGATGCGGCGTATATCGTCGGCCTGGAAGCTCGCGGGCTGTCACCGCACGCTCGGCGGGTGGCCGAGTCGGGCGAGCTCGAACTGTGCGAGTGGACCAACTACGCGCTGGCTCTGCGGCTGCAGGCGGCGGCGATGGGAGTGCCGTTTCTGCCGATTCGCTGCATGGCGGGCACCGACACGCTGCGGCGCAGCGCGGCCCGCGAGCTGACCTGCCCGTTCACGGGCCAGAAGCTGCTGGCCGTGCCCGCGCTCTGGCCCGACGTGGCGGTGATTCACGTCCACGAGGCGGATTGTTATGGCAACTGCCGCATCCGCGGCACGTCGGTGGCCGACCTGCACCTGGCTCGCGCGGCGCACCGTGTGCTCATCAGTTGCGAACGGGTGATCGACAACGACGTGATCCGTTCCGATCCCACGCTGACCGCGATTCCGTACTTCTGCGTGGACGCGGTTTGCGAAGTGCCCTACGGCAGCTATCCGGGAAACATGCCGTACGAATACTTTTCGGACGAACAGCATCTGCGGCAGTGGTTGCAAGTGGAGGAGGATCTGGACCGCTTCCGGGAGTTTCTGGATCGCTATATTCTGGGCCCGCGGGAGTTCGTGGAGTATCTGGACCGCTGCGGCGGGCGTTCGCGGCTGGAACAGTTGCGGCGGCTGGAGCTGGAGCCGGAGGTGGAGTTGCCGGGGGAATCGCAGTGAGTGGCTATTCGGCGAAGGAACTGATGATCTGCGCGGCGGCCGGCCTGCTGGAGGACGGCGCGATGGTGGTCGTCGGCACCGGAGCGCCGTGTGCCGCCGCCATGCTGGCTCAGAAAACCACCGCGCCCAACCTGGCGCTGCTGTTCGAAGCCGGAGGAGTCGGCCCGCTGCTGCCGCGGATGCCGATCAGCGTCGGCGACTCGCGGACGTTCTACCGCGGGCTGATGGCCACCAGCATGGCCGACATCATGGAGACCTGCCAGCGCGGGATGGTCGACTACACGTTCCTGGGCGGAGCGCAGATCGACGCCTACGGCAATTTGAACTCCACGCTGATCGGCGACGACTACCGGCGGCCGCGAGTGCGGTTGCCGGGCAGCGGCGGAGCGAACGACCTGGGCGCCTTCTGCTGGCGGACGATGATCCTCACGCCCCACGATCGGCGGCGGTTTGTCGAACGAGTGGACTTTGTCACCACGGCCGGATACCTGCATGGTCCCGGCGCGAGGGAGGCGGCCGGGCTGCCCGCGGGTACTGGTCCCTACAAGGTGATTACCAACCTGGCCGTGCTGGGTTTTGACGCCCCGACCTGCCGCATGCGAGTGGAATCGGTGCATCCCGGAGTGACGTTGGACCAGGTGCGGGAGCACACCGGTTTTGAACTGCTGGTTCGCCGGCCCCTGGAAACCACGTCGCCCCCGTTGACCGAACACCTGGAGGTGCTGCGGCGGGAAGTCGATCCGCATCGGTATATTATTGGCCGAGCGTAGATTCGCCAGACCTCTCGGCGGCCGGGACCTGCTGGATGCGGCGCGCCGAGAGGTCGGCTTTGGGAGCCCGGCCGGCCATTGGCATGGACGAGGCCGTTCCCCTTGAGGATCTGGTTGAGCGGCACGAGCCGCCCGCGGTCGTGGGCTAGAAGATCAGTTCCCAGTTGCGCAGGCGAGCGGCGTTGGCGGGCAGGAACGGATCGAACGCCGTGCCGGCGACCACCGTCAGCACGTCCACCGCTCCGGGACCACCGTCCAGGATCGAATTCAGGATGTCGATCACCGTACCCTCACCCACCACGGCGTTATCGGCGTCGCCGCCCATCCGGACGCTGACCCGGTCGTTCAGCACGGTCGCTCCGGCCACATCCGTACCCAGCGACAGGTCGTCGTCACCGCTGTCGGTCTGGATGCTGGTGAACATGCCCACCGTCAGGTCGCCCAGGGCCGTACCGGTGGCCACGATCACGTCCACTCCGTCGCCCGTCGTGATGCTCAGATTCATGCCGATCGTGACGGCATTCAGCACCGTGGTGCTGCCGCCGTTGCCGTTGAACACCTGCAGGTTGCGGCCGACCACGACGGGCGCCGCCGTGCCTGCCACGGTCGTGTTGCCGGTCACCGCGTTGCCGTTGCGGAGCAGCAGGTCCAAGGCGATATCGACCGCGTCGGCGCTGAGTGTGTTGTCGCCGTTGCCGTTGCGGATCGACACGCGGCCATCCACGTCGACGGGCAAGCCCACGGCGCCCAGCGCGATCACGTTGTCACCGTTGCCGTTGGAAACGTTCACGTCGCCGGTAACGCTGCTGTCGAGGACCGAGACGACGTTGTTCCCGTTGCCGTTGCGAGCCGACAAGTCGTCGCCGACGGTCGAACCGTCAATGATCACGGCATAATCGCCGTCCCGACTGCCCAGCATCACGTCGCCCGCGACGTCGCTGTCCACCAGGGCGAATGAGCCCATGCCGGAACCGTCGTGGTTGCAGATGTTCACGCCCACGAACGAATCGATGACCAGCGTACTGGTCGCGTCCGCGTTGGTGATGTTCAGGTTGCCCAGGATGGCCGTGAAGTCGATGGTCACCAGTCCGCCCCCGGCCGCGTTGCGGATGTTCGCGTCGCCGTTGATCAGCGAGGTGTCGATCAGGATATCGTGGAAGCCGACTCCGCTGCGCACCACCAGGTCGTCGCCGATCGTGGCGCCGCCGATCAACAGCGAGGAGTCGCCGTCGCCGTTGGTGATCAGCACGTCGTCGTCGATCACCGGCACGACCAGCGAAACATCGTTCAGGCCGTCGCCATTGCGGATCGCCACGTCGCCGCCAACCAGGTCGGACTCGACGAGGACGATGTTCGTGCCGTCGCCGTTGGTGATCCGCAGGTCGTTGGCAATCGTGCTGCCGTTGATGATTTCCGTGACCGTGCCGCCGTCGCCCGTCTGGATCGACATGTTGAAGGCGTCCACGTTGTCGACACTCACCGTGTCCAGGCCCGTGCCGGCGCTGACGTACAGGTTGCGGCCCAGCGTGTAGTCGTCCAGCGTGAACACGTTGTCGCCGCTGCCCAGGTCCACCAGCAAGTCGCGCGGGGTCGAGCCGCCCAGACCGTTGAAGTCAACCGTGTCGCTGCCGGCCTGCATGCGAATCCGGATGTCGCCCGTGGCCTGGAAGACCTGCGGAGCGCCAACACCATTCAGCGTGGTCGTGCCGTTGGGCGTGATCGACACCCGGCCCGGCAGACCGTCGTCGTCCAGCGTAATGTCGTTGTCGTCCACGTCGCCCGTAATAATCAGGTTGCCGCCAAACACGGCCGCCGTCACGTTGCCCGCCAGCGGCAACCGCTGTTCGAGCGATTCCATCCGCAACCGTCTTCCTTCGCGGCGCGCCGGGCGCCGCTTGCTCTGTTGGGTCTTGCGTCGAAACATCATGGGTGCATCCTCAGGGAAACGAAGCCAGCGAAGACCGCCTAAACTACCTAATTGACGGATTGTGCCGAGTGTAATACCTAATGTCAAGCTTCTTAATGGCATTTTGTTTAAGGATTCTGCGGATTGTTTCGGCGGGTGGCTGCGAATGTTAAGCAGATGAGCTGTCGGGTGGGCGAGCGACAAGCTGGCGAGTCATCGTGTGCGACCGGTGAGAAACTCGGCTCAAAGGCTGGTCCTTAGGCGTAAGTCACATATTAGTAAATACTTCAGGCGTGACGGGCCTGGCAGCACGGGCCCTCCTGCCATCGCCGCCAATGACGTCGAAAGAGGCGTTCCTCGCAAACGCGGCGCGTGTCCGACGGAACGCCGGGCGCCGCGAGGCGGCTTGCCTGAGGGACAGGGCCGTGCGAGAATCGGCGGGCTGCGAACGATCCGAGCATGTCGATACGGCAACTTAGAATTCGCGCACCCCGCGCAGCCGGCGGTCGCTAGGCGCCGACTTGCACGCGCGATCCCGATCGAGCTGGTGCGTCGACAGAATCCGGCGAGACCGTTGTGCTGGCCAGACTCCTGCTGCTGTTCATTGTCGTACCGCTGCTGGAACTGACCTTCCTGCTGCTGCTGGCGGAGCTGACGCGGTGGTGGGTCAGCCTGCTGCTGGTGGTCGTCACTGGCCTGGCCGGAACGCTGCTGGTGCAGACCCAGGGCCTGCGCACCTATCGGCGGATCCAGCAGGATTTGGCTCGCGGCCAGATGCCGGCGGCGGCCCTGCTGGACGGGTTGTTCATCCTGATGGCCGGAGCCTTGCTGCTGACACCCGGCATGCTCACCGACTTGCTGGGCATCTCGTTCTTGATCCCCGTTTGCCGAACCTGGTATCGCCAGGCCGCGGGCCGCTGGATCCAGGCTCATTTCCACGTCGTGGTCTCGGACCCAGGCGGCGTGCCGCACGATCTGGACCCGTCGCAAGTCGTCGACGCGGCCGGCCGCCAGGTGGCCGATCGGCAGATGCCGGAGGATCGGGGAGAGGGTGGCGGCTGAGCGAAGTTGCTTCGCGGCTGCCCGGTTCAACCGCTTCGCAGATAGTCGCGGGCCTGGTCCACCACCTCGGTCAGGCAGCCCGGTTCAAACGGGCTGATCAGCCCGGCGGAACGCACCAACTGCTGGAACGGCAATCGACCGCCGGCGCGGCACAGGGCCAGATAGTCGGCCATCGCTCGCGGGCGGTCCTGGCGGCTGCGGACCCAGAGTTGCAGGGCGCAGGTCAAGGCCAGCGTGTAGTCGATGTAGTAAAATGGCGAGGCGTAGATGTGCCGCTGGGACTGCCAGAAGCCGCCGCCGGCCGGATGTTCCAGATCGCCATAGTCCCGCCAGGGCAAGTACATCCGCTCCACCGACTGCCACATCGCGTGGCGTTCGGCCGCGGACGCCTGGGGCCGCTGGTACACCAGGTGCTGGAAGTGATCGACGGCCACGCCGTAGGGCAGAAACAGCAGCGCCTGGGTCAGATGGATGCGACGGAACTGTTCGGCAGCCTGGCCGAAGAACAGCTCCATCCAGGGCCAGGTGAGAAACTCCAGGCTCATCGAGTGGATTTCGCACGAATCGTAGGTGGGCCAGATGTAGTCGAGCAGCGGCTGGGACTGGCTCAGGTAGTTCTGAAACGCATGCCCCATCTCGTGCGTGAACACTTCGACGTCGCCCTTGGTGCCGTTGAAGTTGGCGAAGATGAACGGTACGCCGAACAGGTCGAGCGACGTGCAGAACCCGCCGCCCGCCTTGCCTTCGCGGGTTTTCAGGTCGAGCAGCCCGGCATCGACCAGCAGCCCGAAGAATTCATCCAGGCCGCCACCCAGCTCGGCGAACATCCGCCGCGCTTGTTCGATCAGCCAGTCGTGGTCGCCCTGCGGGGCCGGATTCCCGCCGGTCGCAAACAGGCCTTCGTCCCACCACCGCAGTTGCGGCAGTTGCAGCTCCGCGGCCCGCGCCCGATTCAACTCCGCCGCCAGTGGCGTCACCTGACTACGAACAGCCTGGCGGAACTGCTCCACCTCCTCCCGGCCGTAGTCGATCCGCAGCATCCGCTGGTAACCCAGCTCGACAAAGTCCCCGAAACCCAACTTGCCCGCCATGGCGTGCCGCAGGTCGACCATCTCGCCGTAAATCCGGTCCAGCGTTTCGCGCTGCCCGCCATACCAGCCCCACCGCTCCCGCTCGGCTCCGTGCCGCACGTCACGTCGCGGATCCTCGCGAAACTTGAGCATCCCCGGCAGGTTGTACCGCTGGCCGTCGAATTCCAGTTCGGCGGAAGCCAGCAACCCGGTGTATTCCGCTTCCAGCTCCGATTCGCGCACCACGTCCTGCTCAATCACCGGATCGTACGTGGTGACCTGAGCCGTCCAGAGCTGGAAGGCGTTGGCGCCAAACCGCTGTTGAAGCTGCGAGCGGAACGGGCTGGCCAGCAACCGCCGCTTGAAGTCCACCGACAGTTCCGTCAGCCGCGGCCACATCCGGTCGCGGTGCTGGCGGGCCTCGCGATAGGCGGGGTTACGCGTGTCCTGCTCGAACCGCAGGTGCGTCAGGTTGCTCCAGGTCTCCAGCCGCCGCGCCAACTGGTCCCAGCGCTCGATCACGGCGACGGCCTGATCGGCGCCAGCCGCCGACTCCAGGTCCGCGACCAGCCGGTCGTACTGCTCCCGCACTTCGTCCCAGTGCGGCGCGGGCACGTCCAACTGGGTGAAGTGCACCGGGGTCACAGCAGTTTGCCGATCTTGGCGGCCAGGTCCGCGGTCCGGCAACTGTAGCCCCACTCGTTGTCGTACCAGCTCACGACCTTCGCCAGCTTGCCGGTGCCGCCCAGGACTTGCGTGAAGTCCGCGGCGAAGATCGAGCTGTGCGCATCGCCAATGATGTCCGACGACACGATCGGGTCCTCGGTGTAGTAAAGAATCCCCTTGAGCGGGCCGGCGGCCGCCGCGGCGATCGCCGCGTTGATGTCGGCGGCCGAGGCCGCTCGGCCCAGGTTCACCGTCAGGTCGACCACGCTGCCGGTCGGCACCGGAACCCGCATCGCGATCCCGGTCAGCTTGCCCTGCAGTTCGGGAATCACCAGCCCCACGGCCTTGGCCGCCCCGGTGCTGGTGGGAATGATGTTCTGCGCGCCCGCCCGGGCCCGATACAGGTCCTTGTGCGGCTGATCCTGCATGTTCTGGTCGTTGGTGTAGGCATGGACGGTCGTCATCAGACCCGACTCGATGCCGAACGACTCGTGCAGCACCTTGGCCACCGGAGCCAGACAGTTGGTGGTGCAACTGGCGTTCGAGACGCAGTTCATCGCCGGCGTCAGCTTGTTGTCGTTGACGCCCATCACGCACGTCAGATCGGCGCCGTCCTTGGCCGGCGCGCTGAGAATCACCTTCTTGGCGCCCGCCTGCAGGTGGCTGTCATAGCCCGCCTTCTCGCCCGTGGCGCGGCCGGTGAAGATCCCCGTGCTTTCGATCACCACGTCCACCTTCATCGCGGCCCAGGGCAACTGGGCCGGATTGCGTTCGGCCAGGGCCCGGATCTTGACGCCGTTGACCGTCAACGACTCGTCGTCATACGCCACCTGCCCGTCGAAGCGGCGATGGATGCTGTCGTACTTGAGCAGCGTGGCCAGCGTCTTGTTGTCGGTAAGATCGTTGATGGCAACGACTTCGAATTCGTCCGGCCGGCTCACGAGGTTCCGGAACGTCAATCGGCCGATGCGTCCAAACCCGTTAATTGCTACGCGAATTGCCACGTTTGATCTCCTTGTGTGTCGATCGCTTGTCTTGATACTCAGCTTCGCTGGTAAGATACGTCCCTGGGCGGGTGATATTTCGATCGGGGAGCCGAACAAGCGCCGCGAATTATAATGGCCTCGAATCCGACCAGCAACGGGACGCCGGGGAGTGTTCACATTGGCATGCGACCGTTCCAGCTCGCCTGAGGCGAGCTCCGCGTCCGATCAAGTTCAGCCGTTTCAGGCGCCCGCCACGGAACGTGAGCCGCCAGGCGCGCCCGCGGCCCCAGGCGCGGCCACAGCGCCAGGCGCGCCCGCAGCACTCGCGCCCCGACCGGCTCCCGCCCCCTGGCAACTGCCGCGGGGAGTGCCGCGAGGCCTGTGGGAATATGTGCACTTGCGCCATATCGCCGACGACTACGACAACTATTTCGCGGGGCACCGGCTGTTCGATTTCGACGAGCAAGTTCTGCTGCGGAGCCTTGCGGCTCATGGCGGGTGCCCGGGCCAATGGGTCGCCGATCTGGGCTGTGGAACGGGTCGCGCCCTGGTCCGCGTAACGCAAGCCGGCTATCGCGGCCTGGCCATCGACCTGTCCCAGGCCATGCTGCGCATCGTCCGCCGCAAGGCGCAGGATGCCGACCTGCCGATCCGCGGCCTGCGAGCCAACCTGGTCGAACTCGATGGGCTGGCCGACGCCAGTGTCGATCACGCTTGCTCGCTGTTCAGCACCCTGGGCATGATCCGGGGCCGCGAGAACCGCCGGCAGTTGCTGCGGCATGTGCGGCGCATCGTCCGGCCCGGCGGCGCCTTCGTACTGCACGTCCACAACCTGTGGTTCAACCTGTACGATCCGGGCGGCGTTGCCTGGGTCGCCGGCAGCCTGGCCCGCTCGTGGCTCAGCCGGGACTTCGAACTGGGTGATCGCGTGTTTCCCTACCGCGGCGTTAGCCAGATGTTCCTGCACGTGTTTCGCCGCGGCGAGCTGAGCCGCGATCTGCGGCGGTGCGGCTTTGCCCGGCAGCAATGGATTCCGCTGGACCCGCGCCGCCACCAGCAACTGGCCTGGTCCTGGCTGGCCGGCCGCTATCGGGCCAACGGCTGGATCATCGTCTGCTCGTGACCAGAGCGGGTTCGGGGGGCGACCCTCGCTTCGGCGAGCACCGTCCCGCTTGATGTCCCTGTGGCTCTTTCCCGGACCATTGACCTCTGGGGTCGATTCGGCAGGATGGGGAAAATGCCGTCTGTTCGCCACAGGCGTGGCACAAGACGCCTGGTGGAACATCGGCGGCGCTCAAGAGATCGCGAAGTCACCGGCGCAACCAGAATCACGGGCTGGAAGCCCATGCTACGCTGACGGCACAACCGGAATCACGGACGCTTTGGGGCTACGCGTCGTAACGACTCACATCCAACGAGGCGCTGTAGAAGAATAGCGCGGATCAGCCTACTTCGCGTTGTCAGCCGCGGCGGGCTCGGCGCCATTCGGTTTCTCGCTCGCCTTCTCCTTGCCAGGCTCTTCCTTGGCGGGCTCGTCCTGGCCGGAAGCCTCCTTGGCGGGCTGCGGGCGCGGGCGTTTCTTCTCGCCCGTCAGCGGCTGGGCAGCCGTGATGTCCAGGCGACGAGCGAAAATCTGATTCTTGGCCATCGGGTAGTACCAGCCCTCGAAGCTGACCGCGTCTCCAGGCTGGGCATAACGATAATCGGCCAGATCGAACTGCACCTTGGCATCCTCGGCCAATTTCAGTTTCAGCGTGATCATGCCCGCCGCGACCGTCATCTTGTCGCCCCGCAAACCGGCTAGCTGGCCACTGACCAAATAGGTTCCCGAGTCGTCCTTGTCCTTGGCAGCCGCCGGATTCTGCTCGGCAAACAGTTCGCCGCCACCGAGCGCTGCTTCCGTGAAGATGCCGATCCGCGAACTTTCGCGGGGCGTGAATACGGTCACCTCCGAGACGTCGCTCAGCGGTTGACCCTTTTTGCTCAGCCGAGCCGTGAAGCGCACCAGCATTCCGGGCCGCAGCCAACTGACGTCGGCCGAACCCGTATGGCTCAGCTCGTTCGGCCCGGCCTCCACCTTCAGCAGCAACTGGTCGCCTTCCTTGGTCTCGACATGCAGCAGGCCTTGAGCCAACCCCTTGAGCGTCCCGCTGCCGCGCGTGTTCTCGCGCGGCATCTGCGGGCGCTCCTGCCCGTTGGCCGCGGTGACCGCCAGCAGCATCCCCAGGAAACTCAACGCGAACCACAACCGGCGGGCAGGGCATGAGGATGGCATGGCTGGTACTTCAGTGGATCAGGCCTTTGCCTTGGAGCGCGATTCGCGCAATCCTCGGCTCAGGATGTCACGCAACAAGGGAGAAAAGTCTTCGTACTTGGCCTTGTCCGGAGCTCCCGCCGCATACTGATAAATGGCGTCTCGCGGCTTCAGGCCCAGGGACAACAGGGTGGAACTGACGGTGCCCCGCGTGCGGCCTCGCAGGATCATGCTCGGACGACCCGGACCGGCCGGTTGCCGAGCGAAGACTTTGCTGGCCACCGCCAGGAACTTGACCGGGGAATCCAGCGTCTGCAGCGTCAACAACCGGCGAGCCAACTTCACCCGCTCGTCGCGCGGATCGTTCACGTCTCGGTTGCCGACAATGCTCAAGCCTTCTTTCAGTTCCACCACTTCCAGTTCGTCACCGCCGTGGACCACCCAGCCGGTCTCCCGGTCGGCGATCACGTAGTTTACACCATCGTACTTGCCGGAAGTCAACTCCTCGAGCGCCATGTCCACGGCCTGGCGAGCCGAACCCGCTCGCAGCAAGTCCCGGCACAGCACGCCACGCGAAGTGGGAGCCAACGGCTGTACCATCCGATGTCGGTTGCAGGCCGCCACCAACAGCCCGTGCTGGTTCACTCCCAGCCACGTTCCGCCGGCCCGCTGGTCGGTGCCGCACAGCACTCGCGGCTTGCCCGATTGAATGGCCGGAGCCTGGGACACGCGATCGTAAAATTCCTCCCGGTTCGCTGCCACCAGAATTGGGGATTCTGGAACCAGCTTATATTGGATTGCCAGCAGGCACATGGTCAGTAGTCGCTTTCTTTCGCGAGGGTTTTCATCCGGACCAGATACCCCGCCCGGATTTTCCTTTTGAACGATAACTCAATGTATTCGACCAGTAACTCGCCGGACACCCCTGCTTGGGGGTTGAGGTGCGGTTTTTCCCGATGTCCGACCGCTTGAGGGGGCCGAGGGAAATGCGTAGGCTGCACGCACGTTCGATTCAAATTGTTCGCTGGCAAATATTTAGAATACGCATCAATAGCCGGGGCCACTCGCCGGGTCGCCGGACTGGTCGCGGGAGACAAGTGGATGAAAATTGTGCGCGTGGCCATCGTCGGAGCGGGGGCCGTCAGTGATTACCATCATGTGCCGGCGATCCGGCTGGATCCGCGGGCCGAACTGGTCGCCGTCTGCGACCCGAATCGCCAGTTGCTGGAACAGCGGCGGGCGGACTGGGGCGTTGACCGCCTGTACGAGTCGGCCGAGGAATTGTGCCGCGACCCGGAGGTGGATGCGCTGGTGGTGGCCACGCCCAATTTCACCCACCGGCCGATCAGCCTGGCGGCCGTCCAGGCGGGCAAGCACGTGATGTGCGAGAAGCCGCTTGGCCTGCACGCCGGCGAAGTCCGCGAGATGTACCAGGCCGCCCGGCGAAACGGCGTGGTCCACATGACGGCCTTTACCTATCGCTTCGCGCCCTCGATGCGCTATCTGCGGCACCTGCTCAAGAGCGGAGCCCTGGGCGAGCCGCGTCATTTCCGCAGCCAGCGGTTCTTGGACTTGCCGGAGGCCAGTTGGGGTTGGCGGCAATACCGCCAGCAGGCCGGTGCGGGCGACCTGTTCGATATGACAATCCACCGGATCGATTTTGCCATCGACCTGCTGGGACCGCTTCGGCGGGTGTGCGGCGCGGTGGCCCGCTTTGCTCCTCGGGACCGCACGGCCGATGGCCGTCCTTGCCCGCCGTCCGAAGTGGATGACTGGTCGAGCTTGATTGGCGAGTTCCAGTCGGGTGCGGTGGGTGTCTGGGAGGGCACGACGCTGGCCAAGGGGTACGGGCTGAACGGATTCGGGCATGAGTGGGCCGAGATCAACGGCGCGGAGGGTTCGGCCGTCTACCGGCTACACGAACCGAACCGGATCCTGCTGGGCCGCACGGGCCAGGACCTGGCGCCGGTGGACGTGCCCGCCGAGTTTCTCAAGCCGGCTGGCAGTCCCCGCGATCCGGCTCAAGGCGAACCGGCCACCGTGTTCCGCTACGACCTGGTTTGGGAGTTTGTGTCGGCGATTGTGGAGGGGCGGGAGGCGGTGCCGAGCTACTACGACGGCCTGCGGGCTCAAACCATCGCCGATGCCGTGTTGCAGTCGCACGCCGAGGGGCGGTGGATTGAGATTCCCGACGAGCCCCGCTGAGTGGACCGTGACCAGAAGGCCGAACAGTAGCCAGAAGACCGAACCGAAGTACGGAGCATCCCGAACGATGACCACTGTCAAACGCCTGCCCGCGCGGAAGGACGTTCCCGCGCGGGACCAATGGGACCTGGCCAGCCTGTACGCCGACGACGCGGCCTGGGAAGCCGACTTCCAGAAGCTGCGCAAGAAGCTGAGCGGGTTCGACAAGTTTCGCGGCACGCTGGGCGACGGCGCGGCGGCGCTGGCCGCCTGTCTGCGCCATGACGAGCAGGTGGATCGGCTGGCCGAGCGGTTGGGAACGTATGCCTTCTTGAAGACCGCCGAAGATCAAACGGACAGCCAGTACCAGGCGATGCAGTCGCGCTTTCAGAACCTGGCCACTCGGCTGGCCGAGGCCGCCAGTTTTATCCGTCCCGAGATCATGGCGCTCAGCACGGCCAAGATCCAGCAGTTCCTGGAAGCCAAGGAGTTGCGGCCGTACCGTCTGTTGGTCGAACGCCTGCGGCACTTCAAGCCGCACACGCTGGGCAAGCGAGAAGAGCAGTTGCTGGCCATGCAGGGCGAAATGGCCGGGGCCGCCGGCCGGGCGTTCCGGCAACTGCTGGACGCCGACCTGAAGTTCGGACTGGTCAAGAACGAGCTGGGGGAGCAGGTCGAGCTGGGAAACGCCACCTTCATGCAGTTGCTGGTCTCACCCCAGCGCGGCGTGCGGCGGACGGCTTTCCATCAATACTACGCCCAGTTCGCCGCCCACGAGAACACGCTGGCCGCCACGCTCAGCGGCTCGATCCAGAAGGATGCCTATTACGCCCGGGCCCGCGGCTATCCCAGCTCGCTGGACGCTGCCTTGTTTCCGGACAACGTGCCGCAGAGCGTGTACGACAACCTGATCGCGTCGGTCCGTCGCCATCTGCCGCTGGTGCATCGCTACTATGATCTGCGGCGGCGGAAGATGAAGCTCAAGGAGATCCATCACTACGACACGTACGTGCCGATTCTCAGCGAACTGGAAGTCCGGCACACGTGGGACGAAGCGGTCGAGCTGGTCATGGACGCCCTGCGGCCGCTGGGCAGCGCCTACTGCGACACGTTGCGAAAGGGATTGCTGGGCCGCTGGTGCGACCGGTACCCGAACCAGGGCAAGCAGAGCGGCGCGTTCAGTTGCGGATCGTACGACGGCGATCCGTACATCCTGATGAACTACAAACCCGAAGTGCTCGACGACGTGTTCACGCTGGCGCACGAGGCCGGGCACTCGATGCACACGTACTACTCCCGCGAACACCAGCCGTACACGTACTACGACTACACGATCTTCGTGGCCGAGGTGGCCAGCACGTTCAACGAACAACTGCTCAGCCGGCACCTGCTGGCGCGAGCCGGCGACGACCGCCAGCGAGCGTATCTGATCAACCGCGAACTGGACGGGATCCGCGGCACGATTGTCCGGCAAACCATGTTCGCCGAATTCGAGAAGCTGACGCACGCCATGGCCGAGGAGGGCCAGCCGCTGACGGTCAAGACCTTTCAGGACGTGTATCGCCAGTTGCTGGAGGCGTACTTCGGTCCGGAGTTCACGCTGGACAAGGAACTGTCGCTGGAGTGCTTCCGCATCCCGCATTTCTACCGGGCGTTCTACGTCTACAAGTACGCCACCGGGTTGTCGGCCGCGATCACCCTGGCGCACCGCGTGCTGGACGGGGGCAAGCGCGAATTGAACGACTACCTGAGTTTCCTCAAGGGCGGTTGCAGCCAGTATCCGCTGGACCTGCTGCGCGGGGCCGGCGTCGACATGGAGCAGCCGCAGCCGGTCGACACCGCGCTGGCCCACTTCGGCCGGCTGGTGGACGAATTGGATCAGTTGCTGTAGTCGCGGACGGCAACCTGGAACTCGACGCCCGGAAACCGCTCGTCGGCCGGTCCCGGGCCCAGGATTCGCCAGTGGCGCTGCAGGAGCAGCCGAACCATGCCGGGCGAGGCTTGGCGCAGGCCGAGCCGAGCGCCATGTTGTTCGGCGAACGCATCCTGCTCGATCAGCAGCTTCCAGGCCAGGCCGCGGCCCTGGTACCGCGGGCAGACCACGACTCGGGCCGGAGCGGCATACGGTCCGGGACCCAAATTCCAGGGCAGGTACACTTCGGCCTCGTCCAACTCCTCCAGCCGCTCGTGCACGCTGCACCGCGCCGCGGCCACGATCCGTCCGGCCATGTCGCGGACGATCCAGTGTTCGGCCGCGTCGTCGTAGGCGTCCTGCCACGAACCGGCCGGGAAGGGGCTGGCCCCGCGCCCCAGCGTCTCGGACCAGACGCTAGCCCGGAACTCAAAGATCCTCGGCAGCAGCGACCGATCCGTCACCCGCGACGGACCGAACAGTTGCTGGGACGTGATCACATGTGTCGCCGGACCAGTGGCCAGACCCAGGGGTAGTGCATCGGGCATCATGCGGCCAGTATCGGCCGGACGACTGCCGTAACTTGAGCCGATTTACCCTTGGGGCTGCATCCGCAGCCAGGCCGGTCGCAGCGCTCCGCCCACCGAGGCGGCCGTGCGATGCAGCCACTCGATCAGGTCCGACCAGCGAGCCACGGTCCGGGTCCGGCAGTTCCGAGGGGTCTGTTGGCCGGCCCGCTGCGCCGCCTCGTACAGGTTCCAGAACTCCGCCACCGGCTCGCGCACCAGCCGGCCATCGGGCTCCACCCGAAACGTCTGCAACACGCAGGCGGGATCCTCGCCGCTCGCGCAGTTGCACTCGAAGCCGGCGCGCAGCCAGTCCTGAGCGGACCGCGACTGGCCGCAGAACGGGCAGGCCAGGCGGCGGCTGGCCAACGGGTCGGACAGGGTCACGCGGGACATCTGGTACAGGGTGTGGTGCGACATGTTCAAGTTTCCTTCGATCGTTCGGCTGTGAGGTGTTGAATCGGGTAGCTCGCGTCAGGCGGCCACGATGGGGGAGCCATCAGCCTGGATCACATCCGCGCGGTGTTTACCGTTTGCGGTTTCGCAGCTCTGGGACACGACACCGGCTGCGGACAACGGGCAGGCGATCGCCAGTCGATCCTCGCTCTCCGTCGTGTCGCTCTGCTCGCCCTCCTCGGGCATCGTGGCGGGTTCCAAGCAGCACAGCATGCCCCTCGACCGCACGTTCGCCAGGATTCGCGGTACGAGCACCTCCTGGATGTACTTCAGCTCGTGTTCGGGCAGGCCCTGGCTGGCTGCCGCGAGCGCTGCGCTCAATGATTCGGGCCGGACTGGCGGGCCGCCGACCGGTACGGTATGTCGTTGCCTTGCCATCAGTTTGCTCCTGGGAGAAATCGACTTGGATTGGACTTGAAACTCTGACACTAGAAACCACCACTCATTCGCGTCTTGACCTGCCCCAGCAGATTCTGCGTCTTCCGGCGAGAAAGCTTCAGGATGCGTCGCAGCGCCTCGATGTTCCATTCTCCGTTCTGTTTGAACACGGTCGGATCCCCATCGATGTCCTTGATCAACTTCGCTTCCGGCGAATCGGGGTCGCAGCGAAAACTCCAAATCGTGCGATGCGCGGAGGAATCCCGTCCGCTACGAGGGTCGGTGACTTGAATATTCTCCAGGGGTAGGATCAGGCCTCTACGTTTCCTTTTTCTGTAGGCGTCGATCGCGCGGCGCTTGGCCAGATTCACGACGTAGGAGGGCCAGATCCGAATGCCGGCCCCCGCTCGCTTGTGACACTTCAGCAGCACGTCCTGGACCAGGTCCTCCACGTCGTGCCAGGGAAGTTGGAATGTCTTCCGCAACACACAGGCGACCAGTACTGCGAAGTGCTGCAGGTTCAAACAAAACTCCTGATGAGGATCCAGCGGCTGGTCGCTGCCGTTGTGTCGCTGCTCGCCGTTGGCTCGATTGCCGGCGACCTGTTCGCTCGTTCCATTCGGCGTGTCAGGTGCCGGGCTGGTATCGTGGACGTCGTTGTCCTGGCGTGCATCCGGCCCGCCAGGTGTCGTCTGGCCACCGGTCGAATTCGACTTCCTGTTCCGTCGCTGCCGCTCTTTACGGTTGCCCTTCCGATTGCGATCCTCTGCCATCTTGAGCTCTCCCTGGATTCGACGACTGCGCGAAAAAATGGACGCTCCGGTCAACAGTCGGCTGCGCCCAGTTCCATGGCTCCCGCCGTGGGTTGCTCTCACTGTCCGCAAGACTTCACGCGGGCCCGGCCGCGGATTTGCGCGCAAATTCCGCAAAAACTTTCCGGGTCAAACCGGCAGGCTGTGCGACGTGAAGGCCGTGGTCAGAACAGAAAAGGGGACGCCGGTTGACTGAGGACGATCGCGGCGTCGACCTGAAGTCTTCGCGCCGCGCCGCGGGGAGGCGGGAGCTGAAATGCGCAGGCAATCAGGCTCGCTGGCGGGCAACTCCGGGCAAGTTGCCCGCCAAACCCGAAATTGCCTTGAATGGCCAACCGGCGTCTGCCATGTTGAAGGGCGACTGAAAATGCTGCTCTGTTCGAGCTGGGCAAGCGAAGGCACGCTGGGCAAGCGAAGTCGATGTTGCCGTGGCATGGCGGTGCACCAAGCGGCGGCTGAGCCCAAGGCAAGTTGGACGCCAGGGCCTGGTGTGCTGCCCTGCAGTGGACACTTAGCTGGAGGGGCGACAATGGAGGTGAGGGAAGGCAAAGTCTTGTCGGCGGCGGAGGTCCTTTCGCTTCCGGAATGGGACCGCGCGTTGCTGGCCGACATGAAACGGTTGGGAATGTCGTCGGGTGGGCACAAAGGCCTCTACCAGGCGCTGCGCGACCAGGCGGGCCAGCAGCAGGACCAGAGCGACGCGTGCCAGGTCGTGTACGAGACTTCCCTCTCAAAGTCGGTGGACACGTACCTCTCCAAGTGGAATCGCGCACTCCAGAAACTGGCCAGGAGTACCGAGCGCAACCTGGAGGGCCGCTACCATTGGGCGGCCGGCAGCCAGCATTATTGCTATCCAGAGATGTTGCTGACCAAACGGGGCAAAGGGGTTGTGCTCTACCTGCAGTGGGCTGCACTCGAAGCGCCGGCCGGCCCCCTTTTGCCTCCCGATGAGCAGTGGAGTGCCAGCTTGCTGCTGCGAGCCAGCGACTCGAAAGCGGCCGAAAAGCACTTTCCTGACATGGCCAATGGGCCTGACAAGGCCTGGACCCGAACTACGACGCTTGGCCATCAGACTCTGGCCTTCAGCAGGAAGTTTGCTGAGCCGGACAGCAAGTTGGACACCGAGGATCTGGGTCTTCTGGTGGCGGCGGCCCGGTGGGCGTGGCAAGCGACAGGGGAGAGTAGCCCGGAGCTGAGGGCGGCCTTGATCGTCGAGCGGGCCAGCCAAGTATCAGGGCAACCAACTCTGAGCTTGTCAGCCGATCTGATTCACGCCTGGAAGCTGGCAAGCGAGTACTCCGACTCAGCCGACAAGACGGTGGAGCCCACTGGCGGTTTGCTGGTCGACCGCCGCACGTATAAGCTGCTGCGGCACGAATTTCATTGCGAGCCGCTGGCCGACTTTAACCAGTACGGCCCGGCGTACCGCCTCTGGTCCAATGTCCCCCTGCCTCACTGGACGCCCGATGCGATCGGCGCGGCCGACCATCAACTGGACGAGGAGATCAATGCGGCCTACAAGCAACTGATGACCGAAGTCAATCGCCAGCGGGATGAGAAGATCTCGCCAGGTTTGTGTTTTCTCATTCGAACGAACGACGACCACGCTGCCTGCTATTGGGATTATGCTCTGCGGCGCTGGGCACAACGAAACGGCTCTGCCGATGGCCAGTTGTTTCTCGATTGCCTTGAGGGACGGCAACAGGATCTGCTCAATCCGGTGGTCACCGCGCTGCGGTATTGGATCAATCTGAATCGGAAGAGCCCCGACGAGAATGCGATCGGCCGGTTAAGATCCCTCATCGCCGATTGGGTCGCCAGGTTTTCGGGGGCTGATGAGGCACGGCAGTCCGACTACACCTCCCTGCTCGAAGCCTTGCTGCTGGGTGGCGAACTGCATCGGGGGCAGTATGAGGAAGTGACAAGCCGCCTGATCGCAACTTTCAAGAGTGCTGCCAAGTGCTTCCGGGTGGAGAACGCAGCCCATGGATTGACGCTGGTAGTCCACAACCTCCACGCGGCGGACTGCGCGACGCGACAGCTTGTAGAAGAGCTCGCTGGTGCGGAGTGCGTGACGCTGTTGGTCACGTGCGACGCTGGGCACGTGCCGAAATTCGCGGAAGAGTGGAAGGGCTTCCACGACGGCATGAGCGTCCTTCCGGACATAGCCAATTCCGGTGAACAGGATGAATGGTGGAGAAAACTCACGGACGACGACCGGCAATTGCTGGCGATTGCCCTGGAAATCGGTCCAGACGCACTGCGCAGTTGGCTACGCAACGTCTGGTGCGAATTGGTCACTCAGCTTGCAGACTCCACGGGACCGGCTGTCACAAAACGCCACTTGCGCCGGCGATTTGAGGTCGCCTGTGCGAACCTTTTACGGTTGGGCGTGCTGCGAGTAACCGGCCGCCTGGCGGACGTCGCCTGCCCCGCCCACACGTACCGTGAAATCAGTTTCGCTTCTCAGTGGCATTGGCGCAAGGCGGCGGACCTGATCCCGCCGTCCACAGACCTGAGGTCACCTGTCAAGGGCATCTTTGCCACGGTGTTGCAGCGACGCCTGAATGCTCATAGTCAGTCCCTCGATTCCGTTCGCCGGAAAATACTGGTTTGCAATTGCCTGCGAGGGCAACCGGTGGACAAGCTGCCGCCAGGTCTGCTACCGCATCTGGTCCAGCTTTGGATGATCGTAGCCGGCCGAGCCTACGAGGCCGGCTTTACGGACGTGGCCGCCGAGCGCATCAAGGAGGCCCGCCGGTTGCTACTCGACGGGGAAGCCGCGAATGTTCCGGGTTGCACTCCCCAGCTCTGGGCCGAAGTGGTGACGTTTTGCCTGGCATTGCCTGGCGGCGCGTTTGCCAGCGACCAGGCATTGCCCAGGGAGGCCGAAGAACTGCTCGAAGCCTCCCAACAGACGCAGCCGCTGGCGGGCAAGCCCATCGACCTGTTCGCCTTGAATCGTTCCTATTGGTCCTTCTTAAACCGCTGGGCCCCCAAACTCATCATCGCCGAGGAGTTCGCTGAGAAGCTGGAGGCGCGCTTGCCAGTTTCTGAGACTTGCCAGTCTCCTGAACTGCGGCTCGAAGTCCAGCATGTGCTAGCTGTCAGCCTGTTTGGAGCGGGCAAATTGAAGGATCTGGTCCAAGTCGCGGAAAAGGGGCGCGAGATCTGTCGGCGTCAAGAGACGGCCAATGTCCGATTCGATGGCTCGCCCAAGTTCGGTTCCCACTGCGGGGGCGGGTGCTGCAAAGCACTTCTCGGAATTGGTCTGAGTATTGTCGATGACAATTACGCAAAGGGACAGAAGTTGATGCAAGATGCCATCGCTTGGACCACCAAGGTCAAGGATCCGGCCAGCCAGACGATTGCCCACGCCTACCAGGGCCTGCTGTCGCTCTTCTTCGAAGAGTACGAGCAGGCCATGGAGGACGTGGGCCGGGCGTTCGGCATCAAGCGGACTCGCAGCGGACAGCGCTGGCTTCTGATGAGCAGGCTCGTGTGGACATGCGCGGCTGTCGGCCAGTCCTGGAAGGAACCACTGCACATTCGCGCATCCCGTGGCCTACAGGAAGCTTCCGATCCAAGTTTGGGCGTTCCTGGCGAGACTTCCAACATCGCCGCCGAACAACCCCTGGTGGAGCGATTGTATCCGACGATCACTGAACTCATCGAATTGTGGGAAGACGGGGGCCGGGATCTCTTGACCATTTGGCGCACTTTTCAGGGTGTGGCCGCGTGCGCACTGGGACGTTCGGATGGCCTGCGCCTGATCGAAGGAGCGATTGAGCAAGCCCGGCAGCGAGGCGAACTCTTGTTCCTGCCGGCGGCCCTTCGCTGGCTGGCCCTCATGCGAATGGAGCAAGGGGATCGCGAGGGAGCTGAGAACGATCTGAGAATCGCCATCGAAGAGGCGAGAAGTCTGCAGGCCCGCTTGTTTATCCGCCAAGCGGAAGTGCAACTTCAGTCGCTGGTGGCGCCATGAATCGCGTGGCAAGATTCCGGAGGTAGGGGTAGGAGTTCAGCCTTCACCCGAACCACATCTGCATCAGCACGTACAGGCAGGCGATGCCCAGCAGCAGGCCGAGCAGACCGGTCAGAGCCAGCCGCGTCTGGTGGAACTCCCGCCGGTCCCGCTCCGCCGCCGCGCGCCACACATCCTCGGCCGCCGGCGTGGGTGGACCACGCCAACCGGCCAGCCGGCTGGCGGCCCCGCACTGCGGGCAACAAGGCCACGTCCAGCGTCCCAGGTAGATGACGGCCAGCAGCAGCAGGATCAGGCCGACTCCCGTGCAGCCGATCACGAACCCCACCGGCAGGAAGTACCAGCGGTACGGCAGGTGGCGCTCCAGCACCCGACCCTCGTACCCGCATCGCCGACAACGGATCCAATCGTCGCGAGTGCGGCGCCTGACGGTGATCGCGAACCGAGGTCGGCCCGATGAGGGCATGGCCTGAACACCTTGCTGGGGAACGAGGCGTCCGGCGGCTGCCTCAAGTCAAACCAAGGCGGGTGCCGCGCCCGATGACGCGACACCCGCCCCGTGGATAAGCTGGTTGCTCGGGGCCTCCCGCCCAGTTAGTCCGTTACGAGCAACTCAAGCTGTACTGTTCGCGGCACGGGTGCTATGGGGCACGGGCTGGAAGCCCATGCTACACGCTGCGGTTCACGGGCTGGAAGCCCATGCTACGCTGGAAGCCCATGCTACTACTACTTAGGAGCACCCCATGCTGTTGCCGCAGTTGTGGCAGAGGTAACAGTTCCCGTTCCGCACAGTAATCGCCCCGCAGTTATCGCAGCTCGGCGCGTCGCTCTGGAACTGAGCGAACTGTTCGCTGAGCCCCAGGCGGCTGCCGTTCTTGTCGACTTTCAGCGCCACGCCGGCCCGTTGCAGCAGGTCGGCGTCCACCGCGGGCCGAGCCTTGGCCGGCTTCACGGCACCGGGCGATACGCCGTTGGTGTGCGTGCCCGAACTGGCCCCCGCCGAACCGCCCGCCGCCGAGGCACTCGTGCCGTTGGCACTGCCTCGCGACTCGCCCCCCGCATCCCGCTGGCCCGTATCCCCTCGCTCACCCGGTTCCGGCAGGCCGTGCTGCGCCTCGCGGTAGCCGGCCAGGAAGGTGATCCCCAGCCAGCGGAAGATGTAGTCCACCACGCTCTTGGCGATCCGGACATCCGGATTTGTCGTGTAACCCATCGGCTCGAAACGCGTGTGCGAGAACTTGTTGACCAGCACCTCCAGCGGGACGCCGTACTGCAGGCTGAGCGAAATGGCCGTGCCGAACGAGTCCATCAGTCCGCCGACGGTGCTGCCTTCCTTGGCCATGGTGATGAACAGTTCGCCGGGCCGCCCGTCCGGGTACAGGCCGACGTTGATGTACCCCTCGTGGCCGCCCACGTTGAATTTGTGGGTGATCGACTGCCGCGTGTCGGGCAGCCGCTCGCGGCGCGGCCGCTGGCCTTCCTTGTCGGCCGCCTTGTCCGCCTCGCTGCGGGTCGACAGCGGCTGGCTCTGCTTCGAACCGTCGCGGTAGATGGCGATGGCCTTCAGCCCGAGCTGCCAGCCCCAGAGATACGCCTCGGCGATATCCTGCGGCGTCGTTTCGGCCGGCATGTTGACCGTCTTCGAAATGGCTCCCGACAGGAACGGCTGCGCGGCCGCCATCATCCGCACGTGCGCTCGCCAGGCGATGCTCCGCACGCCGCCGGCCGGCTTGAACGCGCAATCGAACACCGGCAGGTGCTCGTCCCTCAGGTGCGGCGCGCCCTCGATCGTGTCATTCTCGTCGACGTACCGCGTGATGTCCTCGATCTGCGGCTCGTCGTAGCCCAGCACCCGCAGGCCCAGCGGCACGGTGCGGTTGACGATCTTCAGCATGCCGCCGCCGGCCAACTGCTTGTACTTGACCAGGGCAATGTCCGGCTCGATCCCCGTCGTGTCACAGTCCATCATGAAGCTGATCGTGCCGGTGGGAGCCAGCACGGTGGCCTGCGCGTTGCGGAACCCGTGGCGGCGGCCGGCGTCGAGCACCCGGTCCCAGAGATCGCGGGCGGCGTCCTTCAGGTACCGCGGCCCGGACTCGTGAATATCCTCCACCGCGTGCCGGTGCATCCGCATCACCCGGTTCATCGGCTCGCGGTTCTCCTCGTAACCATCGAACGGACCCACCGCCGCCGCCAGCTCGCTGCTGGTCAGGTTGGCCGCCCCGTGCAGCAGGGCCGTGACCGATCCGCACAGTCCGTAGGCCGCTTCCGAATCGTACGGCAGGCCGCTGGCGATGACCAGGCTGCCCAGGTTCGAATAGCCCAGGCCCAGCGGCCGGAAACGGTGGCTGTTGCGAGCGATCCGGTCGGTCGGATAGCTGGCATGATCGACCAGGATCTCCTGGGCGATGAAGAAGATCCGGCAGGCCGCCGTGAACCGCTCCACGTCGAACGTCCCGTTGTCCCGGCGGAACTTCATCAGGTTGATGCTGGCCAGGTTGCAGGCCGTGTCGTCCAGGAACATGTATTCCGAACAGGGGTTGCTGGCGTTGATCCGGCCCGAATTGGGGCAGGTGTGCCACTTGTTGATCGTCGTGTCGTACTGCACGCCCGGATCCCCGCAGTGCCAGGCACACTCGGACATCCGGTTCAGCAGCTCGCGGGCGTCATACACCGGCGCCGTGCCCCGCACGCCCTCCGACACCCAGCGCGTGGCCCAGTTGCCTCCCCGCTGCACCGTCTCCATGAACTCGTCCGTCACCCGGACCGACAGGTTGGCGTTCTGGAACAGAATCGAACCGTACGCCTCGCCGTTGAAATTCGCGTCGTATCCGCCCTTCTCAATCAGCACGTGCGCCTTCTTCTCTTCCTTCCACTTGCACTCGATGAACTCCAGAATGTCCGGATGCCAGACCTTGAGCGACTGCATCTTGGCGGCCCGCCGCGTCTTGCCGCCCGATTTGACGACGGCCGCGATCTGGTCGTACACCCGCATGAACGACAACGGTCCCGACGGCTTGCCGCCGCCCGACAACTTCTCGCGGTGCGAACGGATCGTCGACAGATCGGTCCCCGTGCCGGAGCCGAACTTGAACAACATCGCCTCGCTGGTCGCCAGGCGCATGATGTCCTCCATGTTGTCGCCCACGCTCTGGATAAAGCAGGCCGACCCCTGCGGATACTCGTACGGGTTCTCCGGCTGCACCGCCGCCTCCGCCTCGGCGTCCCAGCGCCAATTGCAGCGGGCACCCTGCACGCCGTACTGATGATGCAGGCCCACGTTGAACCAGACCGGTGAATTGAACGCCCCGTACTGGTGCAGACACAGCCAGCTCAGTTCCCGGTAAAACCGCTCGCCATCCTCCGCCGTGGCGAAATACCCGTCGGCCTGACCCCAATCGGCAATCGTGCGACAGACCCGGTGGATCAGTTGCCGCACGCTCCGCTCCCGCTCCGGCTGGCCATTCTCTCCATAGAAATACTTGCTCACCACCACGTTCGTCGCCAACTGGCTCCAGCCCGCCGGGATCTCGCAATCCCGCTGCTCGAACAACGCCTCCCCGCTCTCGTCCTTGATCGTCGCCGTCCGCAGCTCCCACGACACCGTCTCGAACAGGTCGCCAACCTCCGGCGAACAAAACACCGGGGCAATCTCCAGCCCCGCCCGTTCCGCCTGCCGCGAGCCCGTTTTCACCTGCTGTCCCCGCTGCTCTCGTGCCTCTACACTCGCCATGTCATCAGCTCCTTCCGCGCAAGCTCACACGTCCTGCTGACCGGGATACCTCAGATACAGTATACAGAAATACACTAGCGTGTATCGCCCCCTCCCTGAGAGAAATTCAGAAATTCCTGCGCGGAGTGCGACGCGTAGAACGCGACCGGAAACCTGGTTCCCCCGCCCCTGAGGTGAACAATTCAGGGAAGCTGGCAAAAATACACAAACATACTATATCTTGTGCTTCCAAGAGATGCTTGCACAAGATCTAGCGTAGGCGGCTGAGTGTACACTTTTGGGGCGAAGCGTCAATCAGGACCAGGTGAATGGCTGCAAAGTATTACAAACAAATGGGTTGCGGCGAGTGGCTCCCGACGGGCCCACGACCGCGGAGAGCGGCGGCCATGATCGTAAGATATTGATACCGGGAAGTTTCCGTTAATTGCCGCCACCCCCGGCCGCTCGACCGGCCTGGTCCCAGTTTTCGGAAATATTTTTTCCCGCTCCCCCCCCGGGATGGACCGATTGATCTGGCCACCTTCCCGCCAATCCCGTACCATCCCCAACGGCTTCTACCCGCGCATTTCGTCAGGGAGGGCGAACATGCAAACGTTCAAAACGGCGGTCGTCGTGATTTTGCTGCTGGCCTTGCTGTACGGCGTCTACGTCGTGCTCAGCAAACCCGAAGCCCAGGAGGCGGCCAGCGAACTGGCACGCGAACTGGTGCCCGCTGCCCGAACGCCTCGCGACCCGGCCCCGGACGATACTCTGCAGAACCCGTGGGTCAGCCTGCCCGGGGACGCTCAATCCGGCCCCACCCCGCTCGGCTCGTCCGGCGGACCTGGACCGGCGATCCACATGTCCCACGCTCAGCCGCCGGCCGACTGGCCAGCCCCCGAGTCGTCCCACCTGGCGCATTCGGCTCATTCGTCGTCCGGCGACTCCCGCCCGGAGTCCGCGGGTCCGGCACGAGAAATCCAGCCGGCCACGGCCGAAAGTTACTTGCCGGGCGCTGCCGCGCCGCTGGGGCCCATCGCCCAGGATCGCGGCGGCCAGGACCGCGGCGCCGCGCGGCCGACGGACCGCGACTCCTTCGCGCCGCCTGC
>JAGFJK010000436.1 GCA_024102795.1 Pirellulaceae bacterium
GCTCGGGCGGCGGGGCGGGCCCTTGCCGGGCCGGCTGGCCGCGCGGAGTTGTGCGGTGGGGGCGCCGCGGTGTCTGGCGGCGGTTGCAGCGTGGTGGGCGATGTCGTGTGGGCCATATTCACTGGCATGGGGTAAGAGTCAAGCTGAGTTTCCCGAGGTCTGCCGCCCGGCGGATCGCGAACGCGACTTCCTGGCCAGCAGCAGTTGTCCAAACACCAGCGCGTCCTGCGGATGCGGTTTCTGCCCGCAGCAGTCGCCCGTGTAGCTGCCGCGATGTTCCTGGATGGTCAAGTACCGGGCGGCGATCCGTTCCAGCCGTTGCGGCGGGTGGCGCACATAGTGCAACTTGTGGTACCAGGCATCCAGCGGGTCCAGGGCTCGCGGATACTGCAACAGCAAGATGCCGTCGTCATGCAGCAAGTCATGCACTTTGCGGAAGAAGCGGTTCAGCGTGCTGGCGGGAAAGTATTGCAGGACGCTGATGGAATAGATCAGGTGAAACCGGCCTTCCAAAGGCAGATCCAGGAAGTCGCCCAGGACGAACTGCGAGCGGGGACATTCCCGCCGGGCCGTGTCAATCATGGCCGGTGAAATATCCACGCCGGTGACGTCGAAGCGGTCTTCCAGTTCCTTGACGTACAGCCCGGTGCCACTGCCGATCTCCAGCACCCGCGCGCCTTCGGGCAGCTGCGCGGCGGTCTGGTGGACCGTGGCGTGCAGTTCGCGCAGCGCGTCATTCACTTCGGGCCGATCGGGAAACAGCACGGCTTCCTGCAACGACGCCTGGGGATCGATCTGGACCTGAGCCCAGGGACGCCACGGCCGCAGCCGCAAGTACAGCCGGTCCAGGTGCAGCAGCACCAGGCCCCGGGCGGCCACGGCTCGCATCCAGCGGGCCGTACGATACGCATACCCGCGGCCGGCGAAGGGGACGTAGCGCTTCCAGTCCTGGCGGGCGACGGTCGCATTCATGACAGCATCACTTTCGTTGGCACCGCGGGCACCTGGCCCGGCAGTTCGGCCGGATGGGCCTGGGGGCGTGGAGTGGCTTCCAATTGCTGCAGCAGGCACAGCGCGTCGACGAAGAACTTGGCCGCCCAGTTGGGAAACCGCAGGCGGGCGTAGTCGCCCGTCAGAGGTGACGACCCGGCAATCGCTCCGCAGACCTCTGGATACGAGGCCAGCCCGGACTGGCGCGCCTTGACGTACGCCAACGCCCGTTGGGCCGCGCCGCGTAACATGTCATTTCGCTCCAATTGCCAGAGTTTCAGCCAGATGATGGCCAACTGGCATTGTCCAGTCAGGCAGCTCCAACGGACCGTGGGCCGCCACCGGTCGTCGAAGCGGCCTGCCACGCAGCCATGTTCGTCGGTGCGCTCGGCCAGCGGCAAGGCGGCCTTCAGTGCCGCGGCCACATATCCGGGTTCTTCCAGTGCCAGTCCCAGTTCCAGCAGGCCCCGGCAGGTATAGGCCAAGGTGTGCGTCAGCGGTTGCCGGGCATCGGACAGGCAACAGTGGGCAAACCAGCCGTTGGCCTGCTGCTGCCGCAAGGTCCAGTCGGCACAGCGCCGCGCGGCCTCGACAAAGTCGTGCCGACCCAGCACCTGCCCGGCCTGCAGCAGACCCCAGGCGGACCGCACGTTGTAACTGCGAGGTCCGAGCGGTGCCACCTTGGGGCTGAGGCCCCGGCGGAACGCGCCGTCGGCGTCCTGGCAGTCCAGCATCCACTGGCCGGCGCGTTCGGCCGCGGCGCGAAACCGCGGGTTGCCAGTTTCCTGAATCGCGCGGGCCCAACCTTGCAGCACTTGCCCGGTGTTGAAAATCGCCGGGCGCAATTCCAGCGTGTCGACTGTGCCAGCCATTACCGCGCCCGTGTCCAGTTGCACGTCGCACTCCCAGTCCGCCATCCGCGCGGCGCGCTCGGCCAATTCCGGTCGGTCCAGCAGTTGGCTCAAGTCATAAAACGTGGGGATCAAATATCCCGTCGTTTCCGGGTAGGCGGGGCGCCAACCTCGCAGCAGATCGTAACCCCAACTGACGCCCCGACCGCCAGCGGCGTCCTGGGCCCGGCAGAGCCAGTCGGCGGCCTGCTGGATGTGTACGGCGTGCGCGCCAACCACGGCCACCGGTTGCCCGGACTGCCAACGCCAAAACTGGCCAGCTGCCGGCCAGCCGCCTTCCCGCAGCATCCGAGCTCCGGCCCGCGACCATTGTTCCAGGGCCGTGGCCGTGCCACGCAGTTGCCGCCACCCGCCGTTCGCTCCGCAGCGTCCGCCGCACGGTTGTCCGTGAGATTCGACGCGTGTTGAAAGCTCTGGGTTGTTCAAGGCGATTGCCCTCCCGAAACGTCGCTGGGCGGCCGCACGAACAGCGCCGCGATCCAGGGACTTTGAGCTCGAACGAATTGGTGGTGATAGACGGACGTCAGTTTTCGCACGGCGCGGGCCGCCAGCGTGCTCGGCATCGCCACCTGTTCGCAACTGCCGCAATGCGGACAACTGGCCGACCCGCCTTGCTGCCAGATGGCGAAGGCGTGCCGCAGTCGCGTCATCCAGGCTGGTGCCGTCCGTGTGTCGCGCGGCCCCAGCGGACGGCACCAGCGGCATGTCCAGCCGGGGAACAACCGCCGTAGTCGCGGGCCGTTGTAGGATTGCAGATGTCCCCATTTATGATACGCCGCGCCGCATGCCCCGCACTTCGCGGCCCCCGCAGGCAGGCTCTCCTGGTTGGGCACGGCCACCAGGACATAGCGGGCCGACACCCGCATCAGCTCGGCACACGAGGCGACCTGCAACCAATCGGGCAAGTGTTCCAATACTTCGACGCATGTCACCAGTTCGAAAGAACCGTCGGGAAACGGCAAGTCTGGCAGCGCGGCGCGGACTGCGGGAAACGGACACAGCGCCAAGGCCCCGGGGCTGATATCGCAGCCGATCCGCAACGGGCGGTCGCCCAGCCGGCCCAGCAACTGGCCATCACCGCAGCCTACGTCCAGAACCGTCGTCGCGTCGGCTGGCGCCAGCTCGCCAAGTTCCCGCAAGCGCCGCTCCTCTTTCTCCGTGTTGTCGCTCCACGCCAGGCGGCCATAGTCGTCGGCCACTTGGCGCAGGCTGTACGGTTGCGCGCGGCGGCTCTGCGCTGGCTGCCCTTCCAGCCTGGCGGCACCGGCGGGTTCGCCCTGGGGCGGGGTGCTGACTTGTTCAGTGATCATCTGGGGCTCACTAGCTCGCGGCATCCGTGGCGGGGCGCCACCGCGCGGGAACGGCCAGGCGGAGCAATTCGCGGCGCAACGACGGCTCCAGGCAGACCAGCAGCCCGCATCCGCCCGAAATGGCCAGCACGCCGGCCACCTGCGCCAGCAGCCATCCCATGCGGCTGGCAGGAAATTGGGCGCTGAGCAGCCAGGCGGTGGCCGCCGCAGGCGCCACCGCCAGGGCGGGTCTCGCGACGGTCTCTTGGAAATACGTCCACAACGGCACCTCCAGCGCGTGGCACGTATAGCGGGGCAGCACCAGCCATCCCGTGACGAAGCTGGCAATCAGCACGGCCCAGGCCATGCCGGCCGCGCCCACCTGCACCACCAGCAGTGGTCCCAGGACCAGCATCAGCAGCAACTCCAGTGACGCCGACACCATGAAGATTCTCAAGTTCCCGATCCCGTACAGAATCACCCGCAGCGAGTTGCCTGGCATCGTGGCCACCAGGCTGAGCGACAACAGGACCAGGATCGGGTACGAGTGATCCGCGTGATGGGGGCTGATCCAGAGAGCAAGGAAGCGGTGGCCCAGGAACAGCGAAAGCACCAGTAGAGTCAGTGCACATGCGGTCAACAACCGGCTGCCGAGAATCATCAGGCGTCGCAGCGATTCGCGGCGGTTCTGCCCATCCAATCTGCTGGCCAGCGGGCCGACGATGGTCGTCAGCGCCTTGCCGAGATCCACCCCGCTGCGGGCCACCGACTCGGAAATGGCATAGAAAGTCACCACGCTGGGACCGGCGACCAGCCCGATCACGATCCCCCCGGCATAGCGGCTGACTTGCCGAGCCACGTTGGCGTAGAAGTTCGCCCCGCCAAACCGCAGCAGTTCCCGCAACGTGTGCCAATCGGCCAAGGACCAGGCGAGCGGCAAGCCCTGGTGCGCTTGCCGGGCCAAACCGGCCAGGGCCAACTGCGAGACCACGGCAACCACCAGTGTCACCGTCGCCAGACCCAGCAGACCGTACCCCCACCGCAGGACCAGCACATATCCGGCGGCGTTGGCCAACTGGCTGACAATGCCGACAATGTTCAGCAAGTCGAATCGCTGCACGGCAGCCAGGCTGGCCGCGAACACCTGGCCAGGCAGTCGCACCGCGACGGTCAGGCCGGTGACAAACACGACACCTCGGATCAGCCAGACATTGGGAGGATCCACCTGAAACAGCCTGGGAAATACCCAGGCCAGACCCAGGACCAGTACTAGCAGCAGGACGGCCAGTGTGACGTAGGCCACCCAGGAGGAGACGACCACGCGCGCCGCCTGGATCAGTTCGCCCGCCCCCAGGTGCTTGGCCAGTTGCCGTTCGCCAGCGCCCTTCAACCCCAGGTCGGCCAGCGCATAGTAACTGACGAACGACATGATGATCGACCAGACACCATACGACTCGTCCCCCAGCGATCGCACGACGAAGGGCGTCAGGAAAAAGGCCACCAGAATTCCCGAAAAGTGCGCGGCCCAATTGAAGACGACACCCCAGAGGGCCCGCCTCTTGATGGTCGCGTCCGAGCAGTTTCGCGTTTCGCCCACCAGCTAGTTCCTTGGCGCCAAGTGGCGGATGGCGGCGTCGAGCGATTCGAGCAGCCGAGTGATGTCATCGGTCGAGTTGTAGAAGTACAGGCTGGCCCGCACGAAGCCGGGCACGCCCAACTGCCGGGCCAGCGGTTCGGCGCAATGCACACCGCTGCGGACCATGATGTTGGACCGGTGGCTGAGCAACATGGCGATTTCGTCTGCCGGCAGGCCCTCCACGGTGAAACTGACGATGCCCACCCGCGTCGGCGCTTCTCGGGGCCACAGCCGCACGCGGCGGATCGTCGCCAGACCCGTTACCAACTGGCTGGTAAGCTGCCGCTCGTAGCGTTCCACCTCGGCCAGCGGCGCTCGCCGCCGCAGGTACTCGGCCGCCGCGCCCAGGCCGATCGCGCCGGCAATGTGCGGCGTCCCCGCCTCGAACCGCTCGGGCGCCGGCGCCCAGGTCTGCGCCGTGTCACCCACGCCCCGGACCATGCCGCCTCCGGTGCGAGAGGGCGCCAGACGATCCAGCAGCTCGTCGCGGATGTAAAGTCCGCCGATGCCGGTTGGTCCCAACATCTTGTGCCCGCTGAACACCAGGAAGTCGCAATCCAACTGCCCCACGTCGACCGGCATCCGCGGCACGGATTGGGCCGCGTCGACCAGCGTCAGGGCGCCTGCGGCGCGAGCGCGAGCCAGCAGTTCCTCCAGCGGCTGCACCGTCCCCAGTACGTTCGAGATGTGCGTCAAAGCCACCAGCCGCGGCCGTACGCGGTCCAGCAGTTCGCCAAAGCGTTCCGGATCGATCCGCCCTTGCTCGTCCAGCGGCGCCGCATGGGTCGTGGCCCGCAGGCGGTACGGCAGCAGGTTCGAGTGATGTTCCAGGCCGCTGACCAGCACCTGATCGGCAGGCGTCAGCCTCAGCATGTCGGCCACCTGGTTCACGCCGTCCGTAGTGCCGGACGTCCAGATCAACTGTTCGGGCATGGTGCGGATCAGTCTCGCCACCTGGACGCGGGCCTCGTCAAACAGGGCGTCCGTCCGTTCGCTCAGCGCGTGGTGGCCGCGATGCACATTGGCGGTGAACCGCGAGTAGTATTCCACCACGGACTCGATCACCGACCGCGGCTTGAGACTGGTGGCCGCGGAGTCCAGATAGATCAACGGGCGCCCCTCAAACGGCTCGGCCAACTGCGGAAAATCGGCGCGCAGCGCCCGCCAATCGATCGGCCGGGCGGCCGGGACCGGGGCGCCGCGAGATTCGGCAGACACAACCTGGCCGCTCATGGGCAAGACTCCGCGGCGGACGGCGATGCCTCACGGCGCGCCGCGCCAGATGGCAGCCGGCTGAAAATCAACCGGTACTTGTTCGACTTTTCGGGCGGGATGTACCGCACCGGCCGCAGATCGACCAGCGGCGCGACGCCCAGCAAGTCCCCCAGTTCCTGCCCCAGTCGCTCGGCGACCGAGTCGGCCTCGGCCGGCAGGTCGTCGGCGACCCACTCCAGATCAACCGCATCCAGCGCCTGTTGGATCACGCGGTAGCGG
>JAGFJK010000439.1 GCA_024102795.1 Pirellulaceae bacterium
CTTCCTTGCCGGCCGCCGCCCGCATCGGACCGGAACCCATGGCGAAAAATTTCGGCTCGGCCTGAATCTGCCAGCCGGCGTATTGAGCGGCCATGCAAGCGGCCACCGGATGATCGGTCCTCACGCAAACCGCCGGGCCGCTACCCAGAGCGTCACAGGCGTGAACGAAGCGGACCTGGCCCAGGCCAGCCATGCAGATCTCGGCCAGTTGCCGTCCCGCTTCCAGGCCACCCAGGGCCTCGACGCCACAATCGATCAGCCGGGGTCCGCCGGCTTCCTGCCGGGCGACAATCCGCAAGGCCTCGGCCCGCGACGCCAGACGGTCGCAGCGCCGCCAGGCTGTTTGATTCAGATTCATGGTCAGCTTCCGTAACCCCAAGCATGGTGCGCGTCATGTTCGCGGATTGAGAGGCGACTGTGATGCCAGTCGACGTCTTGCCAGCCGGCAATATGGGCGATGGGACATTTCCTGGCAACGACCTCGCCAAGCTCCCCCCTCGCAATCCACCTGGACCCCTCCCCGGCTTCGAGATCGTGCAGCTTTTAAGTTGTTTTGGGTATGTAACTTGGGATGATGAACCAATAGTCAGCTCGACTTCGCCGAGCCCCCCCTCACAATACTTCTGGCCCCCTCCCCGCTTCGGGGAGGGATGGGGAGGGGTCTGCGGGACTATGGAGCAAAGCGATTCGCTCAATTCGCACATGGCCACTCGCGGGACGCGGCATTTGGTCGAGTCGAGCATCAATTGAGGATCTGAATTCATGTGTGCGACCGGTGTTAGGTGATTCCATGGGGCGCCAGGTGCGTCAAAACAGGGTGCATAAGAGCCCCTCCCCAGCCCTCCCCGGAAGCCGGGGAGGGAGCCAAAGGGATATTGAGGGAGAGCACTCGCCGACGCGGAGACTAGCCAAGTTTCCCTCGGTCATAACACCAAATCCCCTCGCCAAAACATCTTCAAAGCTGCACGATCTCCTTCCGGGGAGGTGGCCAAAGGGGCCGTAATCTCCGACATACCTACAACTTCAAAGCTGCACGATCTCGAAGCCTGCGAGCGAGCCAGAAGTGTTTGACTGGGTTTGCCAAGCCGGCGGGATTCGAAACGGGGAAGGCACGGCGAGCGGGGGCCGTTTGACCACGGTCCGCCGGGAGCGTACAACTAAGCAGTCGGCCGCTGGCGGCACAGCAAGCGGTGATGACTGTCGTAGAGCGGCCCTCGCAAGGGGGAGCCGTGAACCGGGTCAGGACGTAACAGTAGCAGCCCTAAGCGAGGTACTCTTGTGCGGGGGCCGCTTCACGACAGTCGCGAAAACGCGGGCAGCGAGCTGTAATCGACAGAGGACTCCATGACTTCCGACGCCTACGTCGTCGTGGCTCGCCGCTACCGCCCGCAATCGTTCGAGGATCTGGTTGGCCAGGGACAGGTCTCCACCGCGTTACGAAACGCGATTGCCACCAACCGCGTGGGGCACGCTTACCTGTTTACGGGTGCCCGGGGGGTTGGCAAGACGTCGACGGCCCGGATTCTGGCCAAGGCTCTCAACTGCCAGCGGGGTCCCACGGCCACGCCGTGCGACGAGTGCGACATCTGCCGCGGCATCGTGTCGGGCGACGATGTGGATGTGCTGGAAATCGACGGTGCCAGCAACCGGGGGATCGACGAGATCCGCCAGCTCAGGTCCAACGTCAACGTGCGGCCCAGCCGATCGCGGTTCAAGATCTACATCATCGACGAAGTCCACATGCTTACCGTGCAAGCCTTCAACGCCCTGTTGAAGACGCTGGAGGAGCCGCCGGAGCACGTCAAGTTCATCTTCTGCACGACGGACCCGGAAAAGATTCCGATCACCGTCCTGTCGCGGTGCCAGCGGTTCGATTTCGCTCCCGTCCAGCCCGACGAAATCTGCGACCGCCTGCGCCAGATTGTGGCGGCCGAGGGAGTGGAAGCGGACGACGACGCGCTGCAACTGCTTGCTCGCCGGGCCGCCGGCTCGATGCGCGACAGCCAATCGCTGCTGGAACAACTGCTGGCGTTCTGCGGTCAGCGGATACGTCTGGAGGACGTGCATCGCATGCTGGGGACGGCCCACAGCGGCCGGCTGGAATCGCTGGCCGCGCGGTTGCTGGAACGGGACGCGGCGGCCTGCCTGTCCGAGCTGGAAGGGGCCGTCCAGGAAGGCGTCGACCTGGGACAATTCACGGAGCAGTTGCTGGGCTACTTCCGGGACATGTTGGCCGCGGTTGTGGGCTGCGATCGGCAGATGCTGCTGCACTGCAGGCCGGAGCAGTTCGAAGACCTGCTGTCGGCGGGACGGCAATGGGGTCTGGAGACGATCCTGGCCGCCACGCAGATCCTGGATCAAACGCTGGCTCGAATGCGTCAAACGACGCAGGTGCGGACGCTGGTCGAGGTGGCGATGGTCCGCTTGTGCCAGTTGGAGCAGTTGGAGCAGCTCAGCCGGCTCCTGGCCGGACTGGAAACCACCGGCGCGCCGGCCGCGGCCGCACGCCCGGCAGCTTCGCCACGCC
>JAGFJK010000183.1 GCA_024102795.1 Pirellulaceae bacterium
CGGCCCGGCCAACGCCACGCTTGGCGCGACCACCGGCGTGCTCCGCTGGCGGCCGCGGGACGACCAGCGGGGAGTCCACCGGCTGACCATCCGCGCCACCGACCCCGGCGGCGCCTCGGACCAGACCACCCTGCAGCTCCGCGTTGAATAACAGATGCCGGGCATTTTCTGACAGTGGGTATACCTGGCGCCTCGACAATCGCCGCTGGCTCGGCTCGATGTGAAACGTGTGATTGCCGTTTGCACGACGTTGAATTCACCAATGTTCAGACTACGCAGGAGCCTTGCATGAATGTCTGTGCTGGCTCCCTCCCCGGCTTCCGGGGAGGGGCTCTCTTGTGTCCTGCCAGACTCAACCCGCAACTGCCACACTCACTCAACTGCCACCTGGACACATCCATACGGACCAGAATTCGGAATCTGAATCACTACGAATCCGCGTGCGCTGCAGTCAATTGCGCGAGATGAATATACGGTTGTCCGCTTGAACCCCGCAGGCCCCTCCCCAACCCTCCCCGGAAGCCGGGGAGGGGGCCAAAGGGATATCAAGGGGGAGCGCTCGCCATTTCGCGTCGCGCCGATCACGCGGCACGTTCCGAGGTGGCGTGGTTGCGAGGAATTCGAGAAACTGGGGACTTACGTCCTCCGCTCGCCACTCCTCCGCTCGCCACTCCTCCGCTCGCCACTCCTCCGCTCGCCACTCCTCCGCTCGCCACTCCTCCGCTCGCCGTGTTGTCGGACTGAGGTCATGCGCCGTCGGTCTGACGGCGGACATCCACGGGTTCCGTGGCGAGACAGGGCAAGAATTGCCGCAATTTCCCGCGAAATCCCGATTTTCGCTCAAGTCCGCGCCGTTGGCACGCAGGGTGCGTTAGGTCTACGGCGTATTCAGGACGAGTCGCCCCGCAGCGGCTCAATCGCCAACCTCTTGTTTGCTTTGGAGACCCCAGTCATGTTGCGCCGCACCTTCCGTACGACCCTGCTGCTCGCCGCCGCCCTGACCCTGCTGGTGACCGGCCTGCGAAGCACGGCCCTGGCCCAGAATCCGGTGATCGACGAGTGGCGTTCCGGTTCGGCTCACTACGATCCGTTCGGCGACCACCTGACGATCGAACGCGACCGGGTGCGTGTCCGCGAGAGCGCTCTGGATCCGCACCGCGGCCACATCGACTTCGGTTCGAAGCGGTATGTGGACCGCTACTTCCGCGACCGCTTCGGCGACGTGATTCACGAATACGGCTGGACCTGGACCAGCCACGGCGTGCCGCACGGCCAGTTGACTCGCGAGCGGGTGCGGAGCTATCCGGGGCAGGGCGGCTGCGTGATCGGCGGCGGTGTGAGCACGATCGATCGCGACACGGTGGTCTACAGCCACAGCGGCGGACGCGGCGGTGTCACGCAGCGAGACCGCGACACGGTGGTCTACAGCCAGCGAGGCGGCGGGCCGCGGACGGGCGGCGTGACCGAGCGGCAGCGGGACACGGTCGTCTACAGCCAGGGCTCGGGCGGCCCGAATGGGCGCGGCACGGGCAACAGCGGCAATCCGGGAAACACCGGCGGTTCCTTCGGCCAGCGGCTGGGACAGCAACTCCGCTCGTCCCTGTTCGACCGCTAGTGCCGGACACCGGCGAGTTCGCAACCTGGCAGCTCGCACGCCACGAATCGAATCGCCTGACAACGCAGCCGGCCCCGCCATCGATCGCGGGGCCGGCTGTTTGGTTGTTAGTCGCCTTACAAATTGTCGTCAAAGGACACTTCTTAGCCGCAACGATCGTTCCTCAAGCGTCTGCAAGACGTCGGAACAGGCCAGGTGCTGTTCAGCTCCCGGAAAACCTGCCGCCAACTCGGTCAGCAGTTCCATGTCAACTCGGAATGGCGGTCCGTGACCGGGAACGATCCAGTCCGCCCAGGCCAGAATTCGGGCGACGCTGCGCCATGTCTCCCGCACCTCCTGCGAGTCATAAATGTTTGGCCAGTAGTACTGCCAGGCCGTGAGCCATTGTCGAGACAGGATCGCGTCGGACACGATCCAGACTTCGCCGAGCGGATGCTGGATGCGCACCGCGAGCAGTTCCGGTGCGTGGCCGGGGCAGGGCACCAGTTCCAAGTCCCGCAAAGGACTTCGTGCGTGGTCGTAGGCACTCCAGCCCGCGAACGACTGACTGCGGGCCCGCAGCCAACTCCAGGCCGTGGGATTCTGGGGAACCAACAGGCAGTGGTCGAGATGAAGGTGGCTTTCGAAGTAAGTGCCGATATCATTCCAGCTCGCGCCCAACTGCTGCAGCCGACGATCCGCCTCGGCATAGCCCGCGGATGTAAAGCAGGGATCGATCACCAGGCTGTTGTGACGCGTTGGCGACGAATCACAAGGCCACACGAGTGTGGTCGTGCATTGGTGCGGCGCGGAGGTCACGCCGCCGTCCGGCTGCAACGGTAGATTACCGTCCTGGAGAATCAGCCATTGGTAGCGTGTTGCCATGGACCAAGTCCCGCCTTGAGTCCGCTACTTTCGCGGAGCGCAAGGCGACAATGCCCAGCCCCGTCTTCAATTCGATCCCTGCAGTTCGGCCAGTGCTTCGTCGGGGATGTTGAAGTTGGCCGAGACATTCTGGACGTCGTCGTGGTCGTCCAGGGCTTCCATCAGCTTGAGCACCTTGCGGGTCGTTTCCAGGTCCAGGTCGACCGTGTTGGTGGGGATGCGGGTGATCTCGCGGGCGTCGATCGGCAGCCCGGCGGCTTCCAACGCCGCGCCCACGTCACTGTAGGCATCCGGCGGGCAGGTCACTTCAAATGTTTCACCCTCGCGATGAATGTCGTCGGCGCCGGCTTCCATGGCGACTTCCATCAGTTGATCCTCGTCGACTTTGGCCGCCGGCAGCACGAACAGTCCCTTGCGCTCGAACAGGTAGGCCACGCAGTTGGTCGCGCCCAGCTTGCCGCCGTGCACCTCGAACAACTTCCGCAGCTCCGGCGCCGTGCGGTTGCGGTTGTCGGTCATGATGTCGCACATCACGGCCACCCCGCCCGGACCGTAGCCTTCGTAGATCACTTCGTCGACGTTGCCGCCATCCAGTTCGCCCGTGCCCTTCTTGACGGCCCGTTCGATATTGTCCTTGGGCATGCTGACCGCCTTGGCATCGTTGATGGCGGTCCGCAGGCGGACGTTCATGTCGGGATCGCCTCCGCCCATCCGCGCGGCGACGATGATCTGCTTGGAGAGCTTGCTCCAGAGCTTGCCTCGCTTGGCATCAACGGCCGCCTTCTTGTGCTTGATGCCCGCCCAGTGGGAATGACCGGCCATGTGGATACCCGTCTCGTCTGATTAGCCCGTGGTAAGAGGTAAGAGAGCCCCTGGAAAGGGACGCCAGATTCAGTTCGCGGGCCGGCGCAGTTTGGCTTCGATCGCCTGGCGCAGCGCTACGTCGGCTGGCGTTTCCTGGCCCTGCAAGGCCTCCAGCGCTCGGCGCCAGGCGGCTTGTGCCTGGGCGTGCTGCCCCAACTGCCAGTGGGCGTCGCCCAGGTGATCCAGGACGACGCCATCGGCGCCGCCGTCTGGTTCGCCGTCTGGTTCGACCGCCGCTTCGCCAGCACCGGCCGCCAGTTTCAGTTCATCGAGCGCCTCGGCGTGTTTTCCCAGGCGGAACAAGGCCCAGCCCAGGCTGTCGCGATAGGCCTTGTTTTCCGGATCGGCGGCGACCGCCGCCCGCGTCATGCGCAGAGCCCGCTCCAGGTGTTCGCCGCGATCGGCCCAGAGGTATCCCAGGTCGTTCCGAGCGCCGGTGTCCTCGGGAAACTCGTCCAGCACCTGTTCCAGCCACTCCACGCCCTCGTCATAGCGGTCGCCGCGAACGCAGAGGTTGGAGAGCACCAGCCGGGCTTCGCGCAGCACGTCGCGCGTCTGGATGTCGGCGTCGCCATCGAAGCGGTCCAGCAGCTCGCGGTAGGCCTCTTCCGCCTCACGATCCCGGCCGGCCTGGTAGTAGATCAGCGGAATCCGGGAGAGGAATTCGGCCGAATCCGGTTCCAGCGCGGCGGCCCGGCGAGCGGCGCGCACGGCGTCGTCGGTCTGGTCGTTCAGGGCCAGTGCGCTGGACTGGTAGTGGTACAGCTCGGCGGCCCGATCACCGGTGGCATCCTCGCGGATCGCCAGTTGCAGCGCCGCGGCGGCCCGGGCGTGCTGCTGAGCCAGAAACATGCTCAGACCCCACACGGTCAGCACTTCCAGCTTGCCCGGACGAGGTTCGCTGGCGGCCTGCTGGAAAAGCTTTTCAGCCGCCTCCCACTGCCGGGCCTGGACGGCGATCTGAGCCACCGCCAGGGCGGCTCCCTCGGCAAGCTGCCGCTGGTCGAGTTGTTTGCCAGCCAGATCCAACAACTGTTGCACGCGTGGCGGGTCGGCCATCAACCGCTCCAACGGCTCACCCAGGCCGGCGAGCGAACCGTCCGAGGCCTGGACCAGGCGTCCCAGCGCGGGCAAGGCATCCCCGGCGTCATCGGCCTCCAGGAGCGTGGCGGCCAGGCCAGCCAGCAGCCGCAAGTCGCCAGGATTCTTCTCCAGCGCCGCCGCGTAAACCTGGCGAGCCTGCTGGGGCTGTTTGTCCTCCCGCCAGAGCCGGCCGAGAAAATCGGCCGCCTCAACCTCGTCCGGCCGGCGCTCCAGCCGCTCGGCCAGCCGCCGACGAACCTCCTGGCGCGCCGCCACGCGGTCCGGCTGCGTCTGCTGCAGCACCTCCGCCAGCAGCTCGTACCCGGCCGCGCCGGGCGCGGGCGGCTGAGCCTGTTGCCAGTAGTCGTCGACCTGCCGCAGCGCCTCGTCCCAGTCCCGGCGCCGGGCGGCGATTCGAGCGCGCTGGAAGGCCAGCCAGCCGGGATTTTGGTTTGCTCGCCCGGCCCGCGCAAACAACTCCTCGGCCCGTTCCAACTTGCCGGACTGCAGCGACGCCTCGGCCATCAGCGGCCAGGCCGGCACGATCCGTTCGCGAAGCTGTTCGATCTGGTTGTCGGTCAGGCCGGCCCGCTCCGGCTGATCGTACGTCTGGCGGGCCACGTCGAATCGGGCCGCCGCCTGATCGAACTCCGCCTGCGCCAGGTGCAGGCCGCCCAGCTTCAAGTGGAGCAAGGCGGAGGCCAAGGCGTCGCCGTCGGGCATCTGCTCCAAGGCACGGGCGTACAGACCGGCGGCACGGGCCAGCTCGTGCTGCGTCGTGAGGTAATCGCCCAGTTGGGTCAGCAACTGGGCGTCGGTGGTCTGCGACTCCGCCGCCAGGATGGCGTACCGCGTCGCCTCGTCCGGCCGGTTCAAGCCGAACGCCAGGGGGACGATTTCTCGCAGCACGTTGACTGCCCGCGGGTCGTACCGCCACGCTCGCTGGTAGCGCCGCAAGGCGGCGGCGAATTCCTGCCGCTGAAACAGCAGGCGGCCGTGCGCGGCCAGGGCCAACGCCTGCACCCGATCCCGTTCGGCCTCGCTTCGCGTGTCGTGACGGACCTCCGGCGCGTCGCTGGCCAGTTCCGACACGAGCGGCGGCCGAGCTTCAGCCGGTTGCTGAGCGCCGGCGGTCGGCGGCAGGGCACCGAGCGCCAGCCAGCAGAGCGAGACGAGACAGCAGATGGAGCCGGGCCAGCGGAGCGAGCCGGGCCAGCGGAGCCGAGTGGCGGGCAGCGGCGACCGAGTCGTGAACATGACCGCGGGGCCTCCTCAACGGGGCTTCTTCTTGGTCAGCGACTTGGAGGTGGACTTCTTGGGCGGGGGGCTGGATTTCTTGGCGGCGGCCGGCGTCTTCTTGCTGCCGGTCGCTTCCGGCTTCTTGGTTGTCCGCTCCTCCGACTTTTTGCTTTTGGCCGCCTTCTTGGGTGGGGCGGCGTCGGGCTTTTTCTTCTTGTCACTGCCGCCGCGCGCCGGTTTGACCGCGCGTGTTTCGGTCTCGGCGCCGTCCGCTTCGCCCTTCTTGGCGGGCCGCTTGGGCAGGCGTTCCTTGGCGTCGGAATCGATTTCCTGCAGAATGGCCCGCACGCGACCATCGTGCGGGTTGGCGAAATACTCGGCGGCCAACTGCTGGAGCAGCGAGGCGAATTCGACGCCCTTGCTCTTGGGCACCGTCCGCTCCAGTCCCGGCACCCGCCCCGACTGCGCTTCGGCCGCGCTTACCACGCCCACGACACTCAGGGCGCTGAGCGCCGACTTGCTGAGCGGGATCACGTGCCCGCCGAGTCCCGCCTGCGTGGCGTAGGCCACGGCGAACGGGTTCTGCTTGTCGAGCTTCTCGAACTCCTGCACCGCTTTTCCCAGGTTCTGCTTCTTGAGGAACTCGATGTCGAACGCGTAATGGGTTTCGAACACCGCCTGCAGGACCCGTTTCAGGCGGGCGGCGGCGGCGGCGGGATCCGGCAGGTTGGCCATGACTTCGGACAGTTCGGCGACCGTGGTGACCCGGATTTCGTTCCAGTCGAAGTACGACTCCTGGAGCTTGGCAAACGCCTCGTCCGCCGCTTCCGGCGTAGCGTTCTCCAGGCAGCAGGCATACAGCATATGTTCCAGCAGCGAACGGTCGGCCGGCGGTTCGTAGGGCTTGTAGTGTTTCTTGAGAACCTTGAACGCCTTGTTGATCCGGGCGGCTCGATTGGATGTGCTCATGCGGGTCTCGGCAGGGTAAACACGCCTTGGATAAATTGACTGGCTGCGGCAACCTGGCTATCTGGCGGTGCCGGTTCGGTGGTTCCGGGGTTCGGCTCGTCAGGGCGCCGGCGGCTCGTCCTCGTCTTCGTCGTCCGCGCCCAGCGTCTCGTCGGGCGGCCGCGGGTCCGGCAGCAGTTCACCCAGCAGGCGGCTGACCTCGATGGAGTGTTTGACTCCCTTGTCGAGTTCAAACCGCAGGCGGGGCGTGTAACGAGTTTCGATCCGCTCCCCGACTTTCTGTTGCAGGTAACCGGCGGCGCTGCGCAGTCCGCGGAGGGCCAGTTGCTGCCGGCTGTCGTCGCCCATGACCGACACGTGGATTTTGGCGTTGCGCAGATCGGGCGACACCTCCACGAAGGTCACGGTCACGTGCTCGATCCGGGGATCGCGCAGTTCGGTAACGATCGCCGTACTGACCACCTGGCGAATGGCTTGAGCGGCTTTGAGCACACGTCGCGACGTCATGGATGGCTTGCGGTTGGTTCCGGGCGCGGGGCCGGCTACAGGGAACGGGCCACTTCTTCGATCCGATAGGCTTCCAGCACGTCATCCTTCTTGATGTCGTTGAAACCGGCCAGCTTGATGCCGCATTCCAGGCCGCGCGACACCTCCCGCACGTCGTCCTTCTCGCGCCGCAGCGAATCGAGCGGATAGTCGCCGATGGTGCGTCCCTCGCGGTTGACGCGGATCCGGCACCCGCGTTCGATGGTCCCGCGAGCCACGTAGCAGCCCGCGATCGCTCCGACGCGGCTGATGCTGAAGACCTGTTTGACCAGAGCCTGACCCAGCTCCACGATCCGCTCTTCGGGCTTCAGCTTGCCTTCCAGCAGCGCCTTGATATCGTCCGAGACCTTGTAGATCACATCGTAACGGCGGATTTCCACGCCGTAATCCTCGGCCTTCGAGCGGGCCGCCTCGTCCGGAATGACATTGAACCCGATGACCACGGCCTGCGAGGCGTGGGCCAGCGTGACGTCGGCCACGGTGATTCCGCCCACCGACGCCTGCAGCACCTTGATCTGCACCTCGGGATGTTCCAGCTTGCCAAGTTCCTTCTGGATCGCTTCAATCGACCCGCGGACGTCGGCGCGGATGATCAGGTTCAAGCTGACCACCTGGCTGACTTCGCCCAGGCGTCCTTCCTGCAACCGCCGCTGGAAGTCTTCGAACGAGACCTTCACGGTGTGCCCGGCGAGCGACTGTTCGCGCGAACGCAACAATCGCTGGGAGGCGACTTCCCGGGCCTCGCCAATGTCGTCCAGGACGTAAAACGCGTCGCCGGCCTGGGGCGGCTGGTCGAAGCCGGTGACGTTGACGGGCATCGACGGGCCAGCCGATTTCACTCGCCGGGTGGTCCGCAGCGTATCGTACATGGCCTTGACGCGGCCGTAGGTGCCGCCGCAGACGACCACGTCGCCGACCTGCAGCGTGCCGTTCTTGACGATCAGCTTGGCGATCACGCCGCGGCCCCCTTCCTGCTCGGCCTCCAGGCAGACTCCCAGCGCCGGCCGGTGGGGGTTGGCCTTGTATTCGTTGATGTCGGCGATGGTCAGCAGCGTTTCCAGCAGTTCATCCATGCCCTGGCCGGTGATGGCACTGGTGCGGACGACTTCGATTTCGCCACCCCATTCGCTGGGCGTCAGTTCATGTTCGGTCAACTGCGTGAGGATCCGCGTCGGATCGACGCCCGGCAGATCGATCTTGTTCAGGGCCACGACAATCGGCACCCCCGCGGCCTTGGCGTGGCTGATCGCTTCCTCGGTTTGCGGCATGATGCCGTCGTCGGCGGCGATGACCAACACGGCCACGTCGGTCACGTTGGCCCCGCGGGCTCGCATTTCCGTAAACGCCTCGTGGCCCGGCGTGTCGACAAACGAGATCAGGCGGCCATCCTTGCTGATCTGGTAGGCCCGGATGTGCTGGGTGATGCCACCCGCCTCGCCCGACACCACATTGGTGCCGATCAGGTAGTCCAGCAACGACGTCTTGCCGTGGTCCACGTGGCCCAGGAAGGTCACCACGGGCGGCCGGCTTTCCAGCGATGCCTCTTCGTCTTGCTGTTCGCTGATCCGCTTGAGCACGGCGTCTTCCAGCGACTCGTGCTGCTTCATGTCCAGTTCCACGCCCAGTTCGGCGGCCACCAGATCGACCATCTCGTTGTCGATCTGCGCGTTGATCGTGGCCATGACTCCCAGCCCCATCATCACCCGTTGCACCTGCCCGGCGGGGATTCCAGAGGCTTCGGAGAAACTGCGAACCGTGCAGGGCAACGCCAGGGCCACGCGACCCTTGCGGGGCGCGGCCGTGTTGGTCCCTCGCCGAGACAACGTGCGGGGCCGCCGGCGGCCGGGGCGCGAACCTTCCTCCTCGCCCCCTTCCGTCACCAGCCGTTCCTTGCTCCGCGTTCGGCGGGCCTTCTGCCGGTCGGCGCGAGCCGAGGCCAGATCGGCCAGGCCCGTCTCGCCTTCACCACCCTCGCCCGGCTTGCCGCTGCGGCGCGCGGGTCGTCCCGTCTTGCCCGCGTCGGTCGGCGCGGCGGCGACGGGAGGTTTGGCCGTGACATCGGACTTGGCCTTGCGGTCCCGCTTGGCGGCCACTTCTTCCAGCGGAGCGCGTTTGGACTTGCGGTGCCTGGTCAAGGCATCCTGCGGGAGTCGCAGATCGGGCTTCTGAGCCTTGGGTTCGGCCGCCGGCGGCGGCGCGACCGGCTGCTTCACGTCGGGCAGCTTGGCCAGATTGATCACCGGCTCGCGGCGGCGCTTGGGCTTGTCCCCGCCCTCGTCCCGCTTGGGTTCCTCGTCCCGCTTGCCTTCGGCCGGCGGCTTGCGGGCACCGCGTCCGATGACCTTGATCTTGGCCGAGCCAGCCGGGGGAATGTAGTCCGAGCGGGCGAAGGCCGCGGCGGGCACTACTTTTTCCTCGGGCGTGGGCGGCGTGGAAACCGGCAAGCTGACCGGAGCCGCCAGCGGGGCTTCGGGAGCGGGCTGTGCAGCCGGCTGCGGGGGCGCCACCGGCGGCACGGGTACGGGCGCCGGTTCCGCGGGTCGAGCCGGCTTGCGGACCGGCGCGCTCAGGAATGCCTTGACCTTCTTCAACTCGTCGTCGTCCAGGCTGGCCAAGGCGGATCCCTTGCCGGTGATCCCCGCCTTGGTGCAGATATCAACGAGTTCCTTGGCTTCGATCTTCAGTTCTTTAGCTAACGCGTAAATCCGCATGGGCACTGCGGGCCCTCCTGTACCTGTCGCGGCGGGACAATCGCAAGTCCCGCGGCGCGAACTTCACCTGATTCAACTTAGTGCATTCCCGCGTCTCCTGTTTTGGGGCCCGTCGAGTCGCAATCCGGGGCCCATGGCGTCGGCCGCGTTCCGTCGCGCGGAACCGCATGCTGACGGCAGGTCGTGACAAATCCTTGCCGGCTCCAGACCCGTCCATCCCGGCCTGGGAACCCGCCGACCTGAAAGGACTAGGGGGTGGGATTGCTCCTGATCTCCGACTCGTCATCGGCCGGTGCGCTGGCCGAAGTCGCGTCGTCCATTTCGTCCTGCTCGTCGTCTCCCAATGCCGCCCCGCTCGACTCGGCCTGGGATACCGAGTCCACCTGCGTCTCGTCCCCGGCATCCGGCTCGTCACCGGTCGCCTCCTGGAACTCCTCGTCGACCGCAGCGCTCGCTTCCTGATCGACCGCTTCCTCGCCGGCCTCAGCCTCCAGATTCTCGTCCGCCCCGGCCTCGTCAGCCGCAGCCTCGTCAGCCGCAGCCTCGTCGGGCGCCTGGGCCGCTGCCGCCGCCTGCTGGCGTTCCGCTTCGCGCTGCTGCCGCCGCTTCTCGGCCGACGCCCGCTCGGCTTCCTCCGCCTTGGCCTCCGCCTGATCCACGATCGCCGCCACCTGGTCCGCCGTCAGGCCGCCCATTTCCATCAGCGCGTCGGGTTCGACCACCGACAAATCATCGTAAGACAAATATCCCTGCTCGACCAGACGCTGCGCCAACTCCTCGTCCATGCCTTCGATTTCGCAGAAGCCAGCCACCGCCCGCTCGATCTGGTCCTCCAGTTCCTCGGCCGTCATGATTTCAATGTCCCAGCCGCAGAGCTTGCTGGCCAGGCGGACATTTTGCCCTCGGCGGCCGATCGCCAGCGACAACTGATCCTCGCGGACCAGCACGATCGCCCGCCCGATCATGTCGCACAGCAGCACCTGATCCACTTCGGCCGGTTGCAGCGCGTTGGGGATCAGGACTTCCGGATCGTCGCTCCAGCGGACGATGTCAATCCGTTCGCCCGCCAGTTCGTCGACGATGTTCTTGATCCGGTTGCCGCGAACTCCCACGCAGGCACCCACGCAATCGACGCGCTGGTCCGAACTGCTGACTGCCACCTTGCTGCGGTAGCCAGGTTCCCGGGCAATCTCGTTGATCGTGATCACGCCGTCGGCGATTTCGGGAATCTCCTGCTCGAACAAACGCTGCACGAACTGCTTCCGCGTGCGGCTCAACACCACCTTCACCCGGTTGCCCTGGGACCGCACATCGCAGATCACGGCCCGCAGCCGTTCGTTGGGATGATGCGACTCGCCCGGGATCTGCTCGCTGCGCGGCAGAATCGCCTCGACGTTGCCCAACGACACGGTCGACGCGCCGCCCTCGTTCCGCTGCACGACGCCGCCCACCATCTGCCCGATCTGGTCTTCGAACTCCTCGTACAGCGAATCGCGCTCGGCCTCCCGGATCTTCTGAATGATCACCTGCTTGGCCGACTGCGCCCCGATCCGGCCGATCATTTCCTCCGGGTCGAGCAGTTGCCCGTTGCAGTGCGCCTCGATGCGGCCGTCTTCCCGCCCGATGCGCACCGTGATCTCCGATTCCTCCCCGTACTGCCGCTTGGCCGCCGAGACCAGCGCCGCTTCAATCGCCTGGAACACGATCTCCGGATCAATATTCTTTTCGCGGTGCAGCGAATCGACGATGCGGAGGAGTTCGTTTGGGTTCATGCCGCGATCTGCTTTCCGTACAACCATAAAAAAATGCCGCCGGCTCTCGGTCTGCTCAGGCCCCTTCGGGACGTCGGTCCCACTGCCGAGCACACCTGTTCGCCGCCGGACATTTTACCGGGTGCGAATCGATCACGTCAGGGAGCCGCCGGGTCGTTTCCGGGCTCACCCCGCCAGGCCAGTCGCTTCGCACGGCAACTGACCCGCCGCAGCACCACCTGACTCTCGCGGAAACGGACTTCTCCCGCCGACGCAACTCACTTAAGTCACTGTCAGGTTAGAATATCGGCCGCACCGGCTGGTGTCAAGTTGCTCAGCCGCCGACCCGTTCCGCCCGCTGGACCAGCACGGCGCTGGCCTGGCCTTGAGGCGTCAGGCTCAGGTTGATGAAGCTGCCGCCCGCCGGCGTGTCCGACCCGGTGACCACACGCAACGGACAGTCCGGATCGGGCGTTTCGTAGTTCAACACGGGGAACAGCCGGTCGTTGCGCAGGGCCAGCACGCTGGCGATCAACTCAACCATCCCGCCGCCGGCTCCCAGGTTGCCGAAGCAGCTCTTGGCCGCCACCACCGGCACGGAGTGCGGACCGAACACCGCGGCGATCCCGCGAGCCTCTTGCGCGTCGCTGCGGTGAGTGCCCAGGCCGTGCGCGTGCAGGTGGCCGACCTGGGGCGGTTCCAGCCGGGCCACGCGGAGCGAACTGCGAAGCACGTTTTCGACCGCCACGTCGCTGCGCGCCACCCCGCGCCGGTCCGCCACGGTCGACGAGCCGTACCCGACCACTTCCGCCAGAATGCGGGCTCCGCGAGCCTGGGCGGTCGCCAGATCCTCCAGGACCAGGGCCGCCGCCCCTTCGCCCACCACCATCCCCGTGCGATGCAGGTCAAACGGCCGGCTCAGCCGCGCCGGGTCCGCCCCGTTGCTGGCCAGCTCCTCCTGCAACGCCACGTGAATCGTCCGCAGCGGATGGATTCGCGTCCCCGTGGCGCCCGCCACCATCGTGTCGGCGCTGCCCCGCATGATCGTGCAGTACGCCTCGCCCACGGCCAGGTTTGCCGAGGCCTCGCGCAGGGTGAGCGAATTGTTCGGGCCGCGCAGGTCGTTGTAGATCGCAATGTGGCTGGCCGGCATGTTGGGCAGGTACTTCAACAGCCAGAGCGGTGTCAGTTTGGGCAGCCCCTGCGACGCCCAGCGGGCGAATTCGAACTGCTGCTGCTCGTTCAAACAGTGACGGATCCCTTCGCTGAATTCGTCGGGCATCGTCATGATGTAGTCGGAACCGTAAACCACCCCCGTCCGATCCGCGTCGTAGCCGCCCGCGGCCAGGCCGGCATCGTGCAGCGCGTGCTGCGCGGCCGCGACGCCCATCTGGATCTCGCGGCACATGACCTTCAGTCCCTTGCGGATCGTCCGCTTGACCGCCGGGTCCAGCGGGCCAAAGTCGTCAATCTCGCCCGTGAAGCCGGCCACCTCCGCCCCGTACCGCGTCGGCAGGTAGTCCGGCGGGACGCTCCGCAGGGGCCCCACGCCGCTGCGCCCGGCGAGCAACGATTCCCACAATGCGTCGGCCGAATTGCCCAGCGGGCTGATCACGCCCAACCCGGTGATCACCACGCGGCGCGAAGGGTTAGCAGACATGATTTCCATGGAATAACCGGGAAACGCCGCCAGGAAAAATCGGGCAAAAAAAAATAGTCGGCCTGGGGTCGGTTTAACGGGACCCTCTGTAGCGGATTCTAGATGCGACCGCCTGATCCGTCGATAGGCCCCGAGGCCCGTCCGGAGAAATCCGCGATGCCGCGGACCGGCCGCTAGTAACGGCCCCGGTACTGGGGAACCGCGGCATTTCCGGCCGCCGTCGGCGGCACATTGGGGGCCAGGGCCTGGCTGGCCTTGCCCTGGCATTCGATAAACAGCAGCGCGTCCGCCCGCGCCGGCCCCAGGGCAAACGGGTTCGGGATCCCCAGCGTTGTCGGCCGCTCCGGACCCGGTGCGGCCACCACGCCGCAGCCCAGCAGCAGCACGTGCTCGGCCGGCCAGCGAAACCGTTCGTGCAACCGCCAACTGGCCACCTGCGGCACTTGCACCTGGATCCGCTGCGTGCCTCCCACGGCCGCCGGCACGTCCACGGCCACCGGCACCAGCCGTTCAATCTGGTCGATGTGGCACTTGATCACCGCGTCGACGACCCGCGAATCGGTCGACAGCAGCGGGCTCAGCTCCAACGTGTAACCCTCCTGGACCTGCCCCATCTGCAAGTCAAACGAGGGCCAGGCCCCTTCCCGCGGCACCACGTTCCGGGCGTAGGTCCGCGGACGCAGCCGCGAAATCGTCTGCGTCTGGCCATTCTGAATCAGCACCCGCGGCGAATTATGCTCCTGAAAGTCCGTCCGCTGGCGAAGCTGAGCCAACAGCACGGCCGCGTTCTCCTTGGACAGCAGCCAGGCGTCCATGCCCGGCGACTGCACGTCGACCGGGCGCATCAGTTGGTACGCCAGGCTCCGCCATCCGGGATTGCTGACCGTGACCAGCCGCAAGCTCAACACATAGGTGTCGGTGGTGTTCTGGACAAAGCGGGCCACCAGCCCCGCCACGATCTGCTGCATCTCCGGCGTGTGATACACGGTCAACTTGTCGCGGGTGGCGCTGAGCAGCCCCAGAGGCGGGCTGAACCAGACCTCGGTGCCCGTCTCGCGAAGAATCCAGTCCACGATCGCCTGCTGCGGCGTTTCGGTGGAAGTGACCTTCGACGTGTACGGCTGGATGTCGTACTCCCGCCAGACCTGGCCGGAGTCGTTCGGCAGCACGCCCGACCCCTTGGTCACCCGCAGCTCGGCC
>JAGFJK010000029.1 GCA_024102795.1 Pirellulaceae bacterium
CGAGCCGCCAGCAGGGGGCTCGGCCGACCCGCTGCCACACCCCGGCAGGAGTCCGACCAGCAACAGCAGCCACCAACGTAATTCACGCACACGTCAAATCCTTAGTCCAGAGTTCCCACCCGGTACCGGAGGGGCCGCGGCCCCGTCGCCCGTTCGCCACGGCAGACTCTGCGGCGAGAGTTTGACCGCAAATCAATTTGTAGCGCCGGCTACACTTCCGCCGCTCGATTGTAACCATTGCTACAATCGTGTCAATGCCGTATGCTGGGAGGTTTAAGGTTGGGAAGCCCCCTTTCAGCAGGCGCGGGAGCACGTTGTGAGGCCAGCGAGCCAGAGTTCCGAGCCGCATCGGCGGACCCGTTGCGACCATGCCACGGAAACGGCCGAGGACTATGTGGAGGCGGTGGCGGATATCCTCGAACGGGACGGGAAGTGCCGGGTGACGGACCTGGCCCGGCGATTCGCCGTCAGCCATGTCACGGTCAACCGGATCGTTCGCCGGCTGCAGCAGGAAGGTCTGCTGGTCACGCAACCCTACCAGCCGATCACGCTGACCGCGAGCGGCAAGCGGCTGGCGGCGCGCTGCCGCGAGCGGCACGACACGGTGTACCGCTTTCTGCTGTCGATCGGCATCGACGCGGAAACCGCGGCGATGGACGCCGAGGGGATCGAGCACCACGTCAGTCCCGAGACGTTGCGGCGGTTCCAGGAGCTGGCCGGGGAAGCTCTTCCAGCCGGCGGGCCGGATCATCGCCTCGGCGAACCGTAGGCGTCTGCAAGTCGAACGACTCCTCGGCCGGGCGGTTGCCCGCCGGATAGCGGTCGGCGTTTTCGGTCGGCGGCAGGCGGCGGGGGTAGGCCACGGGCGGGTGCCAGCGTCCCAGCGGTCCGACCGCCGCGAAACGCTCCTCGTAGAACCGCACGCCGTGGGTTTCCAGCACGGTGCCCGTTTCGCGTTCCAGCGTGGCCAGGTCCGTGTTGTATTGCAGCAGGGCCTGGGCCTCGGCGCTGACCGCGTCGCCCCAGTCGGAGATCGCCACGCGGACGTCGAGGAAATTCAGCGGCTGGCCGCCTGGTCCCCGGGGCAGTTTTTCGAACCGGGCGACTTGGACTTCCAGATTCTTGCGGGCCGCCTCCCGCGTCTCGCGCAGCGTCAGGTACTGCTCGTAGGACCGGGCGACGTTGCGTACGGCCAAAGCCAACTGGTGAGCCGCGTTGTGCAGGCCCTGATCCAGGTTGGCCCGGTCGCGGGCCAGCAGCAGTTCCTGCCTCCGCACGCCGGCCCGTTCGCGGCGCAGGCCGAGCGGCACCGAGAAGTTGACGCCGAGCGTCCAGTCGGTAAACTCGCCGGGCCGCGAACTGACCTGAAAGTCCGGCGCCGGCAGCTCGCCTTCCAGCCCGTTCCAGCGGTAGAGGGCCTGGGCGTCCAGCCGCGGCTGGGATTCGTTCCGAGCCAGTAGCAGCCGCTGCTGGTCGGCCTCCAGAATCAGCTTCAGCTCGATGATGTCCGGGCGCCGCTCGGACGCCAGTTCCAGAATGCCCTGCCAGTTGGGTTCGAGCCGGTTGCGGCGGGGAGGCGTGAACGGCACGATCCGCCGGTTGTCGCTGGGCGGTATCCCCAGGATGTTCCGCAGTGCCGCCTCGCGGTCCAGCAAGTTCCCCTCGGCCGACAGCAGGCCCGCGCGAAACCGGGCCAGCGCCGACCGGACCGGAGCCACTTCGCTGCCCGAAGTTCGGCCCACGCGCGCTTCGGCCTCGGCGAACCGCAAGGCAAACTCCCCCTGCTCGACCTGCTGGCGGCGAGCCCACACGTCCACCCGCGCGAACACCAGGTCCCAGTAGGCGGCGATTGTGCCGCGAACCAGCTCCTGCACGCTGTCCTTGAGTTGAAAGTAGGACCGCTCGGTGTCGATCCGGGCCAGCACGATCGGCGCCCGATTGGCCGCCTGGCCGCCGCCTTGCAGCAGCGGCTGCGTATAGCCCAGCTCCAGGAACGACCGGTTCAGCGGGTTGAACAACCGATCGTCATCGAAGCGGCGCGGATTCGTGTTCAGCCGCAAACTGGCCGCGCCGCCGGTGACCGTGGTCTTGGAAAGATCCAGGTTCAGGTTGTAGTCGTCCACCGCCTCGCCCACGATCCGGCCGGTCGCGTCGGGTCCCAGCGGCGATTCGAAACGGTTGAAGTCGTTCCGCACGGTCAATTGAGGATCGAAGCGGGCCTGCTCCTGGTCGATCACCGTGTTGGAGATCGCTGGGTCGTAGATCGTCACGCCGCTGCTGGCCGCCGTCACGCCAGCCAGCACCCGCACCACTTCGGAATTGCTCAGCGCGATCCGGACCGCGTCGTCCAGCGCGAGGATCCACTGCGGGTCGTCGTTGCGCGGTGCCGTGACGGTGGGCGGTGGCGGCACATCCGGAATCCGGGCCGGTGGCAGCTCGGACGGATCGCGCACCGCGATCCGCCGCTGTTCCGGAAAAATCACCGGGAACAACTTTTCGGCTCGGGCAAACTTTTCCGGCTGGAGCCCGGCCAGAACCAGCGCGATCGTCAGCACCCCGCCAAGCCAGCGCTTCATGCTGGTAACCATCGGTCCGGATGTGCCGCTGGTTCGGAGAAAGCCGCATATTCGGTTTGGGAAGAATGGGCTAGACAGGCGGCATGGCGGTGGTCGAATGCAACGCCTCAATCGCCCGCTCGAACTGCTCCGTGTCGGCGATCACGTCCCCGTCCCGCAGGACGATCAGCCGCCTGGCATGCCGCGCCACGTCCTGCTCGTGCGTCACCATGATCACCGTGATGCCCTGCCGGTTCAGTTCGCCGAACAATCCCATCACCTCCTGGCTGGTCCGAGTGTCCAGATTGCCGGTCGGTTCGTCCCCCAGCAGGATCGCCGGTTCGTTGACCAGCGCCCGGGCAATCGCCACGCGCTGCTGCTGGCCTCCGGAGAGCTGAGACGGGTGGTGCCCCAGGCGATCGGCCAGACCCACTTTCGCCAGCAGATCGGTCGCCTTCGCCCGCCGCTGCCGATGCGACTGGTGCCCGGCGTACATCAGCGGCAGCTCGACGTTTTCCAGCGCGGAGGTGCGGGCCAGGAGATTGAAATTCTGGAACACGAAGCCGATCTTCTCGTTCCGGATCCGCGACCGAGCGTCGCGCGACATCTTCGCCACCTCGACGCCGTCCAGCGAATAGCTGCCGCTGGTCGGCTGGTCCAGGCAACCCAGCAGGTTCATCAGCGTGGACTTTCCCGACCCCGATGGACCCAGCAGCGCCACGTACTCGCCCGCCTCAATGCTCAGCGTCGTCGGACGCAGGGCCCGCACCTGCACCTCACCCAGGTCATACGTCTTGCAAAGGTCTTGCAGTTGAATCAGCGCCATCGGGTCCATCACCCTGTCTCGTCCATCGCGCAAGCGCCTGGTGCAGCATGGTTGGCTGCGGCGGGACATCGTCCGCGGAGTGCCAGCCTAAGCCGCCCTCATTCGTGGCGAAAGGGGCTGGTCGTCATTCAATTTGCAATTTGCAATTTGCAATCTCGCAACCGTAGAGATCGTGCAGCTTATAAGTTTCTTCGTCATCAGAGTTTAGAGCGTAGCAAGAGCGTCCTCGGCGTTCCCGTACGCCGAAGGCGTTCCACAGTCACAGCCCAGGGTCGCCCGCTTCGGGCGCACCCTGGGCTGGGTTGTTCAACGCCTGCGGCGTAAAGACAGCGCGGGAGTCGAACCGAAGGGCCACCCATCTGTCTTGGAGTCGCGCGCTTTGGACGTTCTAAACACCGTCGTTCCAACGCCTTAAAAGCTGCACGATCTCCGTACCCGGAGGTTCGTCATACAAGAGGGCGACCTGGAAACAGACGAATGTTTCCGGCCTCTTCTCGACGGGTGCATCCGACGTCTGATCCGCCGGGCAAGCCGGCGGGATTGGTACAGCACGCAACTGGTTCCCGCTGGCTGCCCGGGGGCCTACAATCGTCGTTGGCGGGAAGCTCGTGGTTGCTTCCACAGCCGGCTGGCGTCTCCACTTTGCAGGGAGCTTTCCGTGCTGCGCGGCATCCTGGTGGGACTGGACGGGTCGCCTTACAGCGACGCCGCCGTGGAACTGTCGCTGCGGTGGGCCAGCGGCAGCGGTGCGGAGCTGTTCGGCCTGGGGATTGTCGACGAGCCGACAATTCGCAAACCGACGGGGTTGATGATTGGCAGCGGACATTACAAACCGCTGGCCGACGAGCTGAACCTGGTGGAAGCTCGGCGGCGAGTGGACGAAGCGCTGGAGGAGTTCGCCCGGCGTTGCTCGGCGGCCGGGATTCCGTACCACCGGCTGAGGGAAGTGGGCGTCTCATCCGAACAGATCCTGCTGGAGTCCCAGCGCTGCGACTTGATCGTGCTGGGAAAACAAAGCTATTTCCAGGTGGAGGCGCGCGAAGGACCGGACGAGACGCTACAGACCGTGCTGCACAACACGCCGCGACCGGTCGTGACGGTCCCGCGGCTTCTGCCGCCGCCCGGTTCGCCGGTGGTCGTGGCGGGTTACGATGCCAGCGTGCAGGCCGCCCGCGCGCTGCACGCCCTGCTGCACTCCGGCCTGCTGGCCACGCACCAGGTCTGCATCGTGTCAGCTCATGAGGAAATCGAAACGGCCGCCGGCTGGGCGCGGATGGCGGCCGACTTTCTGGCCCTGCACGGGATCACGGCGACGACGAAACCGGTCGGCACCACGCGTGAGCCGGCTGCCGTGCTGCTGGAAGCGGCCGCCGAACTCGGCGCCGGTCTGCTGGCGATGGGAGCCTACGGCCAGCGGACGATCAAGGAGTTTTTCTTCGGTTCCGCGACCAAGGCCGCGCTGCGGCGAGCGACCATCCCGCTGTTCTTGTTCCATTGAGCGGTCCCTGGCGGGACGGTTCGGAGCCCCGGCCTCCAGCTACGGCAGCGTGCGGATCTCGACGTCGGACGTGTAGACCAGCGGCCAGGCGCCGTCCTCACTCACGATATACGGCACGTACTCGGCCGTGCATTGCAAGCCGGCCGACGGGTCCACCTGCAACCAGCCCTGACCCTCGACCAGCACTTCGGCCCAGACATGCCCGCTTTGGCCCACGAGCCAGCCGCCGACCTGCCGGCAGGGGACACCGGCCGCTCGCGCCAGCGTGACAAAGCAATCGGAGAAGTCCCAGCAATGGCCAAACTTCTGCCGCAGGACTTGCCGTGTGCCGTAGCGCGAGCCGGTGATCTGGCCGCCGTAGCGCACGTTCTGGCCGGGCATCAGCCAGTCCAGCAGGGCGTCGGTCTTGTCGCTCACGGTGGTGCGCTGGCCGACGATGTCGCTGGCCAGTTGTTTGACGCCGGCGTCGTCGCTGGGCCAGAACTGCGTGGCCGCCAGCAGCTCAGGTCCAGCGCGGCGATCCGTCGCCGTGACGGCGAATGTCTCGCTGCGCACCTCGGCCACGACCCGCACCGCGGGAATCGTCTCGCTCAAGGGCAAGTCCGTCCAGGCGTACGTCACCACGTCGCCGCCGGCCACCGATTCCGACTGCGGCCGCGGCTGCAGTTCAAACGTGGACAACTGGCTGCCCAGACCATGACGCCGAAACCGCAATTCGCGGCCGAACGTGAACTTGCCGGACAGCTCCTGGATTGCGGCCGAGGCGTCGGGCTGCTTCCGCTCCAGTTGCAGGAACAGGTTGAACATCCGGTTCCAGGCCATGTAGTCGCAACTGGCCAGAGGAGCCGCTCGGAACGTGACCCGGTAGTTGGCGACGCTCGGCTTGAGACCCAGAAAGTACGGAGCTCGCAGCGCGGTCCGGATGTCGTTGCAGACCAGTTCGACAAGCGTATTGCCGTCCCTCAAGACGAAAGCGGGGTTTCCGTGGACTTTCCGCAAGGCGGCCTCGATTTTCGCCGCATCGTCAGCCGACGAGCAGTCCAGCACGTTGACTCGCAGCGCCACGCTCTCGGCCCAGCGCTGCCCGGTGACCGTGAACTCCGTGTTCCAGAGCTTGCTGATCCGGCCGCCCAGTTTGCGACCGATGGCCGCGGTTTGCCCGTCCGCGACTTGCCGCGATGACTTGCGGGTCCATCCCGCGGGAGGCGCTTGAGTGCCTTCGACCACCACCGCACGATAAGATCGCTGGTTGGAAGCGACGTCCGCCGGGCCACCGTCCGGGGGCTGGATTGCCGCGGCCACTCCCGGCTGCGACTCGCGGCGCTGCGCCTGCCGCTCGCGGTACTCCCGCAGAACCTCTTCCGGATGCTCGTTGAAATAGTCCCGGCAGCCAGTGCAACAGACATGATAGGTCAGGCCCTGATACGTGACCGCGATCGTGCCCAGCCCGCCAGTGACGACGCATTCCGTCTGACTCGAACCCTGGCCAAAACGGCTGCCCTCGCGCGTGTAACCGACCTCGGCCAGCCGCGTCCGTTGCTGGCCGGCCGCCTGCCGCTGGTACAACACGACCAGGCGGTTGCCATTGGCGATCAGCCGCAGCGAGACGACATGCGGGCCATCACCGGGCGGGTTGTCGCACGTCAGGACCAGCGCCGCACCGGGCTCCTCCAGACGACCTCGATAGACAACCGGCTGCTGCGCCGCGGTGGTGTGGGCTTCAAGTTGATAATGGCCGGCCGGTTCGCCCGCCGTCAGTCGCCCGCGGCGGAAATACTTGCCCTGGGGTGAACGGAATTCCAACGCCGGCCGCGGTTCGAACCGCCACGACCACTCCGCCTCCTCCTGCCACGCTCCGGCTGGTGACCCGCGGCGAGGCTGACCCACGCCCCGCCAGCGGCCCACGAAATGCTGAAGCGCCCGCAGCGCTTCGGGCACCAAGCCAACATCCGGCGGGCGGGCGTCGGTGGTCGCTGGCGGCGCGTCGGGGGCCTGTTGCGCCTGAGCCAGCGGCAGACCGGACAGCAGAGTCAGCAACCCGAACGTCAACCGGGTCAGTCGCAGTGGATGAGGCAAGGCTGGCATGAGCGGTTTCCCCAAGGCAAAGACCTGGCGACCGGTTCTACGCTGGCTCCGATCCGCTCGGAGCATCGTCGGCAAACAGAGCCAAGCTGGCGGTGAAGCCGTGCAGGAAGTTTTTTCCAGCGATGGGACCGATTTCCCCTTGAGCGAACAGGCCGGCCAGCGGAAGTTGGCCCAGGGCGGACGCCACGCAGGCGGCGTCGTGATCAGGTTGGTCGAACAGCCTCGTGCCGCGTCCATTACAGGTAAACAGCAACGCCGCTCGCCAGTTCCGCTGCTGGCGGCGGCGGGCCAACAGGGTCCGCAGCTCGGCATCGGCCGTCTGCTGGTCGCGGACGTGGAACTGCACGGTCTGGCCGGCCCGCATGTAGTCTCCCACCGCCAAGGCGCCTTCCTGGGGCTGGAAACCGATCACATTGCGGACCAGAAAGTCACCCTGTTCGAAATGGTCCTGGTACTCGTTCACGACGCGGCCCAGGTGCAGCCCCTGCTGTACCAACTGCTGCTCGCGATTGGGCAGCTCGGCGAACATTTCGCGAAGCTGCTCCAGTGCCGGGCGGCCGCCGAGCTGGTAGACGATGTTCCGTTCGGCCTTGGTCACCACCAGCGGCCGCCCGATGGGACGGCAGCCCTGGGAAACGACCGTTTCCATGTGCACGCCGCCGGCAACCAGGCACGCCACGGCACCGCCGTCGAGTGTCCGGGGGCCCAGGAACAGGCGGTTCTCACCCGGCCCGAGGCCACCGCTGGCCATGCCTCCCACAATCGGCACGCCAGGCCGATCCTCGTTCATTCTTTCCAGCAGCAGGTCGGCGGGGAACGTGTAGGGTTCGCCCAAGGCCAGCAGATGCGCCCCGTCCGGCCAGGCGCCGTCCAACTCGTGCGGCCAGCCGACAATGCTGCCGCCGTCCGGCGTTCGTTCGAATTGCAGGGCCAGCGGCGTGAGTCGCGTGCCGGGCAGCCGAGCCAGCCACAGCGAAAGTGCCGGCTGTCCCTCCACCTCGCGCCCCGTTCCCACGATCGACTCGCCCGTGCAACCCAGCAGCCGCTCGCTTCCCAGGCGCTGGCAAAGTTGTTCGGGCAATCGCTCGAGTTCGCCGGCCGAATAGAGGGGCGAAACAAACGCGACGGCCAGGTCGGGCGGGCCACCCAGTTGCTCCAGCGACCGATCGGCGGCTTCTCGCACGGCGTCCGCCAGTGCCTCGCGCGTCGACAGCGCGGACGCGAATCGCGATTGACGCTCCAGTGCCTGTTCAGCCATCGATCGCTCCCCCCGCGAATCCCGGATCATTCGCCGCAGTCATCATAGTGGTTCGAGCGGCAGGTATGTTGCGCGGTTGTTACACAATCGGCGGTTGTCGCCGCCGTCGCCGTCCGCGTAGCATGCCTGACAGAGGTGAATGGCCTCCGGCCTGTCAGGTCCCAAGGCAGTCTTCGTAAGGCGTCAGCCCATGCATCGCCGGTCTTTACCTGTCGTCTTCCTGCTGGGCTGCCTGCTGCCGCTGGCCGGCCCGCTGCTGCTGCTGGCCGACTCGCCCACGTCGCCAGCCACCAGCCGCACAGCGGCGCCGCGCCGCGTGCCGCTGGATGACCCCGCCGAGTTCCACGAGCATGTGGCCCGCTTGCTGGCTCGCCTGCCGTCCAGCCAGTTTCAGGTGGTCGTGCAGCCGCCGTTCGTCGTCGTCGGCGACCTGCCGCCCGAACAGCTCCGGCGCACCGCCGAGGGCACGGTGCGGTGGGCCGTCGAGCGGCTGAGAAAGGACTTCTTCGGCCGCAATCCGGAGCGGATTATCGACGTCTGGCTGTTCAAGGATCGAACAAGCTACGAGCACCACACGTGGGAACTGTTCCGCGACCGGCCGACCACGCCCTACGGATATTATTCCCGCCAGCACAACGCGCTGATCATGAACATCGCCACCGGAGGCGGCACGCTGGTCCACGAAATCGTGCATCCGTTCATGGAGGCGAATTTTCCCCAGTGCCCGGCCTGGTTCAACGAGGGGCTGGCCTCGTTGTACGAGCAGTCGGGCGACCGCCAAGGGCATATCCGCGGCTTTACCAACTGGCGGCTCCGCGGACTGCAGGTCGCCATCCAGTCGCAGCGGGTGCCGTCGTTCGAGACCTTGTGCGGCACCACGACTCATCAGTTCTACCGCGAGGATCCAGGGACGAACTACGCCCAGGCCCGGTATCTGTGTTACTACCTCCAGGAAGCGGGGTTGCTGGCCAGGTTTTACCACCAATTTCGCCAGTCGGCCCGCGACGATCCGACCGGTTACCAGACGTTGGTCCGAGTGCTCGGTGAGCCCGAGATGCGGGAGTTTCAGGACCAGTGGCAGGAGTTTGTGCTGGGCTTGCGGTTTCCATAGGCGCCAGCGGCGAACGGACGGCGGCGAGCGGGGGGCGTCAGCCCCCTGTTTCTCCAGCGCCACAAACGCCGACCGACTGGCGAGCGAATGGCGTCAGCCCCCTGTTTCTCCAGCGCCACGGGCACGCGCGTGCCGACCAACTGGCCAACGTACCATCACCGGCGATTTGCGTCGGCCGGCGACAATCGGGTACACTGGCGGCGGAGAGCCGCGATGCGCAGTACGGCGGGAGGCGAAGCCATGGCGAGCGGGCGAATCAAGTGTTGCGTGCTGGGACTGGGCGCGGTGGCAGCCGGGTTGCTCGCGTCGCCGAGTACAGTTCACGCCCAAGCCGTGCAGCTACCCAGCTTCCATTACTTCACGGTCAGCACGTCGGTGCTGGTCCCGGACCGGGGCGGAGCGTACCTGGGCGGGATCTCACGATCTCAGACCGGCAGCGTTTCGCGGGGCGTGCCGTTGCTGGGCAAGGTGCCGGGAGCGGACCGGTTGTTTCGCAACCAGGGGATTGCGGCCAGTCAAAGTGCGTCGGGTGTCAGCGTGCATGCGACGATTATCGACAATGCGGAGCTGGATCGAGCGGTCTTGGCGGCGGCGGCGGATCGGCCCAGCGGGCTCGATCCGCAGATCGCCGGCCGCGCGGCATTTCTGGCCCGCCATGTCGCTCAGCATCCCCCGGCGACTGGCGAGCTGCCGGCCGAGCCGGCGGTGCGCGGCAAGTCGCTGGACCAGTTACAGCGTGAGCAGGAAGCGGCGCGCGAGCGGCGGCAGAAGGACGCTCAGCAATGGTTGGACCGTGCTCGCCAGGCGGAGGCGGCCGGCAAACTGGGAGCGGCCCGCGTGTACTATCAAATGGCCGCCCGCAGCGCCGGTTCGGCTCCCGCGCCGCCAATTTCCTCGAACGCTGGCCGCCGTTGAGACCGCGGCCCGCACTGCAACTCGGGCCGCTGGTCGCGTACCATGGAAGCCCGACGCGTCAGCGAGGGACACGCCGATTGGTCGCGTTCCATGCGGCGATTTCTGGTGGTGTGTCGCGTTCGGGGGGAGCCGCTCGCCAGGAGAAACAGGGGGCTGACGCCCCCCGCTCGCCTGGAGAAACAGGGGGCTGACGCCCCCGCTCGCCTGGAGAAACAGGGGGCTGACGCCCCCGCTCGCCTGGAGAAACAGGGGGCTGACGCCCCCCGCTCGCCTGGAGAAACAGGGGGCTGACGCCCCCCGCTCGCCTATTGAATTCGATATACCTGGCCGCGGAGCTTGATCAGCAGTTCGTCGTCGGCCTGCTGCCGCGCGAGCACGGCGTTTTCGGCGGCCGAGTTGTCCTGGATCAGTTGGAAATACTCGGGCGTGAAGCGTTTGACCAGCTTGATCTGCCCGGCGTCCTTGTCGGGATCAACTTCCTTGGCGCTGGCGGCGATCCAGAGCTTGCCGCGTCTGTAGAGCGTCTCGTTGCCAATGGTCTGGACGGCTTCGGTCACGATCTCCTTGTCGGATTCGATATCCCGCAAGCGGAGTCCAACGGCGGGGCGCGAGGCGACGGCGCTGTTGGCGGGAGCGGCAGCGCCGGAGGGA
>JAGFJK010000056.1 GCA_024102795.1 Pirellulaceae bacterium
GCTTGGGCCTGACCGACCGGCGGCGAGCAGCCAGCCGCCGCTGTCACCCAGCAAACCATCACGATCAACAGCGCCAGGCGCGAGAGGCGCGACCGGCAGGCCAGGCGCTTCCGGCGGCGGCTCATCCGGCCGGCAGGGCGGGGAATCAACAGGCGAAGCGGCATGAAAGCTTTCTCGACGTCCGCTCCCAGCCGCGTTTACTGGAGTCCTTTGAGAAAGGATCGCAGATCCTCATCGGCACCTTCGACCTCGGGCTCGTCGCTGTCCGATGCGCTTGTCGGCTGGTTGCTGGTCTGGCTGGAGGTTGGGGGTGGGGAAAAACGAAAGTCGGTGGCGGGATGTCGGGAGACGGGGTCCACGTCGTCTTCGGCAAATTCCTCGTCCTCCACGACGTCTTCAACTTCCTCGACCTCATCGGCATCCGGCGTCTGAAGGTCCACCGTCCGAGCGGGGCCGGAGACGGGCGGTACCTGGTCGTCGGGTGGAGCCTCGCCCAGGTGAAACTCTTCAGACGAGTCCTCGTGGACGAGCTCCTCCAATTCATCGAGGCGGCCATCCAAGTCAAATTCCACGTCCTCGTCGGCGGACCCTGCGGCATCCGCCGCCTGGGCGTTCACGACGTTGGGGAACACGGCTCCCGACCGTCCTCGGGCCTCGCGCACCGGCAGGGCGGGCAGAACACCAGGGCTGGGCGAAGGCACGCTGGGCGGGCCGGGCGGAAACGGCTCGGTTTCGGCCGAATCCGAGGTTCGCCGCCTTGGCTCGACAGGCTGTTCGTCCGCGTCCGCCGAAGAAAAATCCACGGTTTCGGCATTGCCGGCCGCGGGCAGCGTTTCGGCAGCGGGCGCTGTCGGACGACCTTCGCTGCCCCGTCGCGCTCGGCCGGAAGTTCGAGGCGCCTCGTACACGGCGCGGAAGGTCACGGTTCCGACCGTCAGCAATTCGCCCGGCGCCAGGATCGACTCCGTAATCCGTTCGTTACCCACGAAGGTGCCGTTCAGCGACCCCAGGTCCCGGACCAGCAATCGCCCCTCGTGCTCCACGATCTCGCAATGCTGGCGACTGACCAGCGGGTGTGCGAGCGTCAACGAGGCGTTTCGTCCGCGCCCGATGATCGTTGGCAGCTTCAAGTTGATTTCGGCCGCCTTGGCATCTCCGCCAACAACCACTAATTTTGCATGCATGACGTCCCCGCGGCGCCGTGGTGACTCCGAGTTGATCTGTTGCGAGCCGAAGGTCTTGCGGGCCGAACTCCCAGTCTAGCGGTAACTTACCGCGTTGGCAATCGTTCAGGCCCATTGTGGTGCCCTGGCCTGCCAATCCGAAGGGGGGAGCGGCAAATGCCCTTGCACGTCACTTACACAGACCTATAATCCGAGAGTTGTAGATACGCGAGCTGAATCTAGGCGGTTCACGCCGCGTGCCAGGCGGGTGTAGCTCAGCTGGCAGAGCACAACGTTGCCAACGTTGTTGTCGTGGGTTCGAATCCCATCACCCGCTCCTTACCATTCGCTCGAAAGCCAGTCCCGCAACGATCACGTCATGACAGAACTCGACACCAGCGCCGCCGAAGAGACCACCCCGCCGAAGCCGAAACTCAATCTGGTGTTGAAGCTTGAGGAGCGGAGCGCGTGCCAGCGGCACGTGACCGTGACCATCCCGCGGGAGGATATCGATCGGTATTTCTCCGAGGCGGTCGACGATCTGAAAGGCAAGGCGGAGGTCCCCGGCTTCCGCCCGGGCCGGGCGCCGCGGAAGCTGGTCGAGTCGCGATTTCGCACTCAGGTCGCCGACCAGGTCAAGGGTGCGCTGTTGATGGACAGCCTGCACCAGATCAACGAGGACGAAAAGCTTTCGGCGATCAGCGAACCGGACCTCGACCTGGACGCCGTGACGATTCCCGACGAAGGCCCGTTGACCTTCGAATTCGATCTGGAAGTGCGGCCGAACTTCGACCTGCCGGAATGGAAAGGCCTGTCGCTGAACCGGCCGACCCATGAGTACTCGGCCGACGAGGTGGACTACCATTTGCGGCGCCTCTTGCGGCGCTATTCCGAGCTGGTTCCCGTCGAGGGTCCCGCCCAGCGGGAAGATCAGCTCACGATGAACCTCACGTTCCGCAAAGACGGCCAGGAACTCTCGCGGCTGGAAGAGCTGGAAGTGCGGGTTTGCTCGACGTTGAGCTTCCACGATGCCAGCCTGGAGAAATTCGACGAGCTGGTGGCGGGCGCCGCGGCCGGCGACGTGCGGCAGTTCCAGGTTACGCTGAGCGCGGATGCGGAAAACGAGGAGCTGCGGGGAACGCCGGTCGACGCGGAGCTGGAAGTGCTGGACGTCAAGCGGTTCGAATACCCGCAACTGGACCGGGAGTTCCTGATGGAACTCGGCGGGTTTCGAGACGAGGACGACCTGCGGGACGCGGTCCGCGAGGAACTGGAACGGCAACTGAAGTACCATCAACAGCGCGAGATCCGCCAGCAGATTACCGGCATCTTGACCGCCGGCGCAGATTGGGATTTGCCGCCGGAACTGTTGCGCAAGCAGTACCGCCGGGAACTCGACCGCTTTGTGCTGGAGTTGCGGTCGGCCGGTTTCGGCGACGATGTGATCCAGGCGCACGAGAATCAGATCCGCCAGAACAGTCTGGCCAGCACCAGGCGGGCACTCAAGGAACACTTCATCCTGGAAAGGATCGCGGAGGACCAGGGCATCGAGGCGTTGCCGGAGGACTTCGACGACGAGATCGAATTGATCGCCGCCCAGAGCGACCAGTCTGCCCGGCGCGTGCGGGCGCGGCTGGAGAAACGCGATCAGATGGACGCCCTGCGGAACCAGATCGTCGAGCGGAAGGTGATTGATATGATCACCCAACATGCGGAAGTCGCGGAGTCGCCGTTTGATCCGCCCCGGCACGAGACCGAGGCGGTCGACCACTCCATCTGCGGTCAGGCCGAAAGAATTATTCCCGACGCGAAACACGGAGGTGGAGCCGAGGAATTGCCGTCGCGGGTCGACCACTCGTAGATCGCGCTGATGCCGGCCGCTGTGTCGCGCCGCGTGTTCTGGCGGCAACAACTCGGCAACGTCTCGCGGCGGGCGGCCGAGGGGTGCCAGCCCACGCCGCCCGGACCAACCTCAGCGAAGCCCACAGTTCGAGTCACAAAGGACCCGTCATGAGCCACCACCTGCCGCAGCCGATGTGGGATTCGTATTCCTACCAGTCCTACCAGCGCCAACGCCAGCTCACGCTCGGCGACCTGCTGCTGGAGAACCGGATCGTGTTCCTGCAGGGCGAAATCTATACCGGCAACGCCAACGAAGTGGTGATGAAGTTGCTGTACTTGCAGAGCGAGAACCGCCGCAAGGACATCCACTTCTACATCAACAGTCCTGGCGGTGACGTGACCGCGACGCTGGCGATCTACGATACGATGCAGATCCTGAGCTGCCCGGTGGCCACGTACTGCGTGGGCATGGCGGCCAGCGGCGCGGCCGTGCTGATGGCCGGCGGCGCCAAGGGCAAACGCTTCGCCCTGCCTCACGCGCGGATGATGCTGCACCAGCCCTACGGCGGCGTCAGCGGACAGATCAGCGACATTGAAATCCAGGCCAACGAGATTATCCACGCCCGGCAGGTGATCAACGAGATCCTGGCCGCCCACTGCGGCCGGTCGGTCGAAACGATCGCCAAGGACACCGACCGGGATTTCTTCCTCAGCGCGGCCCAGGCGAAAGAGTACGGGCTGGTGGATGACATCCTCACCAGGCCTCCCGCCGACGGCGGGCCGAAGGATGAAGATTAGCGTTCGATCGAGCTATTGCCACGCCGTGGTCCCAGGGGCCTGCCGGGAGGAGTCGTCATCATGCCGTTGATTCCCTACGTTGTCGAAAAGAGCGGACGCGAGGAGCGCGTTTACGATATCTACAGCCGGTTGCTCAAGGACCGTATCGTCTTTCTGGGATCGGGAGTCAACGACGAAGTGGCCAATTCGATTGTGGCCCAGATGCTGTTCCTGCAGTCGGAAGATCCCAAGGCCGACATCCATTTCTACATCAATTCACCTGGCGGCAGCGTGACCGCGGGGATGGCGATCTACGACACCATGCAATGGGTCACCTGCGACGTGGCCACCTACTGCCTGGGACAAGCCGCCTCGATGGGAGCCGTCCTGCTGTGCGCCGGCTCCAAGGGCAAACGCTTCGCCCTGCCCAACGCCAGCATCATGATCCATCAGCCGCTGGCCGGCATGCGCGGCACGGCCGAGGAGATCCTGATCCACGCCAAGGAACTGCGGCGGATCAAGGAGCGGCTGAATCAGATCCTGATCCAGCACACGGGCCATTCGATGGAAAAGATCGAGAAGGATACCGATCGCGACCGGTTCATGACGGCCGAGGAAGCCCGCGACTACCAGTTGATCGACCACGTGGTGGCCCACGCCCCGAACAGGGGTTGATCACCCGCACGGCGGCCGTCGCCTTTCGCTCCGCGAAAGTAGTGTATCCCCGCGTACCAACTCCCGATTCAAAAGCCCCCTGGCCACCCCCGCCCTCCGGTCGCCACTCGAATCGCCTTGACGGGCAGGGGCTTCCCGACTACAAATCGCCCCGCGCGCGGCCGCGGCGCAGGCAGAGAGCTTTTTCCCACGGCCAGGAGTGCCCGTCCGGCGGGATTGCCGGTCCTACGACATGGATGGATATATCAAACTTGGGCGGCACGGAATCTGCCTCGGTGCGGGGACCAATTCCTGGCTGCGCGCCGCCGCCTTGCTGCTGCTCCTGCTGGGCGGTCTTTCCGGCTGCCGGCGCAATCCGTTCATGGATACTTACGTCGAAGCCATGAACGCCGAGTACCGGGCGCTCGAGGACCGTTACTACGACCTGCAGTTCGACTACGAAGCGAAGCTGGCCGAGCTGGAATCGCTCCGCCGCCGGCAAGGGCAGCCGACCCGCGAGGCGGCCGATTCGCCCCGTCCGGGCGCCCGGCGTGATTCGGACAGCGACTCGCCGGACTTTCGACCGCCCGATGTCGATCCGGGCTTTCCCGTGCCGCCTGAGAGTCCCGATCCGGCTGCGGCTCAGCGGCCGGCGGCGCCCGACACTTCCCGCATCACGCAATTGGATTTCACCATCTCGCCTTCGCCGGATTCGCCGACGCCGGGTGAGTCGTTCGGCGAGGCCCTGGGGCTGATCGTCGAACCACGCAACTCGGCGGGCCGATTGGTGCCCGAACCGGGGCGCATCACGGTAGTGGTCGTGGATCCCCGGCAACAGGGCGACGCGGCCCGCGTGGCGCGCTGGGACGTGACGCCCGACCAGGCGGCCTCGGGACTCGATCGTTCGCCGGGCGGCGGAATTCAGCTCTGGCTCCGCTGGCCGGCCACGCAGCCTCGCCGCGATCCGCTGCGCGTGTTCGTACGTTATGAAACTCCCGATGGCCGCCGACTGGAAGCCGACCGGGAATTGAACCCGAACGAGTCGGCCGAGGTGACTCGGAGCTGGACGCCGCGTTCGCCGAGGACCGCTTCCACCGCTCCCCGCCTGCCGGAAAACCTCGTCGAGCCACTGGCCGCGCCGCCCGAACCGATGCCGGCGCAGGCCCCCGTGGCGGCTCGCCCTTGGAGTCCCTTCCGCTAGAGTCGTCCCGCGGACGGCCGCTTCCGCGGTCAACACCCGTCTCCTGGTGCGTACCCCATCACAGACTTCGCAGGAACGCCAGCAGATCGGCCCGTTGCGATTCGTCCAGCGGCTGTTCCAACTGGTGCTGGAACTTCTCGAAGACTTCGGACAACGTGCGAGCCCTATTGTCGTGGAAGTACGCGTCCCGCTGACTCAGGCCGCGCAGCGACGGAGGGTTGAAACGGCGATTGCCGTGCTGATCCTCCAGCCCCACATCGTAGGTGTCGGGTGTTGTATAGGCCGGGGGAGCGTGACAGGCGGCGCAGTCCAGGCGTTCGAATACCTGGCGGCCCCGGGCGACTTGCTGATCGTCCTGGCGGCTGCGGAGTTGCTCCACCGGCGGCGGCGGAGCGAGTGACAGGACGTAGGCCGCCAGCGCGGCCAACTGAGGCTCCGCAGGCATCTCGTCCGTCTGCATGGTTTGCCGCAGCGAGTTGCGGATCTGAGTTTCGAGGTCGGGGGCGGCCGCATTCCAGGCGAATGGCTCCGTGCCCCGCCGCCCCAGCAACGAGAGCACGCGCTTCGGAGCGCCGAACGCCTTGTCGCTGAAGTTGTCGTTCAACATGCTGTTCGTATGTCCGTCCGTATGGCAACTGTGGCAGCTCATCCAGCCGTCGTGCGACAGCCGCGCATCAAAGAACAACCGCTCGCCGGCTTCCAGCTCCTTCAGCGGCCGCTGAGCGCCCAGCGGGATTTCGGCCACCACTTCCTTCCGGTCCAGATCGACGATCGAGATGCTGTCGCTGAACATGTTGCCGACAAATGCCTGGCGCCCGTCCGCCGATATGCGCACGGCCAGCGGCCGCTGGCCGACCGGCAGCCGGAACAGGCTGAAATCCTCCTCGCGCCCCACGGCCACCTGCCCCACTCCGGCCAATGCGACCACCACGGTGCCATCGGCCGCCACGGCCACCTCGGCCGGATCCCCCGCCGCGCCGCCCGCTTCGCCCAGCGGATGCATGTGCGCGCCGCGGTACAGATCCTCGTCGGCCGTCAGCACGTTTTCCAGCTTCAGCCACCGCAGATCGTTCGACATCAGCAATCCCCAGTGCACGTCGTTGCGCACCGTGTGTGCCAGCGAGTTGAGCATCTGATGCGTGACGATCAGCATCCGCCCGTTGGCGCTGCGGGCCAACCCGCGAATGTTGTGGGCGGGAAAGTCGCGGACGCGCTCCAAGCGCCAGAGGTCCAGCTCCACCAGTCCCAGTCGGCCGCCGAACGAGTCGGCCACCAGCAACTGCGACGTGTCCGCCAGCGGCAGCATCTTGCGGGGAGCAAACGGCAGGTCGAGCACACCGTCCACTCGTGCCTGCTGGCCCATTTCCTCTGGCAGCCGCACGCGAGTCAACTGCCTCGACCATAGCGACGCCACGTAGCAGGTAGACCCGTCCGGCCCCACCACCACCTCCACCGGATACGGGCTGACCGGCAAACGCTGCCGGACCACTGGCAGTGTGTCTTCGAGCTGCAGCAGCACCAGCTCGTGTGCCTGCTCGTCCGTGACCAGCAGCCAGGAACCCGCCACCGCCAGGTCGGACGGCCGGCCGCCCAGCGGCAGCTCGTCTCGCACTTCACGTCGCCGCAGATCGACCAGCGACAACGAACCGCCGCGCTGATTGGCGGTCACCAGCAAGGTGTCTTGCGCCAGCAGTTCCATGGCCACCGGATAGCGCAGGCTGGCCGAGTCGCCGGGCTGGCTCGGTTCGGCCGCTTGAAGCGTATGCTGGCTGCCGAGCCAGCCGGCCCCGATGCAAAGACCAAAGACGCAGAACTGTTCCATTCGCACCGTGACCAACAGGGCCATCAGCAGGAGGCGCGCGCCGGACAGCGGCCTTGCGAGATGAGGCATCGGTGTGCTCCGAGATACGAGCGCTTGTGGGCGGGACATCATTGGGGGCTGGCGGATGACGACAGCGTCCCGCGGTCGTCACCGGGAGGGATTGCCGCGCACCGTTGCGCACCAGGTCCCGCCACAGTCTCTCACAATGGCCCGAAACCGGCAAGTCATGTCGGGGGCTGGCCCTCGTGCCACAGGTGGCGATTGGCATCGGTTCCACCCTCCCGACCCGCCGTCATTGTCTGCCGTGGGAACACTGCAAACACAGCGGATCTGTTACACTACCGCCGACATTGGCGGACCGTGATTTCTCAGCGTGCCCGAAGCGGTGCGTTTCACGGCCGCGCGCACCCCGCCAGGCGTACACCAGGCGCCTGGCTTTCTGTTGACTTTCATGCTTGAAGGAGTGACTCACGATGCGCTACACCCGATCCCAACATGTCCCGGCATCCAACCGTTCGCGCCGAGGCCCGCTCGCGGACGGGGTTCGACCATTGCCCAACCGCGGACGCTCGCGGGCCGCTCGCCGGCTGCGCGGCCTGTGGCTGGAACCGCTGGAAGACCGCCAGTTGCTGGCCGTGGTCGCACCCGGCGGCGTCGCGGTACCTCCGTCGCTGGAACCGTTCATTCCACCGCCCGTGCTGGCTGAAATCGGCACGCTGTTGACTTCGGGCTTCACCAGCGCGGCGATCTACCATGCGTTTCCCGGCGAGAGCAACGACTTGACGATCTCCACCGGCATGTTCGAGTCGTTGATTTACATCGACGACAGCGGGCAGGTGCCCGTGGTGCGGCTGCCTCCGGTGGTGAACAAGGCCGTGCTGGACGCGGTCTCGGTCGGCGGCACGGCCGCCATCGGATTCTCGGCCGACGCCGACGCGCGCGTCTATGTGGCGGGCGACATCGGCGTGGGCTACGAGGTGGCGCCGATCGTCGGCCAACTGGTGGTGGGATTCGACGTGGGTGCGGGCGTGTCGGGCTCCGTGTTCGGGGAACTGGGCCTGTCGATCGAGCTGCCGTTCACCGAATTCCTGGGTGGTATCCCGGACGTGGAAGCCATTGCCATCAATCCGGGAGGCGTGGGCGCCATCCTGGACTACTTCGGCATCGGGCAGTTGCTGGCCCCGCTCGATCCCCTGCTGCAGTTCCTGGGCGGTGCCAACACCAGCACGTCGCTCACGATCCCCGAAATCAATCTGCCCGCGATCCTGCCGCTGGATGTGCTGGACTTCAGCGCCGCCGGCGGCGATTCCCTGCCAATACCGCCGATTCCGCCGTTCGACCCGTCCTCGTTCGACAACCAATTCGCGGACGGCCTGACGATTCCCGAGTTCGAGCTTCCGGCCGGCGCCGACGTGGGCCAGATCATCCAGCAGATCCCGGGGCTCGACGTGTTGCTGGGGTTCGCCAGCTACTTCGCCTCCGCGATCACGGGTGAGCTGCGGATGACGGTGGACCTGGGCGACATGGACGACCGGGCAGACCTGTCGGCCCTGACCATTCCCACTTTCGTGGACGGCGGGACCGGGAACGACTCGGTCAAGGCCAGCCCGGCCAATGACGAGTTCCTGGGCGGCGAAGGGAACGATTCGTTCCAGTTGAATCGCCAGTCGCTGAACGATTTCGATATTTTCCGCGGCGGACCGGGAGACGACACGCTGCTGATCCCCGGCACCGACACGTCGGACGTGATCCACCTGTACGGCGACGCCGACGGCAACCTGGTGCGCTACGAACGCTACAACACCAGCGGCGTTCTGGTGGCCGCGACCAATCTGACGCTGATCGATGTCGAGGAAGTGCAGTTGCTGGGCGAGGAAGGGGACGACGTGCTGGGCAGCCTGGGCGATGACCAGGTGATCGTCCATGGCAAGCTGTCGTACCAGAACGGCGTCACGTTTTTCGGCGGCGACGAGATTGACAGCCTGGAGATCCGCTGGGACGGCGCGTCGCCGCTGTCGGTCACTGTGCCTCAACTCAGCGACGACAACTTCGGCTCGTTCGAGGTGGACGGCGACTTGTATTACTTCGCCGACGTGGAGGATTTCGTCCGCATCGACGCCAACGGGGCTCGGGGCAATTTGGAGTTCGAGGGCGGAGACGAATCGAACTACCTGCGTTTCGCGGCCACCGGTCCGGGCGATGCGACCTTCAACAACGACGGGCAGGTGGGCTTCGAGTTCGCCGGCTTCGGTAACGGCAGCCAGGTGACCATGGACGGATTGAACGGCGGCGACACTTTCGCCGTAGCCCTGAACGGATTTCCGCAGTTCGAGCAGATCGAGATTGTCGGCGGTGGACCGGCCACGACCGACTCGCTGATCGTCGAAGGAACCAACAGCGGCGACCTGTTCCGCTACCGGCCCGACGCCGCCGATACGCGGGCCGGCCAGGTGACGCATGGTTCGTCGGTCGTGCTGTTCGAGGACATTCTGGACTTGTCGATCGTGGGATTGGCCGGCAATGATCTGCTGGAGTTGTTCGAACCCACCGAAGGCTCGCACGACGTCGTCTACTTCCGGCCCGCGGCGGGCAACTCGGGGACGTTCTCGCTGAACTCGGTCACCCCCACCGGCCCCCTGGTCTACGCCGAGGTGACTTTTCAGGGCATCGAGACCCGGCGGTTCAACACGGGCGGCGGCCAGGACATGCTGCTGGTCATGAGCAGCAACCTGCCGCAAGTCGACAGCCAGTTGACCATCGACGGCGGCAACGGGGTGACGACAATTGACTACGGCGGACTGAACCCGCAGTTCACCGAGTTCATCCACGACACGAGCGAGCCCGACCTGCTGTCGCTGGAGATCTCGTCCGCTCACGATCGGGTGGTCGTCACGCCCGGCCAGGGACTGCGGATTGCGGCGAACCTGGGGCTGGGTAACAACACGTTGGTCTACCAGGGGCCGGCGGGCGAGGACTTGCTGCTGGATCTGGATCATTCGGCCATTCGTACGACCAGTGGAAACTTTGGGGACGTCGACTTCACGGGCCCGCACCTGGTGATCGACGCCAACAACAACCGGCTGTCCGCGGTGCACACGGGCGACGACGACAGCGATCTGACGCTGCGCCCCACCGGCACCACGTCGGGTTCGATCCACACCGCGGACCCGTATCCGTTCACGGCCGGCTTCCGGGGCGCCTCGCAACTCCAGGTGTCCGGCGACGGCGTGCTGACCTATATGGGCAGCGACTTCGTGGACTCCATCAACGTCGTCCAGGACACAGCCGACACGGTCCGCTTCCAGCAACTCGTCCAGAAGGGTGGCGGATCGCCCGTCGCGTATGTTCCTGTCGAGGCCATGGGCTATGCGCAGGTGCACGTCCATGGTGGCCGCGATGCCGACCTGTTCCGAGTGGAAGTCGATCAGTCGCTGGCGACCGATCCGCTGAATCGGCTGAGCTTCTCGATTGACGGGCAGTTGGGGCAGGATCGGCTGGTGGTTGTCGACGACGAACAGGGCGATACGATCCTGCGCCGCGAGGAAGTGGACGAGCTGAGTGGCTTTGTCAAGATCGGCGGGCTGGAACCCGTGGTGTACGCTGGCGTCGAAACGGTGCAGATCTTTCCGTTTGATCCCGTTACGGCCGGGACAGGGGCGGACCGGCTGGGGCGCGAGGTGATCCTGGAATCGGACCCGCTGGAGCCCAACGACAACCGGCTGGCGGCCCATGAAGTCTCGGCCCTGGAGGGCGTGAACCGAAATCCCAACATCGGCGTGCCGGGAATCGACCTGTTCGGCGATGCCGTGCTGGGCGATGAGGACTGGTATCGTTTCGAAGCCACGACCACGGGTACCTATCGCTTCCAGTTGCTGTTCGAGATGGTGCCGACGCTGCCCAACGGCCAGCCCGGCTTGCCCGGCAATGGCGACCTGGATCTGACCATCTACGATGCCCAGGGGAATTTCATCGCCGATGGCGTGCCCTGGGAAGTGCTGGGCAGCCCGCTGGGCACCGAGGTCGACTCGGGCAACAACCCGATCACTCCTCCCGGTGTCCAACTGGGCCCCACCGGTGAAACGATCGACATTGGGATCGAGCAGGGAACGACTGTCTATGCCCGCGTCCGCGGCCACTGGCCGGTTGCCGTGAACGACTACGACGTGATCGTTCTGAGTCCCGCGGAGCAGGCCGAGGGGGCGATACCCGACCTGCGCCGCGACGATGCGGACCCGGAGAATGACGCGGAGATTTCACCGCCGCCGGGCGGCGGCTTGCGGATCGGGCAATCGCTGGCCGACGGAACTCGACGCTACGTGGAAATCAACAGCTTCAACCCGGCCGACGCGCCGCGATCGATCTTCCCGCCCGAACAGGACGTGCGGCCCACGTTCGCCGTGGAAAGCATCACCGTGTTCCTGGAGGATTTTCCGCCGCGCGCTCCGGGATTCCAGTACGAGGCGATTCATGAAACGATCGCCTTGCAACCGGGCAATTACTCGCTGGTCGGCGAACACAGTGGTCCGATCACCATCGATTCGATCGAGGTGCACAACGACCCGGTGATCCTGGGACAGGTCGCCACCGGCTCGGTGACCCTGCGTTTCCACGCGCCGCTGCCCGACGACCGCTTCACGCTGACCATCAAGGACACGCTGGTCGACCCGGCCCTGCGGCCGCTGGACGGCGAGACGAACGCGCTGGCGCCTGTTTCGGAGGACGAATTCGCCAGCGGCAACGGTGTGCCAGGGGGCGACTTCATCGGGAACTTCTCGATCGATACGCGGGTCGAAATCGGCACCTTCTACGCCGGCTCGTTCTGGCTCGACCTGAACCAGAACGGCATCTTCGATCCGGACAACCCCAATCCGCTGAACCGCGACGTGGTCTTCCAGTTCGGCGACAACGAGGGGCTGGTCGACAAGCCCGTGATCGGCGACTGGAACGGCGACGGCTTTGATGAAGTCGGCCTGTACGCGCTCGACCCGACCGCCGGCGTTTACAACTTCCGCCTGGACCGCAACGCCAACGGGATCTTTGATCCGGGCGCCAGCGAGCTGCGCGATCCGCCCGAATTTCCCCTGGAGCTGTCGGCCGGAGTGGCCGGCAACCCCGTGGCCGGCGACTGGAACAATGACGGTATCGACGAAGTCGGCCTCCTGGTCACGGGTGAATGGCTGCTGGACCTGGACGGCAACGGCCAGATCAACCCGGCCAGCGAGCAGTTCACGACCAACTTCTTCGGCCAGCCGTTCGCCGGCGACTGGGACGGCACCGGCATCGTGCGCGTGGCCAGTTACAATCCGCACACGGGTGAATTCTGGATCGACATGGACAACGACAAGTGGTTCGACGACGGTCCTGGAGGCAGCGACCTGCGGATTCACTTCCAGGTTCCCGGCCTGGAACGCCCGCTGGTCGGCGACTTCGATGCCGACTTCGATACCAACGTCGGCCTGCTGATCGCCAACACGATTGAAGCCTCGCCCGGCCTGATCGCGCAGTGGCTGCTGGACGTCGGCGACCCGGATGCCAATCCGTTGATGAGCTTGACTCGGCCAGCCGACTTCGATTCCGTCGGCAGTCCCGGCGAAGGTCGCTTTCAGCCCGCTCCCACGGGCCATCGCGACCGGCCCCTGGTCTTCCAGGATGTGTTCTACGAGGTCGGCGACGCGCGCTTCGCGCCATTTGCCGGCAACTTCGATTTGCCATCCACGCGGATCAACGAACCGCTGACCGTGGAAGAGGAAATGGGCGGCGGCGGTCCTGGCGGCGGCGGCCCGGGTGGCGGAGGCACCAACGACAACCCGCTGCACAACGAACTGCTGCCGCCCGATGTCAACGCCTCGGGCACGGTCGCACCCGACGACGCCAACCTCATCGCCATCTTCCTGGGAGCCAACGGGATTCAGCCGATCGACGGGCTGACCAATCCCGGCGACTTCTACGCCGACGTGGACAACGATCGCATGATCACGCCGCAAGACTACCTGGCGGTGATCGGCTATCTGCAAGGCGGTGGCGGTGGCGAGGGAGATCAGAGGGCGACCCCCTGGACCGAGCCGCGGCCTGACGACGTGGGCTACTACACCAACTACCTGTTGCGCCGGGACACGAATCTGGACGGAGTCGTATCGCCGAACGACGCCTTGATCATCGCCAATCAATTGAACACGTTCGGCCCCGGCGACAGCCTGGGCGTGAGGTTCAATCGGCAGTTCGTGGACCCCAACGGCGACGAGTTCGTGGCGCCGTCGGACTTCTTGTACATCGTCAACTACCTGATCGACAAGTCGTCCGCGGCGCTCGGGGAGGGTGAGGCGGACGCCGGATCCACCTGGGCGCCGGTGCTGGCTCTGCCCGGTCCGGGGCCGGCCGACACGTCGGCCGAATCTCTGGATCGCGACAGGCCCGCGGCGGACCGCGGCAACCTGGCCACAACCAGTTCGCCCGCCGGCCTGAGTACGAGCGGCGACTTGCCCGTGGCCAACGGCCGGCTGGTGAGCGCCGCGGAGCGGGCGGAGAGTTCGAGCGACCTCTGGGAGCGTTCTTGGGAGCAGACGCTCGACGAGATTGCCGAGGACGTTGGCCTGCAATGGGGGATTGGAAGCCCCTAGCGCCTCGCCGGGCGGTGACATTGCTGGAGCAGTGCGATCCCGGCTCGCCGAGCGGGAGCCGAAAGGCATCGGCGAGCCGGGACGCGGGTCGTGGAGCGCGTTTTGCGGGTTTCCGCAATCGGGCCGGTTCGCCTCGCGCGCGGCCGCCGTGATGGCGGCGGCCGAAGTGCCGGGAAAAATGTAGCACTCGGCTCAGGATTCCGCTTCGGCAATCTGCTAGACTCTTCCCTCACGCATCCGGTGTGGCCAGGGCTCTGAGCCTGGCTTCCTCTGTCGAACACCGGTCGATTGCGCGGGCACCTTGCCGCACCGGCTGCGAGTGCCCGTCTCTTTTCGCTTTCTGGACCTGTCTCTAGCTCTCGAGGACAACGACCATGTTGCTGCGCATTGGGTTCCAGGGAATGTCGAACGCACCCAGCCGCTCGCCGCGTGCCCGCAAGAACCGGCAAAGTCGGCAGGCCCCTGGCCGCCGCCGTGCCGCCTTGCGGTTCGAGCCGCTCGAAGACCGCCGCCTGCTGGCCATCATCACTCCCGCGTCGTTCACCGCGGGCAACCAGGAAGTGAACGAAGTCAAAGTCACGGCCGACGGGGACTGGCTGACCTTCACCGACGAGCATCCGAACTACTTCATTTACGTCCCAGGCGCCTTCAACCCTGCCTTCCTGAACAGCCTGTCGGTCACGCTGACCGGCGACGAGAACAACCACCGCACGTTCATGACCATTACAGGCACGGCCCAGGGAACTGTCCAGGGAACGGAAGTCGGGGCCCTGGAGTGCGCCGGCCCGGTCGAAGCTCCCCTGGGCATCGGCACGTTGCAGTGCATCGGGTCTTACCAGGGTGGTATCACGGCGACCCTGACCGCGGCCATTACCGAAACCGGCATGTTGATCTTCGACCCGGCCGACGTGCCGCCGTCCCCGGACGGCGATGATGCCACGAACCAGATCGACATCGAATTCGCGCTGCTGGACGGTCTGCGAGCGCTGCCGGACGCGACGGCCATTGTGCCGATCAGCGCCGCTTCCGTGGCCGCGCTGGCCGTGGAGATTCCGGCTCAAGTGGCGGCCGCCTACTTGTTGAAACTGCCCGACGGGGCCCCGCCCGACTTGCTGAACCCGGCGATCATCACCGCCGTGTTGACCACGCTGGGCATCATCGGCGCGGCCGCCGCCTCGGGCGACGTGACCGTCGACGTCGGCGACAAGGACGACACGGTCGACTTGACGGCGTTTGATCACCAGTCGAACGTGCTGCTCGGTCCGGGTAACGACACGATCATGCTGGGGCTGGGCAACGACACGGTCCAGGGCGGCCCAGGCACCGACACGTTCCACCATACGCTCGGCGCGACCGGCACGACCAAGCAGATCGATGGCGGCGAGGGCCGCGACATCCTGCTGATCGAGGCATTCGAGAACAGTGACGCGCTGGAACTGAACTTCTCGGGCGACACGCTGCTGCTGACAATCAACGGGCAGACGAATACCTACCACCTGAGCAACGTGGAGGAGATCGCGCTCAGCACGGGCGGCGGCGACGACGACGTAATCATTCGCGACGTCCAGCAGTATTCCGGCGGTCTGGCGATCGATCTGGGTGACGGTTTTGACCGGGTCGAGTACATCAGCGGCGTGACGGAGGTGCTGCTGTCGGACCATCCGTTCGCCGTGGGTGGCGGCGCACCCTGGCCCGACGCGGGCTTCGGGCTGCTGACGTTTGACGGGACCAAGGCCAGCGAGTTCGCTAACATCGAGGAGCTGAACCTGGGCGGCACGGCCAGCACGATCCACTACCAGGCTCCCGACAGCGGCAACGAGATTCATGTGGTCGGCACCGGCCCGACGACCGAACTGCGGGTCGACGCCAACGCCACGATTGTGCTCAAGAGCAATCCCTCTCGGCTCAACATCACGGGCCGCTCCGGCGGCGAAACGTTCGTCATCGATCCGGCCGCCGGCACCTCGCTGACCGAGATCCACGTCACCGGCGGCGACTTCCGCGGCGTCGACCAGTTGCTGCTCGACGGCCGCGACGCGGCAGACGCGTTTTTCTACAGGCCCGGCGCGGATAACAATTCCGGGCAGGTCACCTTCAACGCGATCGAAATCTCATTCGACTTCATGGATGGCGTGGCCATCCATGGCGCTGGCGGCTCCGACACGCTCATCGCCGAAGCCACCGACGGGGACGACTATGTGTACTTCCGGCCAACCATCACGGAGAAGGGCGGAACGATCGAAGTCACCACGGCCGACAACAATTTCGCGCCGCTGGTCTTCACCAGCATCGAAAGCCAGACGATCGACACGCTTGCGGGCACCGATGTGCTGGCGGCGGCCGTCGTCGATCTGCCGGGAACCAACAGCGGCGTCACGGTCGTCGGTGGTTCGACGGACACCACCTTCTCGTTCCTCTCCCTGGGCACGGCGCCCGTCACGTTCCGGCACGATGGCGACCAGATGGATGTGCTGTCCATCGAACTGAACACGGTCCAGGACTCGGTGGACGTGATCCCGGGCACGGGCGTGCAGATCGTGCTCAACCTGGGCGAAGGCGAGGACTTCGTCACCTACCACGCCGGACCGGGCAACGACGTGACGGTGGATCTGGACGCGTCCACCGCCAGCGACGACGGCACGCTGGGCCAGAAGAACAACACGCTGGCCGTGCGGCAGGACGGCACCTACGGAGCCGTCACCATCACGGGCGTCACCCGGTTGAACATCGACGCCAACGATCAGCAACTGACCGTCGAACATGGCCTGCTGCCCGGCGACTTCCGCCGCACCGACAGCATCTCGGACCGCATGCGTCTGAGGCCATCGGGACCAACGTCGGGCGTGCTGCGGCTGGAGGCCGAGGCGCAACCCAACGTCTCGTTCCACCAGGTATCCCGGCTCAACCTGCACGCCCAGGGCGGCTCGCTGATGTTCGAGGGTACCGACCTCAAGGAACAGATCAACGTCGTGCAGGAACAGGCCAACACCGTCGATATCCGGCAACGGATCGCCGCGTCTGGCGGGTCCATCGACTTTGTCCCGGTCCAGGCGATCGGCTACCACCAGGCCGTGGTCGACGGCGGACTGTCCGCGGACACCTTCCGCGTGGAAGTGAAGCAGTGCGTGGCCGACAACTCGTGCCCCAGCGCCGGCGATCACCCGGCGCAAGACCAGGATAACGAACTCGCCTTCTCGATCCACGGCGGCAACGGCAAGGACCAACTGGTGGTCGTTGACGACGCGCAAGGCGACCTGGTGCTGCGCCGCGAGGAAGTCAACGAACAGGACGGTTTCGTCAAGATCGGGCTGCTGAACGCCGTGGACTACACCGAGGTGGAAGCGGTCAGCCTGTTCCCGTTCGATCCGGTCAGCGGCGGTACGGGCAGCGACCAACTGGGACGCGAAGTGATTCTGGAAGCCGATCCGCTGGAGCCGAACGACAACCGCCTGGCCGCCCATCCGATCGAGACGCTGCAAGGCGTCAACCGCGATCCGAATATCGGGGAACCCAGCCTGGATCTGTTCGGCGACGCCGTCCGCGGCGACGAGGACTGGGTCAGCTTCCGCGCCACCACCACGGGCACTTACCGGTTCGTGCTGACCTTCGACGACGTGCGGGAACTGGAAAACGGCCAGCCCGGATTGCCGGGCGACGGAGACCTGGACCTGGCGATCTACGACGCCGCCGGCACGTTCCTGGCCAGCGGTCTGCAACTGGACGTCCTGGGTACCGACATTCCCAACACCACGCCCAACGCCGACGTACCGCACATCGTCAGCCAGACCGTCGACGAAAACGGTCAGCGCGTGTGCGATGGCGGCATGCGTCCCGATCCCAGGGATCCCACCGTCTGCCGCCAGATCGGGCCGGCCGGCGAGTACGTGGATGTGGGCATCGAGCAGGGAACGATCGTCTTCGCGCGCGTCCGAGGCCATGTGCCGGAGGCGGTCAATAACTACGACCTGATCGTCCTCAGTCCGGCCGAACTGGGTGAAGGCGCAATCGCCGACCTGCGGCGCGACGACACGGATCTGGCGAACGACCAGGAGGTGGCGCCTCCGCCCGGCGGCGGGCTGCGGATCGGCCAGTCGCTGGACGACGGCTCCCGCCGCTACATCGAAATCAACAGCTTCAACCCGGCGGACGATCCGCGCACCATCTTCCCGCCCGAGCAACAGGTCCGACCCACCTTCGCCGTGGAAAGCATCACCGTGTTCCTGGAGGATTTCCCGCCCCGGGCCCCGGGCTTCCTGTACGAGGCGATTCACGAGACGATCGCCCTGCAACCAGGCAACTACGCCCTGGTGGGCGAACACAGCGGGCCGATCACGATCGACCGCATTACGGTGGTCAACGACGCCGTGGTGCTGGGCCAGGTCGCCACCGGCAGCATCACCCTGCACTTCAACGCTCCGCTGCCCGACGACCGCTTCACGCTGACCGTGAAGGACACGCTGGTCGACCCCGCCCGCCGGCCGCTGGACGGCGAGACGAACGCCCTGGCTCCGGTGGCCGAGGCCGATTTCATCAGCGGCAACGGCGTCCCCGGTGGCGATTTCATCGGCAACTTCACCGTGGATACGCGCGTCGAGATCGGCACCTTCTACGCCGGCTCGTTCTGGCTCGACCTGAACCAGAACGGCATCTTCGACCCGGACAACCCCAATCCGTTGAACCGCGACGTGGTCTTCCAGTTCGGCCACAACGAAGGGCTGGTCGACAAGCCCGTCATCGGCGACTGGAACGGCGATGGCTTTGATGAAGTGGGCCTGTACGCGCTCGACCCCACCGCCGGCGTCTACAACTTCCGCCTGGACCGCAACGCCAACGGGATCTTCGATCCGGGCGCCGTTGCCCATCGCGACCCACCGGAATTCCCGCTGGAACTGTCCGCCGGCGTGGCCGGCAATCCGCTGGCCGGCGACTGGAACAACGATGGCATCGACGAGGTTGGCCTGCTGGTCACGGGGGAATGGTTGCTGGACCTGGACGGCAACGGCCAGATCAACCCCGCCAGCGAACAGTTCACGACCAACTTCTTCGGCCAGCCGTTCGCCGGCGACTGGGACGGGACGGGCGTGGTGCGCGTGGCCAGTTACAACCCGCACACGGGTGAGTTCTGGATCGACATGGACAACGACAAGTGGTTCAACGATGGTCCTGGCGGCAATGACTTGCGGATCCATTTCCAGGTCCCCGGCCTGGAACGCCCGCTGGTCGGCGATTTCGATGCCGACTTCGATACCAACGTCGGCCTGCTGATCGCCAACACCATCGAGGCCTCGCCCGGGCTGATCGCGCAGTGGCTGCTGGACGTGGGCGATCCGCGAGCCAATCCGCTGATGAGCCTCACGCGGCCCGCCGACTTCCAGGCCACGGGCCATCCGGGCGAGGGCCGCTTCCAGCCCGCTCCCACCGGCCACCGCGACCGCCCGCTGGTGTTCCAGGATGTGTTCTTCGAAGTCAGCGACGCCCGTTTCGCTCCGTTTGCCGGCAACTTCGATCTGCCCTCCACGCGGATCAACCTGGCCCTGCCCGAAGACGACGGCATGGGGGGCGGTGGCGGTGGTGGTGGCGGTGGAATGAACGACAACCCGCTGCACAACGAGTTGCTGCCGCCCGACGTCAACGCCTCAGGGACCGTGGCTCCCGACGATGCGAATATCATCGCCGTGTTCCTGGGAGCGAACGGGATTCAGCCGATCGACGGTCTGGCCAATCCGGGCGATTTCTACGCCGACGTGGATAACGACCGGATGATCACGCCGCAAGACTATCTGGCGGTGATCGGCTACCTGCAAAGCGGCGGCGGGGGCGAAGGCAGCCAGGTGACCACGCCTTGGAACGATCCGCGTCCGGCCGACGTCGGCTACTACACGAACTACCTGCTGAGGCGGGATACCAACCTGGACGGAGTCGTGGCGCCGGGCGATGCCCTGATCATCGCCAACCACCTGAATACGAGCGGCCCGCAAAGCAGCCTGTCCGTGCAGTTCAATCGGCAGTTCGTCGACCCGAACGGCGACGAGTTCATCGCGCCTTCGGACTTCCTGTACATCGTCAACTACCTGATCGAACAGTCGGCGAAAGCGATGGGCGAGGGCGAGACCGCGCCGCCGGCGACCGGCTTGCCGATCCATCGGG
>JAGFJK010000064.1 GCA_024102795.1 Pirellulaceae bacterium
ATCCGCGCGGGCTCGATGGCCCGCGCCGGCCGGACAACGTCGCGGTACAGACCCGGCGCTCCAAGCGATAGGCGAGTCACGGGTGGCTCCCGGAAAGTAAAAGGCCCGCACCCGGCGAGCCTACTGGTATTCGATCCCCTCGTGCACGAAACTCAGCTCCTCCATCGCCACCTCGCCGCCCCCCTTGGCGGCCAGCGTGGGACCGGTCCACTTCTTGGGCTGCGCGTTGCGCAGCACCCAGGTGGCCACCGCCTGCCGGGCCTCGTCCAGCAGCGTGACCGTCACGTTACGCGGATCGGAACCGCCGTCGCGCACGGTCTTGAGCCATTCGAACAGGTCGGTGGAACCGACGATGCCGCGTTTCAGCGTCACGTCATCGACCTTGAAGGTGTTGGCCACCTTGCGCACCGTGTTGAACCGCTCGTTGCCGTTGCGGTACTCCGAATAGTTGATCTCGACGCCCAGGCCGCTGACGTCGGAAAAACCCCCGATCACGGTTCCCTCGGAGCCGTCGCCTTGAGCGCCTCCCAGGGAGACTTGAAAGTTGAACGCCGAATACGGATTGTCGCGTGGTGTCGGCATGACAGATACCTCGCAGCGTGATTCGCATGAGTCGCTGGTTCAATTTTTCGCACCGTCTGGCCGGGCGGCTCCTCATGGCCTTGCCGCACCGGATCGAGGTCCGCGCCGAGCGGACCTGGCCAGCGGATGGTCAATCGCGGGCGTCGGCCGTCCACTGGCCGATGCGGAAGATCACAAACTCGGCCGGCTTCACCGGGGCCACTCCGATCAGGCAGATCAGCCGCCCGTTGTCCAGGTCGTTCTGAGTCATGGTGGTCCGATCGCAGCGGACAAAGTACGCCTTCTCCGGCTTGTCGCCCAGCAACGCTCCGTCCTTCCACAATCCCAGCAGGAAGTCCTCGACGGTCCGCCGCACGTTGGCCCAGAGTCGTTCGTTGTTGGGTTCGAACACGGCCCACTGCGTGCCGCGGTCGATCGAATGCTCCATGAAAATGAACAGCCGCCGGACGTTGACGTACTTCCATTCCGGGTCGCTGGAAATCGTCCGAGCGCCCCAGACGCGATGACCGCGACCCTCGAAGAACCGCAGGGCGTTGATCCCTTCCGGGTTGAGCACTTCCTGCCGCGGCTGGTTGATGTTGGCTTCGAACCGGGTCAGACCTCGGACCACTTCGTTGGCCGGCGCCTTCGACACGCCGCGGGTCACATCGTTGCGAGCGTAAATGCCGGCGACGAAACCCGACGGCGGCAACAGCAGCCGGCGAGGCGGCGCGCCCTGGGCCGGCCGGGCCGTGGGATCCAGGATTTCGATCCAGGGATGGTAGAGTGCCGCGTACTTCGAATCGAACTGGCCGCGGAAGGCGCGGATCTCGTTCAGCGAGCTGCCCCGCGGTCCGTCCACCACGGCAATCCGGTAGCGGAGCCGTTCGGCGTGGCCGATCAGCTCGGCGGCCGCCTGCTGGTTGCGCACGTCGCCCGAACCGTACGTACCGCCGTCGGGCAGGGCGACAATCGCAAGGTCCTCGATCTCGCCCAGCGCTTCCAGGCCCGTCGCCTTGCGATCCGCCCGGTCCGGGTCGGCTGCCCGCCCGCGCAACTCGGACGGCGGAGCCAGCAGCCCGTCGTGCCCGCCCGCCAGCCGCGTGGTTGGATTGGTCACCAGGGCGGCCAGCAGTTGCGCCGGCTGGAAGGCCGCTCCGCCCGGCTGCCACTGAAGCCAGACCACGGCGTCCTCGTCCTCCGGATCGTCGCGCTGCAGGATGTGGCCGATATAGCGCATCTGCTCCGGTGCCGCGCCCAGTTCGTCGTACACATCCAGCCGCTCGTCGTTGACCTGCACGCTGACCCGCATCTCGACCAGCACCACGCGATCCGTGGGATTCAAATCCGGACTGGTGCCGTCCGCTCGGACGAACGACTGCGAGCCGTCCGGGTCCACGCGCAGCACCCGCATGCGGTCCAGGTCCAGCGGCATGGCGTCCGCATGCGGCGGCGGGATGTCGCTCGGCAAGTCCGCTCCCGCGGGAAACACCTCCAGCACGGCGCCCGCCTTGGCCCGGCGAACGCGCGGAGCCCCACCGCCGCTCGGCACGAACAAAATGTTCTTGCTGCGAATCGCCTGCACCTCGACCCGCACGTTGCCGTAGTTGCCGGGCCAACGGCCCAGCCACAAAGCCGTGCTGCCGGCGACGTTCACCGACCGGCGAGCGATGCCCAGCCGATCCAGTTGCTGATCGGCGGCCAGGTCGCCGAGCTCTTCCCCGTCGGCCAGCCGGTTCAAGAACACCCGGGCGATGTACAGCCGCTTGCCGCCGTTGTCGAAGAACGCTCGCGCCGCGTGTGCCGTGTACGGCAGCCGCTCCTCGCTGGGATCCAGCGCGTTCAGCCGTAGTCCCTGGAGCCCGCCGTAGATGCGTTCGAACTCCGTGAAGCTGGTCACCAACCGCGGTTCGCAACTGCTCGGCCCGTTCGGATAGCAGACCGGACCCCAGCGAGTCAGTCCGGCGAACCCGGTTGTGCTGGTGGCCACGCCCTCGATCGAGCGGGACCGAAAGCTGACTTCCTCGACAAACACGCCGGGCGCGAGATATTCAGGCATCGTGTTGCTCCCTGGGGGTTCGAGTGCCGCGCCGTTCAGATGATTCAGACGGTTCAGACTGGAAGAGCGAAGGAAAAGTCGTCGATGTCGTCCGCCGCGCTCAGCGCGCGGCCCACGACGAAGGTCACCTGGCGTTCATCGCCCGCCACGTAGCCGTCGGGCAGCCGCCGGCCGGGCGAGACGTCGTCGGCGGCGCCCGGAGCGGGCACCTGCTCCAGCGGCAGATCCCACCATGGGTCAAGCTCCGGCAGGTCGGCCGGATCGGGTGGCTGAACTTGCGCGGGCCCGTACACCACCACCCGGATGTCGATGGTCCGGGGCAGCTCGCTGCCCCGGATGGCCGCGGGCGCCAGCGCCAACAGAAACTCGCCCCGGTCGTCGCCGTGCGCGTGGCCGACGCGCACGGGCGCTGGCGGCT
>JAGFJK010000086.1 GCA_024102795.1 Pirellulaceae bacterium
TCGGCCCCGCCCGCCAAGGCGGCCGCCAGATTCGCCATGGTCGCATCGCCCGCTCCGACGATATCAATCGGACCATGAATCGGATATGCCGGGACGTGCCTGGCGGACTGACCCGGCGCCGCACCCACGATACCGTGCTCGGCCAGCGTGACGAACACCGGCTGGCCGTGATGCTCGGTCAATCTCGCGGCTTCGTTCCGGGCGGCATCCGGCGACTCGATCCCCCTCCCGCACAGCCTGGCCAGTTCGTCCGCATTGATCTTCAGCCCCAGCGGCGGGAAGTGCTGAACGCCCCGACGGCTGTCGGCCAGCACCAGCAGTTGGGGTCGCTGCTCGATTGCCCGCAGCGCGGCCTGGCACACGGGACGGCAGACGACGCCCGTTTCGGCCAGGTCGACCTGGTCCATCAGGATCAGGGCGTCCGCTCGCTCGGCGACTGCCGCGACGCGGGCCGCGAGATCCCGCTGAAGCTCGACGGGCGTTTCGCTCCAGTTCTTCGAGTCCAGCCGGTTCAGCTCCCGCGGGGGTCGCCCCGGCTCCAGTACGAGCGGCTTGCAGTAGACAAACGTCCGGCGCTGCGCGGTGGTCGTGAAGTGGTCCAGGTTGACCGCTGGCAGGGCCGCCAGGGCCCGCTTCAGCTCGTATCCTTCGCCATCCTCCCCGCAGAACCCGACGGCCAGAACTTCCCCGATCCCCACGGCCACCAGATTGTTCACAATCGTGCCCGCGGCGCCCGGCTGACCGCGGACGCGGATCACGTTGTGTACCGGCAGCCCTGTTTCAATCGATGTCTCCGCCCGCGCCGGATCGATCTCCAGGTAGCGATCCAGGCAGAAGTCGCCGACCACGGCCACTCGCAGGCTGGAGTATCGGCCGGTAATCCGCTGGAAGCGATCCTGGTTCATCAGCGACCAAGCTCGTGGTACAGGTGGTGAATGAACGCGGCGTTATCGCACTGCAGATAGCGCATGGTACCGCCCATGCGGGAGTAGCTCTTGCAGAACCGCAGGTAGTAAGCCGGGTTGGTCTTGGGCGGTTCGCCTTGAGTCCAGTCCCAGTTCCCGCCATCCTGCAGGTCGACCACGTAGATCGAGTGATCGCGCACCACCTGCCGGCCGCTCTGCAGGCGCAGGTTGTTGACGCAACTGAGGCTCTTTTCAAACACCTGCGGTCCCATGATGGCCGATCCGATCGACAGGACCACTCCGCCGTCGAGCTGGTCGACGGAGCCGCCGAACAGCTTGAAGTCCCACTCGGCGCCGCGACCCAGCGCGCTGCCGCTGAACACGGGATGGTTGGCGATGATGTCGTAACCGATGCCCGGATGGACGGTCAGCGGCACGTCTCGCTGCCAGGCCTGGGCCAGGATCGAGGCGTGTTTCCAGCGATGGACGATCGGAATCCGGCCGGCCGGCCAGCCCTGGCTGAGCATGGCCTGCAGCAGGTCGGCGCGGGCCGAGGTCAGTGGATGCGTGGGCTCGGCCGAGATGGCCGCCCGCAAGTCGTCGGTCGCAGGCAAGGTGACACCGTCCTCATGGATCAGCCGGCCCAGACCGCGGCCGTAGCCCAGGCCGTCCAGCGCGCCCGCCATGACGGCCAGGTGGATATTGCTGGCTGTTTCGTGCCAGGTGCCGAACTTGCCGCGGGCCACGTTCATCCTCACGCTTTCGGTCGAAGCGCCGAACCAGGCGTATTCCCAGTCGTGGATCGTGCCCGCGCCGTTCGTGGCCAGGTGCGTGAGCCAGTTGCGATCCATCATGCGGGCCAGGATCGCCGCGGCGCCGTTGCGCAACAGGTGCGCTCCGTAAATCAGGATCACCGCCGAGTCGCGTTGCCTCGCGGCGTGGATTCTCGCCGCGCAGTCGCGGATGTCGGCCAGCACCCGCGGCGGGCAGTCGGCCGGCGACCGATCGGGATCCAGCAGAATCTCGTCGGCCCGCGTCAGGCTGTCCCGCTGCGCGAGCGGAAACACCTGGAGTTGGCCGAGATCCAGGGGTCTGACCTTCATGAGTCGAATCCCAGCAAATAGTCCACCAGCCCGATCGCGTCCCGGTAATCGGGCAGCACCACGTCGGCCCCGACGCCCAGCAGTCGCTCCCGTTTCCAGGGGTCGATGTTGCCGGAACCGTTGGCCGACTCATCCGTGGCCATGGCGATCGTGAAGCCGCCCACTTCGTGCGTGTTCTGGATTTCCACGTAGCCGTCGCCGAACGCCAGCAGATGCTCGCCGGGAATCGCGTTCTCGTGGAGGATCCTGTCGATCACCATTTTCTTGGAAAACTTCGCGTAGTCGTCCTGGGCGCCGTAGAGATGCGGTCCGAAGTAGTCGAGCAAACCGAGCAGCTCGGCCTCCCTGCGGACTGCATACTCATCGGTTCCGCTGGCCAGGTAGAGTGTCAGTCCGCGCCGCCGCAGGTGATCGAGCAACGGCCGGGCGGCGTGCACCAGGTACTGGTCACGGGAGATCGTCCCAGCGGCGATGCCCGACGTGCGGTGAGCGATCCGGGCCTCCAGGCGCCGCAGGTATTCGTGCTTGTACCATAACGGCTCACGTGGCTCGCCGCCTCGCTGCTTCACCCGCTCGGCAAGCTGAAGCATCTGGTAGATCGTCTGTTTGCCGTTGAGCCGCATGATGTCGTCCAGCACGAGTTGCCGCAGCGACTCGTCCGTGTCGGACGGCAACGGCGGCAGCATTTCGACGAACATGCCGACCATCACCTCGGGCCAACCCTCGCGGATCAGCGAGAGCGTCCCGTCAAAGTCGAACAGGACGTGGCTGATACCGGGGCGGCGGGGCAGCGGGGCGCGAAATTCGGCGGTCGGCCAACGGCAGAATTCAAGCGAGGTCATCCGAATCCCAGGTGGGTTTGCTCAAGCGGTTGCACGCCACTCGGCGGGCCAGACCGGATTGTATTCGCTTGCCCGTGGAAAAGTCAGGCAGGCAAAGTCAAGGCAGGCAAAGTCAAGGCAGGCAAAGTCAAGGCAAAGTCAGACACCCGGTAAAGTCAGACACCCAGTCAGCAGTGAGGTAGAGTCCGACACCCAGTCAGCAGTGGGCGGGGCGGGGGGAGCGCCCGTGAGAAGCGTGGCCTGCCAGGAACTGGCCGATTGTGTTACGGGTAACCGTTCACGGCGATTCGTAATTCAGATAGGCGACAAGGACTTAATCAATGACTCTTGGGTCCGTCCGCGCCTCGAGATCGTGCAGCTTTTGAGTTGTTTTTCCGATGGAGCTTGGCGTTACAACCGAGGGAAACTTGGACGGCTTGAGCTTCGGCGAGCGCTCGCCCTTGATATCGCTCTGGCTTCCTCCCCGGCTTGAGATGGTGCAGCTTTTAAGTTGCTTCGTCTTCAGAGTTTAGAGCGTAGCAAGAACGTCCTCGGCGTTCTCGTACGCCGAAGGCGTTCCACAGTCACAGCCCAGGGTCGCCCGCTTCGGGCGCACCCTGGGTGTGGCCGTGATTTTGATCTCTCTTGTACGCCGAAGGCGTTCCACAAAGCGCCTTGTGCAACGCCTTCGGCGTAGAAGGGACTCGAGGCGGTCGTCCAAGTTTCCGTCGGTTGTCACGCCAAATTCCCTCGGCAAGACAACTTATAAGCTGCACGATCCCGAAATCGGTGACGGAGCCAGACGGGCATGGAACAGATCTCGCCCGATAGCTCTCTCGTCTGCCCAGCCAATTCTTGGCAGGCCACGCGGAGCGTGATGGCTATTTTGCCGGAGCTCCCCATACTGCCAAATCGACCCCAGAGGTCAAAGGTAGAGGTCAAAGGTCATTTTGGCAGGCCACGCGGAGCGTGATGGCTATTTTGCCGCGGGCTTAGCGGCCAGGGACCAGGCGGTCAGCCACTCCTCTCCTTGCCGCTTCATGCCGAAATCGGCCTCCAGCCGCCGCTGCATATCGGGCAGATGCCCGGCCCCATAAAACACGGCCACCTGTTTCTTGCCGGCCTGCAACTGCTCGGCCAACACCGCGAAGGCCTTCTTATTCCGCTCAGTGATAATGGTCGAGCCGTCCGGTCCGTCCAGTGCTCCGATCGTGCCGTCCATCGACTCGAACTGTTCGGCCATCACTTGCTTCAGTTGCTTCGCCCGGTCGCGGGAGAAGAGGGCCGAGAACAGGCGGAGGTCGTTGGAACGCCCCGGATCCTTGCTCTGCTGAGCCGCGCCCTGGCCCATCATCCGGAAGAACAGCTCCAGGAAACTTTCGCCGCGGTCCTTCATCGTGGCGGAAAATTCTCGCGGAGACATATCGGCGTGAACCATGTTCTTCAAGGAGTAGTCGATGTGATCGAGCTGAAACTCCAGCTCCAGCATGTTCTTCATGCCCATCTGAACCGCTCCGACCGGGTTCACGCCGCCTCGCCGCTGGCCCGGTTGAGGCACGTTTTGCCCCTCGGCTGCCACCAACTCGTACAGCACGGCGTCGTAGGCGGTAAACCGCTTGTTCAGTTCGTCGTAATAGGCCTTCTCGCCCACGTGGACGACACCCACCAGGTCAACCGACGCTCCGGCGTGCGGCCCTTCGGCGGCCGTGAAGCGGACGATCGCCGTTTCCAGGGCCAGCGGCTTCTTTTCGTCGTCGCGCCGCACGCGAATGAATTGAGCGGCCGGAGCACTTTCCTTTTCGACGCCGGCCGCCGGGCTGCTGGGTTCCTCGGCGGAAGCCGACCAACAGGATTGAGCTACCAGCAACGCCGCGACCCACGCCGCCAGGACCCGGTACGAAACCCAAGACAACGCCGTAAATTGCTTTTTAGTCATAACTTGCGCCCGATGGATCATTGCTGTTTCGCGGCTTGCCGGCCGGCCAAATGCTGTCGCTCCGCCCTGGAACGGCCGATTGGCCCACGCCTGGCCCCAGACCTGTTACTATACGACGCCCGGCCGACCTGGGCAATTCTCTGGACCTGTCGCCTCTGCCTTTGATACAACCCGCGGTGGCCCGGCAACGGGAGCGGTCGGAACAACCGCATTTTTCGGCAAGGCTTGCCTTTCTTACTCAACTTCCTTGACACGGCCGTCCGATACTACCGTCAAACGATGCGGCACCAGCATATCCGCGCCGCCTGGGGGGTGGTATTTCCGATCGCGTCACGCCGAAGGTGGGATCCGAAACATGTCAAGGACCAGATTCGCAACCGGACTGTTGGCTTTGGCCGGCTGGATGATGCTGACCGCCGCTGTGGGCGCTCAACACGAGCTGCGCCATGGACCACCCCGCATCTCGGCGGTTGGCACCGAGCCGGACCGCATCCAGCCATTCGTGGACTGGGCGACGTTTGAATCCGACGCTCAGTTCTTCGCCCCGGTCGAGCTGGGCGACATCAGCGACGTCCAGAAGCCCAAGACCGGCTGGTTCGGCCAGTACGATCGGGTGTATATCTGGGTCACGCGGCCCGAAGCGAACTTCACGGGCACGAACTTTCCAGGGCCGGGGTTCACCGGCGAGCTGGCCAACACCGAGGGGGACTTCACCTGGGGTCACCGACTGGACCTGGGCTACATGACCGAGGATAACCACGGCTGGCTGTTCGGCGGCTGGCACATCGACGGCCCGAACGAAGATCGCGGATTCGTCTGGACGCGCGACATCGCCACCAACCAGTGGAACTGGTTGCGGGCCGAGCGGATCGACCGGCTGAATGACGACACGGGAGAAATCCTGCCGATTCAGGACCGCAATAACTTTGTGACTGGTGCCCGCGACTACATCCTGCACGAAAGCCTGAACGTGGCCGACTTGTCGGGCTTCGAGGTGAACAAGCTGTTTCGACTCGCGCCGCTGCATTACAACAGCGTGATCGAACCGTTCTTCGGCTTCCGCTATGCCAAGTTCATCGATATCTTCCGCCGGATGCGGTACGAACGGTTCGATGAAAACGGCATCCCGGTTCCGCCGCTGCCGCCTCCCGGCACGACCTTGGAGGACCCGATCTTCGAGGAACTGTCGCAGGACTTCTCCAGCTTCACCAACCACATGATCGGCGGGCAGTTGGGCGTCCGCTGGTTCAAGACCAAGGGGCATTGGAACCTGTCCAGCCAGTTTCGGATGTTCGCCGCCCAGAACTTCCAGGCCTACAATTTCCAGCGGGATTCGATCGTCACGCAGGTCGACGGCGACGACATCATCGCCGAACGCAACGAACGGTTCAACAGCGATGCCCACCGGTCCGAGTTCGTGCTGATGGGCGAAGTGCGGGCCGAGGCAGCGTACTACGTGACTCGGGACGTGGCCCTGCAGATGGGTGTGGAAGTCATGCACTTCGGCATGGGGGTCGCTCGCGGGATCAACCCCAACCAGAATACCGAGGACCTGACGCTGGTCGGGGCCACGTTCGGCTTCACGTTCAATCGCTAGGCGGCCTGGCAAGCGTCAAGCCAAGTAAGCCGCAGCCAACTGGCAACCGGTCGGCCCGATCACCCCTGGGGACCCGATCAACACTTATGAACAGGCAGCGGACCGCTCCGGCCTCAAGGCGCCACTACGAGCCTTGAGGCCGCCGGCTTTCTTGCCAGCCGCGCTTCTCTGCCGGCGTCAACCAACGTGCGGCAGCCGGGACCCTGGCGAGTCGCGGTGCCGCCAGGCACTCAGGAAGCCTTCGTCGCGTGGATCTCACGCAACTCTTCCAGTTCCATTTCCAGCCGGTGCCGCAACGGGCTCTCTGGCCGCAATTCATCCAGCAGCAACTCGGCCCGCTCGAACACTTCGGGACCAACCACCGCCACGTTCGCAAACAGCTTGCGAAAACTACGCTGAACCTCGGCTTCTGTCAGCAAGACCGCCTCCTCGACAACTCGCGGAAAATCAGGGCCGGTTTAGAACCGCCGAGCCGGCCTTCGCGCTGGGCGGTCCTCACGGAATTTGGCAACGTCTATCTTAAAACACTGGAGCTCTTTCGCAAGAGCCATCTTGGCTCCTGGTGGCGACGGGCCCGCGGCCCGGCAGGGCTCTCGACGGGTTTCCGACCCGTCCTGCTACGACCCGTCCTGCTACGACTCGTCCTGCTACGACCCGTCCTGCTACGACTCGTCCTGCTACGACTCGTCCTGCTACGACTCGGTGGTGACGGGCCTCCGGCCGGTCAGCTTTCCGGCGGCCGCGGGCTGCAGATAGGCCGGGTCAATCCGCCGCAGTTCCTCGGCCACCGCCTCCACGGTCCGTCGAATCTGCTCCTCGGTGTGGCAGGCCGTGATGAAGAAACGCAGCCGGGCCGCATGTTCCTCCACCGCCGGGTACAGGATCGGCTGGACATTGATTCCCCGCTCAAACAGCCGCCGCGAGAGCTGCAAGGCGTGCAAGGAATTGCCCAGGATCACGGGGACCACCGGCGTCTCGTGGCTCATCCCGGTGTTCAACCCCGCCTCGCGGGCCAGTTCCAGAAACAGTTGGGCCCGAGCTTGCACGCGGGCCACCCGTTCGGGTTCCTCTTCCAGCAACCGCAGCGAGGCCAGCGCCGCGGCGGCGTTGGCCGGCGGCAACCCCACGCTGTAGACAAAACCGGGGGCCGTGTACTTGAGGTACTCCACGACGGCCGCGGAGCCGCCGATGTATCCGCCGCAACTGCCGAACGACTTGCTGAGCGTACCCATCCACAGGTCCACGTCCCGCGGATCCACGTCGAAATGTTCGCCGATGCCGCGGCCGTGAGGCCCCATCGTGCCGATCGAGTGCGCCTCGTCCACCATCAGGAACGCCTTGTGGCGTTTCTTGACTTCAATGAAGCGCGGCAGGTCGGGGAAGTCGCCATCCATGCTGTAGACCCCCTCGATCACCACCAGCACTCGCCGGTATTCGTGCCGGGTTTCGGCCAGGATGCGATCCAATTCCTGCCAGTCGTTGTGCGCGAACGGACGGCGGCGGGCACCCGACAGGATGGCCCCTTGAATGATGCTGTTGTGGGCCAGCGCGTCGTGCAGGATCAGATCGCCGGGGCCGAACAGGTGGCCGATCGTGGTTTCGTTCGTGGCATGCCCGCCGACGAACACCAGGCACGCCTCGACGCCCACAAAGTCGGCCAGTCCCCGTTCCAGTTCGCCGTGGACCGTCTTTTCACCCGATACAAGCCGGCTGGCCGAGACGCTGGTCCCGAACCGGTCGATCGCGTCCTTGGCCGCCTGAGCGACCACCGGATCGCCCGACATGCCCAGATAGTTGTAGCTGGAGAAGCTCAGCAACTGCCGCCCGCCGATCACCGCCGTGTCGTTGGTCACCTGTTCGTGGACGCTGAAGTACGGGTTGGGCACGCCGGTGGCCGAAAGCATCGCCATCGTCTGTTTCAGCCGCCGGTATTCGGGCATGGCCGAGAAATCGCAGTCCTCGTCCGGGATCTCTCGCTGGCCGGACGGTGCCGGCACGGAGCGGCTGGCCAGTTGGTTCCGCGGTACGGTCCCCAGGTGCTCGGTAATCGCTTGCGCCACTTCGGCACACGTTTCGATCCGTTGCAGCACGTCTTCCGGGAACCGGCCTCCGAAGGTCTCTTCCAGCGCGTGGGCGATCTGCATCCGTTCCAGCGAATCGAGCCCCAGGTCGCGGACGATGTTGGTTTCCAGCCGCAGGTCGCCGGCCCGATCCTGGGCCACCTCGCGGACCTTGGCCAGCACGATCTGAGCCACTTGCGGATGAATCTCGCCACCGCCCGCGGCCGACGTTTCCGCTGGCGCTGCCGATGAGGCGGCCAGCTTGCCGGCCTCTCCCGGCGCGCTGCGCTGCCAGGCGTACCAGGCGCTGACCACGTTCAAGCGGTCCTCCAGAAAGTCCTGGCGGCAGGCGTGCCGCTGAATCTTGCCGCTGGACGTCTTGGGAACCGAACCGAAGCGGACCAGCACGACGCCGTCGGGCGGCAGCTCGTGCTCGGCCGTGACGTTGCGGCGAATCGCCTGAATCACCTCGGACCAGTCATCCGCCCGGCCCCGCTCCACCTCGCTGACGATGATCAATCGCTCCCGGCCTTCCAGGTCGACGGCAAACGCCCCGACCGCCCCCTGTTGCAGCCGCGGGCTGGTACGTTCCACGGTCTGCTCGATATCCTGCGGATAGCGGTTCACACCCCGCACAATGATCAGGTCCTTCAGCCGGCCCGTCACGAACAGTTGCCCCTCGTGCATGAAGCCCAGGTCGCCCGTCCGCAGGAAGGGGCCTTCGCCCGACTCCAGGAACGCCTGGAACGTCTCGCGCGTGGCTTCGGGCTTCTTCCAGTAACCCTGTCCCACACTGGGACTCGACACCCAGATTTCCCCCACCGCGTCGGCGGCCAGCGGACGTTGCGTGTCGGGATCCACGATCCACACCTGTTCGTCCGGCAGCACTCGGCCGCAGCCTACCAGCTCCCGGCTGCCGTCGGCATGAGCGTCCACCTGGCGCACCTGGTGAGCGTCCAGCAGGCCGCCATCGAAAGCGCGGACCACCGGCTCATCGCTCTTGACGGCGCCGGTCACGATCAGCGTGGTTTCCGCCATCCCGTAGCAGGGGAAAAACGCCTTGCGCTGGAAGCCGACGCGGGCGAACCGCGAACAGAATGCCTCCAGCGTCGCCGACCGGATCGGCTCGGCGCCGTTGAACGCCACGTCCCAACTGCTCAGGTCCAGCCCCTCGCATTCGTCGTCCGTGATCTTCTGGGCACACAGGTCGTAGGCAAAGTTCGGGCCGCCGCTGACGGTCACGCGATAGCGAGTGATCATTCGCAGCCAGCGGATCGGCTTCTGCAGGAAGGCCATCGGCGACATCAGCACATTGGGCCGCCCGTAGAAGACCGGCTTGAGCACTCCGCCGACCAGCCCCATGTCGTGGTACGTCGGCAGCCAGGTCATGCCCACGCCGGTCCGTGTCGGCTCGAAGCTGTAACAGATCAAGGCCACGTTGTGCATGATGTTGGCGTGCGACAACATCACGCCCTTGGGCGTGCCGGTCGAACCGCTGGTGTATTGCAGCACGGCCAACTGGTCGCCGCTCAGCGTTGGCGGTCGCCAGTCGGCAGCCTCTTCCAACCCGATCTCGTCGCTGGCCAGCCAGGCCAGTCGTTGCAGGTGCGGCGCCTCGTCCAGCGTCCCCTCGGTCCGCTGCAGGACGTCGGCCGTCGTCAGGGCGGCCCGCGCCTCGGCGTCGTCCGAGATCGCCTGGACGCGCAGCGCGTTGCGGTTGCGCCGCGGCGGATAGGCCGGCACCGCGGTCACTCCGGCATACAGACAACCAAAGAAACCGGCCACAAAGTCCAGTCCTGGCGGGTACAGCAGCAGCACGCGCTGGCCCGCCAGACCCAGGGCCTGCAGCCGGGCCGCCACCGCCCTGGCCCGCTCATCCAGTTCGGCGTACGTCCACTGGTGCTCCTCATGCTCGCCATCGGTCAGATAAAACGAAACAGCGTCCGGCTGCTGCTCGGTCCAGTAACGCACGCAGTCCACCAGGTTCGTGCGCGGGGGCGCGTAGGGACCGAATAAGTGGGTGAGGTTCACGAGGTCAAGCTCCAGCGTCAGTGTCTCGGATGCTCAGATCGCCGAATGGCAGTTCACGGGCGACAATTCGCGGGCGCCAATCAGTCCCGAGCGGCCGCTCTTGGGCCTGGCGGTTGGGGAAGGTGGGAGTCACGGCCGACCAACTGCCTGCCGCAGCGGGGCGGCTCGACAGAAATCGGTACCGGGACCAGACGCGGCTCGCCGCGCTGTGACCCGGATAATCTTCCCAGGTTATCAGCATCGGCCCAGCCAGGCAAAGGGTTCGGCCGTCCCGCCATGACAAGGCTTGTCCACCAATCGAACCATGCGCTGTGCCACATCGCGCACCTGCCTCCCTGCGTGAGTTCCTGAATGCGTACCGCTCCGTCCGCCGCGCTCATGTATCGGTTGCCGGGCCGGATGGCGATTGCCGTGTTTGCCGACCGCCAAACCACCGGCACGACCGACAGAACGAGGCTTTCAGGTGCAAGCCGGCGCGGCCCCGGCCAGCGCCACCGGCCGGACACTCAATACGGTGACCGAAAGTCCAGCACTGCTCCAACTTGCGACGATTGTTCGGCGGCTTCCACTACGGCGACGGCCCGGGCCGCCTCGACCGGCGAGATCACTTGCGGCGGCTGTTCCCGACGAATGCACTGGGCGAAATAGTCCAGCTCGTGAGCCAGCGCCCCCACCTGCCGCTGGTGGACCCGCGGCCAGTATGCCGTGTCGGGGAAGTGCAGGCCGCCAGCGTCCAGCAGTGTCAGACCTGCATGACCGCAATCGATCGAAAGCATCCCGTCAGTCCCCACCACTTCCAGGCGGGCGTCGATCGTCGTGGGCACCTGCTCCGGTAAACACCAGTTGGTTTCCACAACCCCCACCGCTCGGTCCGCGAACTCCAACATCGCCCAGGCCAGGTCGGGATACTGATAGTCGTGCACGCGCAGACAGCGAGCATAGATCCGGCTGGGCATCTGCCCCAGGAACCAGAGCATCAGGTCGACGTCGTGCACGCCGTCCCCCATCAGCGGAGAAATCTTGTCCAGTCGCAAGGTTCCCGGCGCCCGCGGCAAATTGCGCTTGGCGTGCATCGAAACGATCCGCCCCAGACGGCCCGCTTGAACCGCCTGCCGCGCCAGGAACACGCGCGGGTCGAAGCGGCAGACGTGGCCCACCAGCAGGTAGCCGGTCGACTTCGCCGCGGCCTCCAGCAACTGGCGGCACTCCTGCGAACTGGCCGCCATCGGCTTTTCCAGCAGCACGTGCTTGCCGCTGGCCAGCGCCGCCAAGGCCAGCTCGCAATGCTGGCGCCAATGGGTGGTGATGCTGACAGCATCCACTTTGTCGCTGGCCAGCACCTGGCGGTAATCGTCCGTGGTCCACGAGACGTTCAACTCGGCGGCCAGGGAACCGAGCAGCTCGGGCCGCCGCCCGCAAAGGGCCGCCAGTTCCACATCCGCCACGCCTGCCAGCACGCGAGCGTGCAAGGCGCCGAACCGCCCCACTCCAAGTACCGCCCAGCCGATGCGCTTCACGCCCAGGTTTCCTTTGTTCAAACCGTCGCAAGCCGCTCACTTGCCGAGCCTGGCTTCGCGTGCTACTTTGCCCGCTGCCGACTCCACGCGCGTCCCCTTCGCGGACGCCAGCGCCGGTTTCCGCCGCACAGCATTTCGATCACCGCCAGGGGCAGTACCGAGTGACACGGCGTATCCACGTTCAGCGAAAGGACGACGGCACCGTCATCGTGCGGCTGACCGACACCCAGCTCGCGGACCCCGAAATTCTGCTCGAACAGCGGCAAGAACTGACGCAGCTACTGGCGGGCGAGCCGGCCAGCGGGCGCTTTGTCCTGGACTTTCGCTGCGTGGCCTTCATGAGCAGCGGCGGGCTGAACAACCTGCTGCTGTTCAATGCCCAGATCCAGCGCCAGCAGGGCCGCCTGATCCTCTGCCAGCTCGCGCCGAACCTGCGCCGAGTGCTTGAAATCGCCTGCCTGGAACCGCAGATTCTTCAAGTACGCACGACGGTCGACGAGGCCCTGGCTGCCTTGGATTCCACGGATCGCGAGCCGGACCGGACACCCTAAGCCAACTGTAATCTTCCGCAGCCCCAGCGCCGCCGGACTCATCTGGCGCCACCGGACTCAACTGGCGCCCCCTGAACCAACTAGCGGAAGTGCATGGGAATCGAACCCACCGAACCCGCGCTTAACGCGCGTTCCAACGATTTTGAAGACCGTGCCAGTCACCAGACTGGAAGCACTTCCGGCGCCAGTAGCCTGTTAGGGGGAAATCCCTGTCCCAGCGGTCGGTTCCACGTAGGCCGTGGCCGCTTGGAGATCGCCCCGCGCGCGGCGCTTGGCACACCGCGGCCCGCTGGAACTAACGCCTAGTTCTAAACTGGCCCGCGATCGGTCGCAAGGCAACCCCGGTCGCGGTTGCCGATCGGTTCGAGCCGGGCGTCGATCGACGCTGCTTGCCGACGAATCCCCTGGTCGCGGGTGGGCCGGCGCTGGCGGGCTGGCGCGGAGGCTTCTTGCGATCTTCACCTGAGCTTAATGGACGAAAACCTATAATCGCCGCTGGCGGACCAAACCGTTCGAAGCCGCGGCGAAGGAAGGGTGAAGACGATGCGTGGTGTGGCGTGGGGATTGCTCGGCTTGACTCTGCTGACCGCCCTGGGAGGCTGTGCCCGCAGCCTGACGCAGGAGGACTTGAAGCGGCGAGCGATCCGGCGGTCGGCCGAAGATGAAGAGGAATCGCGGCCGGCTGCGGCCGCGAAACCGGCGGCTGAATCCGCCGCATCGGAGGATGGCCCACAGCCCGCTCAGACATCGCAGGCAACTCAGCCCCCGGCGGACCGCGGGGCCGCGAACGATCCGCCGTCCCCAGCCGGCACCGCGGCTGAGCCGTCCGCCGCTACCGCCTCGCCCGCCAGTTCCAACGCGGCGGGATCGCTGCCCCCCAGCACCACTCGGCAACCGCCGGAAACACCGCTCACGCCGGTCGAGCGTGCGCGTCTGACCCGCGAGAACCTGGCCCGGATCGGCGAGGCTTTGGCCGAGTATTCCAGCGCCCAGCGGCGGCTTCCCCCGCAGGCGACCCATTCGGCAGGCACCCGTTCCCCGCTGCTGAGTTGGCGAGTGGAGTTGCTGCCGTACTTGGGACTGCGGGAGTTGTACGAGGCGTTCCAGCTCGATCAACCGTGGGACAGCCCTCATAACCGACGGCTGCTACCGCTGATTCCCGCCGTCTACCAGTCGCCGGAACGGTTCGACGACCGGACCAATTACCTGGGATGTTCCGGGTCGACGTATGCCTTCCGCGGCCACTACGGCCTGGGACTCAACAAGATCGAGGATGGGCCGGCGGAAACGGCGGCCGTGGTGGAAGTCAACGACGACCGGGCCGTGCCGTGGACGAAGCCGGCCGAATTCGAGGTACTGCCCAACCAACCGGGGATCGGCCTGGGGACGCTCCGTGAAGGCGGATTCTACGCGGTCTCCGCCGCGGGTACGGTTCATTGGGTGGGACTGCCGATGGACCCGGCTCGGCTGCGGGCGATGTTTACGGCGGACGCGGGCGAGTCGTTCGGGCTGACAAGTCTGGCCTCGGCGGATCCCGCCAGCGATGCGGC
>JAGFJK010000094.1 GCA_024102795.1 Pirellulaceae bacterium
GCAGGCCGTCGCCCGCCAGACCCTGGAAACTTTCGACCACCCGCTGCTGCCACTCCAGCACGGCCAGGTTCCAGGCGCTCACCGCCCCCACGATCCGCGGTTCTTCTTGTACCAATCGCTCCATACCGCTCCGCTCGGCCGCCATCTCGTAGCCGTCCGGCAACGGGCTGCTCCACGGCCACAGGTACACCAGCCCGCCAGCAACGGCCAACAGCACCAGGGCCGAGCGCCGGGGCCCACCGGTTCTGGCCAGCAGCACCCCGCTGGCGATCGCGTCTGAATTGCAGGACGCATCGCCCGTCGCGACACGCAGCGACTTGACGGCACCGACGCGCGCCAGCAGTCCCAGGCAAGCTACCGTCAACAACGACTCGGCCAGCCCGATCACCAGGTGAGCGCCCAGGACAAGGGCCGCGAAACGCGACAGGCCCGCCAGCTCGGCGCCGGACCTGCCCAGTGACACCTCGGCCACGAGCAGGCCAGCCGCCAGCGGAACAGCCGCCGCCGCCAGCAGCCCCCACCGCATCGCCTGAGCCCACCGCGAGGCAGTCGAGCCGCCGTCGGCCGACGACGGATGGCGGGTCCAGCTCACAAGCACCGCGGGCAGGATCCCCATGTTCAGCAAGTTAGCGCCCCAGGCCATCATCCCGCCATCGCCGAACCAGGCGGCTTGCACGGCCAGCACGCTGGCCAGGACGAGGATGGCCAGCTCCGGACCCAACAGGGCGGCCGCCAGAACTCCGCCCACCAAATGGCCGCTGGTACCTGGCAACAGGGGCAGATTCACCATCTGCGCCGCCAGAATCACGCCTCCCACGGCTCCGGCCAGATACCAGGGCCGAGTCGCCTGGGGGCGTCGCACCAAACGCGCGGCGGCCCAGCCCAGGCCGGCAGTGGCGGCTGTCCAGGTGACCAATGCACACTCAGGCGTGATCGCCCCGTTGCCTAGATGCATGTAACGGACCTCGCGTCAGGAAGTTGCTGCAAATTCGTTGATCGACCAGCATATCCGGTTCGATCCCCGCCGCAAAGCGGCAATCGACCTCGACACGCGGGCCGGGCTGCGGTTACCCTGCCCCGCTCTGGCAGTTAGGGCCCGTCCTGGCACATGCGTCCCCGTCCCGGCGGGTGCGAGTCGCAGAACTTTCCCGGCGTTGGAGGCTTACCATGCGATATCCAAGGAGTTTCCCCGGCTTGTGCCTGGTCGTCCTGATTGCGCTGGCGGTCCCGACGCAGGCCCCGGCGGACGACTTCTGTGTGGAAACCGACTTGTACGTCGGCGAACAATCCGAACCTGCCCTGCGGACCCGCACGCTGTTTTCCGTGGGAGTCGTCTACGATTTCCTGCTGGGCGGCTCCGAGGAGATCACCATCTTCGATCCCAAACGAGGTCGCTTCGTGTTGCTGGACCGGGCTCGCAAAATCCAGACGGCCATGAGCAACGAGGATATCCTGCAGTTCACCGCCGCGATCCAGGCGGCCAGCCAGGAAAAGGGCGGCGACGCGTTCTATCAACGCCAGTGGTCGCTGGCGTTCGACGAAGCGAGCGGCTGGATGACGCTGTCCGGCCAGCGGTTGGTGTATCGGGCGCGAGGGGCCCCACCCGAACTGGACTCCGCCGCCCGCCAGTTCCGCGAATTCGCCGACTGGTACGCCCGCCTGAACGCCATGCGATCGGGCAACATCCCGCCCTTTGCCCGCCTGGAGCTCAACAAGGCACTGCTCAACCGGGGCTTGATCCCCACGGAAATCGAACGCACCGTGACCAGCGACTCCCTGCCCAAACGCAAACATGTGGTCCGCAGCCAGCACCTGGTCCACTGGCGGCTGTCCAACACCGACCACAAGCGGATTCAGGAAGCCGCCCAGTTGCGGGCCACGTTTCCCGAAGTTCCGTTCGTTGAATATCGCCAGCCACTGGCCGGCGAGCGGCAGTAGGGCGATCCAAAGCTGGCAGGCGGCTCCCCCAGCGGTTACCATAAGGCTGCGCGCGGCGAGTGTTCCGCGCATTCCTTGGGTACCCGTTTCCAGCATTCTCGGGGGATAGGCTGATGTGGCGTTTGTGCTCGATGGCCGCTCTGTTCGGCGCGTTCGTTCTGGCCGCGTTCTCGGTGTCCCCGGTCCGGGCAGCCGAATTCGCACTGCAGAAGGACGACGCGGGCATCACCGTCTCGCTGGACGGCAAGTTGCTGACCCGCTATCTCGTCAAGTCGGGCGCCAAGCCGATCCTGTGGCCAGTCATCGGACCCGGTGGACAAGAGCTGACGCGGGCCTACCCCATGCGGGAGGGGGACCCCAATGAGTCGAAGGACCACGTCCACCAGCGCTCGCTGTGGTTCACGCACGGCGACGTCAATGGCATCAGCTTCTGGCACGAACAGGGCGGCAACGGGGAAATTGTCCACCGGAGTTTCGACCGGGCCGAAGCGTCGGGAGCCCAGGCCGTCATAGCCACCACCAACGACTGGGTGGCCCCGGACGGGACCGCGCTGTGCCAGGATCAGCGCGTCCTGACGTTCGGTGCGGGTGCCGATGACCGCTGGATCGACTTTGACATTTCTGTCCGAGCTCTGAAGGACGTGACCTTCGGCGACACGAAAGAAGGCAGTTTCGGCGTCCGCGTCGCCGGGACCATGAAGGTGACGGCCAATCAGGGTGGCCGAATCGTCAACAGCGAAGGCCAGACGGACGCCGAAGCCTGGGGCAAACGGGCATCCTGGGTCGATTACCATGGGCCGGTGGACGGTAAGGTTGCCGGGATCGCAATTCTAAACCACCCGTCGAGCTTCCGATATCCTTCACATTGGCACGTCCGGACCTATGGCCTGTTCGCCGCCAACCCGTTTGGAATTCACGATTTCGAGCAAACCCCGAATGTGAATGGAAATCACCCCATGAAGGCGGGGGAAAGCTTCGTCTTGAGGTACCGTGTCCTGTTGCACCGGGGCGACGAGAAGGTGGGCAAAGTGGCTGAACACTTCGCTCGATACTCCCAGCAAACGGAAGCACCCTGAGCGGGTTGTCAGCCGCGTTTGAGTTGGCAGGGTAAACGCCGAGAAACAGCGGGCTGACGCCCGCCGCTCGCC
>JAGFJK010000133.1 GCA_024102795.1 Pirellulaceae bacterium
GGCCCGGCCGCCGCGTCGCGGGGGTATTCGGGCAAAGGGTCCAACTGGACGTTGCGAATCGTCCAGTCGAACAGCCGCTCGGCCACCGCCAGCCGTTCGGCGTCGTCTTCGCTCAGGCCGCCGGGCCGCTCGGCCAGCCAGCCGCGCAGCTCTTCGGTCGCCGGTTGCGCAGCCACCCAGCGGGTCACGTCGCGGGCCCATTGGGCCTGCTGCAGATACCGGACGTCGTCCAGGGTGAACCGCAGCCGGGCCAGCGACTGGGAATCGACCGACCCGCGCACCTGGCCCCGGACACGGGCCAGCATCGGATCCGCCAGCCAGTCGGTATCGGCCGGCTGCGTTTCGATCCAGCGATTGATATGGTAGGCGCATTGGGCCCGCGCTTGTTCGGCTTCCAACTGGTCGGCCAGCTCTAGGAACTGCATGGCCAGTTCCAGGTTGTCGCTTGGCCGGCGGTCCTGCTCCTGGGCCGGAGACGCCCGCCGGCTGGAAATCTCGGGGGCACGGGAACAACCCACGGCCAGCCAGGGCAGGGCAACTGGCAGCAGCAGCAGGATCCATCGCGGCATCGGGCGAGAACGCTTCAATTCAAACCCTCCACGGCCTCGCGCAAACGCACCAGCCGCTCGATCATGGCAGGAAACGCATCCAGTGGAATCATATTGGGGCCGTCGCTGGGCGACTTGTCCGGATCCGGATGCGTCTCGAAGAATAACCCGTCCACGCCGACGGCGGTCGCCGCCCGGGCCAGCGGTTCCACAAACGCTCGATTCCCGCCCGTGGCGCCGGCCAGCCCTCCCGGCTCCTGCACGCTGTGGGTGGCATCGAACACCACGGGAACTCCCAGACCGCGCATCTGAGGCAGGGCCCGCATGTCGTTGACCAGCCGCCCGTAGCCGAAAAACGTCCCCCGCTCGCACAACAGCGTGTTCTGGCATCCCGCCTCATCCAGCTTTTCAACCACGTAGCGCATGTCGCCGGGAGCCAGAAACTGGCCTTTCTTCACGTTCACCGCGCGACCGGTGCGCGCCGCGGCTACCAGCAGATCGGTCTGCCGAGCCAGGAACGCGGGAATCTGCAGCAGGTGGCAGACCTCGCCACAGGCGGCCGCCTGCTGCGATTCGTGAATGTCCGTGGTCACGGGAAGTCCCGTGACGGCATGCACCTTCTCCAGGATCCGCAGGCCCTCATCCAGCCCCGGCCCGCGAAACGCCTTGGCGCTGGTCCGGTTGGCCTTGTCGAAAGACGCCTTGTAAACCAACTGCACTGGCAGACGATCGAGCGTCCCGCGCAGTCGTTCGGCGATCGCCAGAGCCAGGACCTCGCTTTCCAGAACACAGGGCCCGGCAATCAACAGCAGCCGGCAACCCGCGCCGCAGTCGTAGGGCCCGATTCGCGCCGGATTCTTTGGCACTGTGCTTACCCCTTCGATGTTCGCAACTGGCCTTCCGGCACCCCGGACGGCCAGCCGCCACTGCCGGCCCACCAGGAACGGGAAACAAACACCCGCAGCCGCCGGGCCGCGCAACGAAACTCCAGCGGCAAATAACCGCCGGGGTCGCCGTCCATTTGCACGGGAACCTGTTCGGGCGACGAAATGCGGACCCACGGCGTACGGACGATTCGACACTCCCGCCCCATGGCGTGCCGCCCCAGGATCACACCTCCCAGGTAACGCAGCCCGCTCAGCAACGAACCACGGCGGAACGTGCAGACATCCAGCAAGCCGTCGTGCCCGGACGCCTCCGGAGCGAGACTCAGGCCGCAGGCATAGCGTGGCAGATTGACCACGAACGCCCAACGAGCCTCAATCACCTCGCACTCGCCCGGCACGCCATCGTCCGGCAACCGCTCGCCGCCCAACTGCCCGCCGCCCGTCAGGCTCGGCCGCTGCGGCCCCAAGTTCGGCGCGGGCTGGCAGTATATCTTCAGCGGGGGATAGGAGTAACTACGGATGGTTTGCAGAATCGGTTTGACGTACGACAAATGACGGATGTGACCGGTGCGCTGCTGGTGGAGACGCTCGACTACCGCGGCATCAAATCCGCAGCCGGCCATCAGCAGAAACAGCCGCTCGCCCGCCAACCCCGCATCCAGCCGCGTGGTTCGGCCGTCCACGATCGACTCGCACACGCTGAGCGGGTCGCTGCGGATGCCCAGATACTTGGCCAGCAGGTTCTCCGTCCCGAGCGGCAAAATGGCAATCGGCACCTCCGGCGGCAGCGAGTTGGCTACCAGACTGACCGTGCCGTCGCCCCCGGCCGCCACAACCGCCCGTAGCGAGTCGGCGGGCTGAGCGGCCGCGGCTGACTTGAGCCGCTGGATGTCGCTGTGCACTTCCACCCGGAATTGCCGCCGTTCGAGCAGCTCGACCAGGCGATCGACCAGCGGTCTGCCGGAGCGGGCGCCCGCCTTGGGATTCACGGCCAGTAGCACGCTGCGAGCGGCTGGTGCGATGGTCTCGATCCGCAACACGTTCTCACTGGACGGAAATCAGGACTGTTCGATTCTGCAACAATGGTTCAAACCAGTGTCGCAGAATCAAACGCTCGGGCTCACTACGAAAACAGGCGGAAATGACGCCTCCGGCCCCAGGATGTAAAACATAATTCCTTAGCTGAAATACACTTGTGATCACCAACCAAGATTGAACCGATGTTTGGCGCGGGATGTGCGTTCTAAGTGGTCTTGTCGGTTCGAAGCTGAGAATCGACAGAATTGGCCCGAGGGGTCTCTGACGCGAAAATTTGGCGGAATGGTTGCCTTGCCCCTGGCCATTCAGCACTGTCAAAGTGTCTTTGACACGTCAGAGACCCCTGTTTTTCTTTCGACGGGCCCGCCGAGCGGACCGAGCAGGACTCGAACCTTCGGCCACTCTTGCCATCTTCTTCCCATCTTTAGGTTGTACCCGTAAATCGTCTGGGCTCCAAGTCGGCCCACCGCGCGCGGGTCGTCGCGAGACGGCAACATGCCTGTTGCGTGACGGGCGCTATTCGCTAGAATTCAACGGTTTGCCAGCGTAGCTTCAATCGGCAGAGCACCGCATTCGTAATGCGGGGGTTGTGGGTTCGACTCCCACCGCTGGCTCTTCGTGGCCTGAACCCTGGGGAGGCGAGACCAAGATGCCGCAAAGCGTGGAAGTGGACCTGAAAGGGATCGTACTGTCGGATGCCTCGTTCGGACCACAGGAGATCGAGGCCATTTCGCGGGCGGTGTCTGCCGATGCGGGCCGCCTGACGGAATTGCGGGACGCGGTCGCGGAGCTGGAGGAGCGTGACACGCCGACCCCGGCGACAGCGGTCCGGCTGGGCGTCTGCTACTACTTGCTGGGCCGTTTTCAGCGGGCGATTGAAACGCTGTCGCACGCCGACGGGGGCGCCGTTTCGCTGTTCTACCTGGGCCGCAGTTCGGTGGCCCTGGAGAATTATGCCGATGCCGCCAAGCATTATGAAGCGGCCAAGAAGGCGGGATTCAACGCCGACGAGTGTGCCGTGTTTACAGCCGAAGCCCGGCGACTGGCGGGCGACGCGCCCGGGGCGCTGGCGGTGCTGGACCAGTTGTTCGGGCCGGTCGAGCAGACGGCGGAATACCTGTATCAGCGTGGAGCAACGGTGGCGGCGATCGGCGAGAACCCGCTGGAAGTCGTGGCCCTGTACGAAAGGGCGGTGGAGTCGGACGGCCGGCACGCGGGCGCCTTGTTCGGTTTGGCGCTGGAGGCGGACCGCCGCGGCAACGACGAGCAGGCGATGACGTTGTACCAGAAGTCGGCCAGTTGTTTCCCGGCCCACGTGGGGGCCCTGATCAACCTGGGCCTGCTGTACGAGGACCGTCAGCAGTACGAGCGGGCGCAGGCGTGTTACGAGCGGATCCTGGACGCCTATCCGACCAACAGCATTGCTCGGCTGTATCACAAGGATGCTTCCGCGTCGACTGACATGTTTTTTGACGAGGAGGCGCAGAAGCGGAACGACCGCCTGTCGCAGATCCTGAACATCCCCGTGTCGGACTTCGAGCTGTCGGTGCGGAGCCGCAATTGCCTGCAGAAGATGGGCATCCGCACGCTGGGCGATCTGACGCGGACATCGGAAGCCGAGCTGCTGGCCAGCAAGAATTTTGGCGAAACGTCGCTGACCGAAATCCGCGACATGCTGCATTCCAAGGGCTTGGAACTGGGGCAGTTCGCGTTCCAGTCCAAGGAAGTCGAAACGCCGCTGGACACGTCCACCATGTCGGCCGACGAGCAGGCCATGCTGGACCGGCCGATCGCCGATCTGAATCTTTCCGTGCGGGCTCGCAAGTGCATGGTGCGGCTTGGCTTGAGCACGATCGGCGAGCTGATCCGCAAGACGGGCGACGACTTGCTGGAGTGCAAGAACTTCGGCGTCACCAGTTTGAACGAAGTGCGCGACAAGTTGACCCAGATGGGATTGAAGTTGCGCGGTGAATAACTCGTTCGAAACAGGTGGCGTCCCGCGGGGACCGAAGGGCGACACCCGTTTCCGCTTCCAGTTGCGGCATGTCGACCGGCACTCGGCGGCCCGTCGCGGCACGCTCTTTACGGCACACGGCGCGGTCGAGCTGCCGGCGTTCATGCCGGTTGGCACCCAGGGCACGGTGAAGGGTCTGACCGCCCGTCATGTGGCCACGACCGGGGCCCAGATGTTGCTGGGCAACACCTACCATCTGGCGCTGCGGCCCGGCGAGCGGGTAGTGGCCGAGCTGGGAGGCCTGCATCGCTTCATGGGTTGGAACGGTCCGATCCTGACCGACAGCGGCGGATTTCAACTGTTCAGCCTGGCCCAGCGCACCGAGGTGGGCGAGCGGTGCGCCGTGTTCCGCTCGCACATCGATGGGCAGCGGATCGAGTTGAGCCCGGAGCGGGCGGTGGAGATTCAGGAAGCGCTGGGCAGTGACGTGGCGATGGTGCTGGACCACGTGGTGGCGTTGCCCAGTCCGCGGGAGCGGATTGTGGAGGCCTGCGAGCGGACGGTGCGTTGGGCCGGCCGCTGCCTGGATGCGGCCCGCCGCCCGGATCAGACCCTGTTCGCCATCGTGCAGGGCGGTTTAGATGCGAAGCTGCGGGTCTGGTGCGCCGAGCAGCTCGTGGCACTTGGCTTCCAGGGATACGCCATTGGCGGCTTGAGCGTGGGGGAGTCGGCGGCCGACATGTATCGCACGCTGGAGGTGACCTGCCCGGCGCTGCCGGCGGACCGTCCGCGGTACCTGATGGGCGTCGGGCGGCCGCAGGACTTGCTGGAGTCGATCGCCCGAGGCGTCGACATGTTCGACTGCGTGCTGCCGACGCGTAACGGCCGCAACGCCCTGGCGTTTACGGACGCCGGGCCGCTGCGGCTGCGCAATCAACGGCACCAGCACGACCCCCGCCCGATCGAGGAAGGTTGCCCGTGCGAGGCCTGCCGCCACAGCCGGGGGTACCTCCGGCACCTGTTTCTGGCTCGCGAAATGCTCGGCCCGATCCTGCTGACCATCCATAACTTGACGTACTATCAGCGGCTGATGGCCGAGGCGCGGCGGATGATCGAAGCGGACCAGTACGTGGAGTACGCCGCCGGGAAGCTGGCCGGCTGGCAGGCGGGCGGTGGCGAGTGAACGCGGCGGGCGCCCTTGCCGGTTGCGGCGTAAACTCTTATGATAGCGGCCAATTCGGACGATCGGCGGGTGGCCCGACGGCGCTCAGTGTCGGGCCTTTTTCTGTTCGCGTCGTGGATACGGGCCGCGACGAGCCATTCCGCGGCGGATTTGCGCGAGTTGTTCCATGGCTGATTGGGTGCGGTGCGTGGCTTTGTTCGCTCAGGATGCGGGCCCAGCGGCCGGGGGTAAGGGAATCCTGGGGGACCTCTCGTTCCTGCCGGTCATGCTGGCGATCGGCATCATGTTTTACCTGATGCTGATCCGGCCCGAACAGAAGCGCAAGGCCCAGATCACCCAGATGCAACAAGGTCTGAAGAAGAACGATCGAGTGGTCACGATCGGCGGCATCTATGGGACGGTCGTCAACACGGGGCAGGGCAGTGACGAAGTGACTATTCGCATCGACGACAATACGAAGATGCGGATCGAGCGCGGTTCGATCAAACGCATCCTCACCGAGGACAAGGCATCCGCCGACGAAGAAAAGAAAGATTCCGGTTAAGGCGGAGGTGGCGGACGGCCGGGTCGGGTGCTTCGGACCGGCCCGCAATCGTCCCGCGCCGCTGACTGGCCATATCCCGCAGCCTCGAAATATATCCCGGTTGGAATCAGGAAGTTCCTTTCATGTCGCATGCGTTTTACTCCGCCGCGGTCCTGGCAGCCGAAAGCTCCACGCAACTGCGTTCCGTCTTGAATGTCGCTCTGGTCCTGGCGGCACTGGTCGTTCCGTTCGTGCTCGGCTGGTTCATCGCCCGCGCGGTCCGGATGGCGGACTACTGGTGGCGGATCGGCACGATCCTGGCCACCATCTCCTGCTCGCTGCTGGTCCTGGCCAACACGTACAACTGGGAGACCCGGTCGTTCACCTTCCCCATGGGCGTGGACCTCAAGGGCGGCTCGATTCTGATCTACGAACTGGAAGCCTCCGAGGAACTGGCGGTGTCTCCGGAGGAAATGCCGCCAGGCCAGGATCCCACCCTGGCCCCCGATCGCGAAGCGGTCGGCCGCGGCGACTTGATGCAGGCCATCAGCAACCGGATTAACCCCAGCGGCACGCAGGAGATTGTCGTCCGGCCGTATGGCGATCGGCAGGTCGAAATCATCATTCCCGACGTGGACCCGATCGAAGTCGAACGCATCATGGGTCTGATCAGCACGGCCGGGGCGCTGGAGTTCCGCATCCTGGCCAACGCGACCGACCACGCCCGCCTGATCGACCTGGCGGAGGAGCAAGCCCAGGACCCGCTGCGCAAGAAGTTCAAGGACATCGTGCGTCGAGCGGACGGGCGGGAGGAAAAAGTGGCTCGCTGGGTGCGAGTGGCCCGCGACACGGCGTCCGACACCCGCCCGCTGCCCTTCAAGGTCAACGTGCTGGGCCACCCGATCCGGAACGCCAGCACGGGCGATATCCTGGATACCCGGCTGTACGACGGCACGGTCAGCTTCGAGGAGTTTGTGGAACAGCTTGGCGCCGCCGAGATCGACGTGCTGGTGGCCGCCAATGACGGCGCAAACGTGACGGGCGAGGATCTGGGGGCCGTCAGTTCGGGGCACGACGAGTCGTTGCGGCCGTGCGTCAACTTCACGATGCGCGGCGACGGCGCGCGGCGGTTTGCCTCGCTCACGTCCCAGAACCTGCCGGACGGCCAGTTGCGACGGCGCCTGGGCATCATCCTGGACGGCAACCTGCTTTCGGCACCCGAAATCCGCAGCCGGATCGCCGACCGCGGACAGATCACCGGGACCTTTACCCGGGCCGAAGTGGACGACCTGGTCGGCATCCTGCGGGCCGGCCGGCTTCCCGCCGCGCTGAATAAGACTCCGATCAGCCAGAACCAGATCGGCTCCACGCTGGGCGACGACACCATCCGCCGCGGCCGCAACGCGATTGCCATTTCGCTGGCCGCCGTGCTGGTGTTCATCGTCATCTATTACCGCTTTGCCGGGATCGTGGCCTGCCTGGCCCTGCTGATGAACCTGTTGCTGATCCTGGCCATGATGGTCCTGGTCAAGGCGCCGATCACCCTGCCAGGTCTGGCCGGGCTGGTGCTGACCGTCGGCATGTCGGTGGACGCCAACGTGCTGATTTTCGAGCGGATCCGGGAGGAACTGGAACGCGGCGCGGCCCTGAAACGGGCCATCATGGACGGCTTCAAGAAAGCCACCACCACGATTGTCGACGCCAACCTGACCACGCTGATCACGGCCATCGTGCTGTACGCCATCGGTACCGACCAGATCCGCGGCTTCGCCGTGACGCTGATCCTGGGCATCCTGATGAGCATGTTCACCGCCATCTTCTGCTCGCGCGTGCTGTTCGACATGGCCGAACGCACCCGGCGGATGCGCAGCCTGACCATGATGCGGATCGTGGGCGCGACACACATTGATTTTCTGGCGAAAGATAAAATCGCCATTGGCACGTCGCTGGTGTTTATCGTGATTGGCATCGCGGCCGTCGTGGCCCGCGGCAAGGACCTGTTCGATATCGATTTCCTCGGTGGCACCTCCGTCACCATGCAGTTGAACGAACCGATGCCGGTCAGCCAGGTCCGGCGCGAAATGAACGAGGCGCTGGGCGGGCAGCAGTTCACCCTGACCCGAGTCGACGTGGAACAGTCCGCTCCCGACACGGTCTTCAAGGTCGATTCGGCCATCGCGGAAGTCGCCGAACTGCAGAAGCTGATCCGCCAGCGGTTTACCAACGCATCGGGCGGAAGCCGGCTGGCGTCCTATGCGATGCAGTTCAAGGACGTCCGGACCGAAACGGTGGATGTCGGCGGCCCTCCGCCGGACACTTCCACGCCGGATACTTCGCCAAGCACCTCCACACCGGGCACCTCCACGCCCGACACCTCCACGCCGGGCACGACGCCCGCACAGCCGGAGCCCGCCAAGGGTTCCGCGGAACCCGCGACCGAGAAGAACTCCACAGACGAGAAGCCCGAGTCGCCGGCGGAACCCGACTCGGCTGAGCAACCGGCGGCAAACCAATCGGGCAGCCGCCAGCCTGCCGCCGACCAGTCGCTGGCGGGCGACCTGCCACTGGCCGGTGATGCGGATCTGGTTTTCACGCAAGTCGAGACGCCGGCCGAGGAGTCAGCCGCCACGCCGGACAGCTCGACCGAGCCCGCCGCAGGGCAGCCCCCAGCGGAACAACCCGCGGGCGGAAGTTTCCAGCCGGGTGGCGAGACGCAGCCGGCGCGCGAGCGGACGCTGACCTCGGCGCGACTGGAGTTCTCGCACAAAATCAACGGCCCCACGCTCCGCAAACGCATCCAGGACGCGGGCGAGGCGGTGAATCAGCCGATGACGTACATCGAGCTGGCGCCGGTGGACGCGGATACCGAATGGAACATGGAGAGCGCCCAGGTCTATGACCAGTGGAACGTGAAGATCGAAGCCGATCAGTCGCAAGCACTTGAGGTTCTGAACCGCCTGCAGACGAACTTTTCCGAACAGACGGTGTGGCTGTCCTACAGCACCTTCGGAGGCCAGGTGGCCGGCGACACGCGGACTCTGGCCTTGACCGCGCTGCTGACCAGCTTGCTGTTTATCGTCGGCTACATCTGGTTCCGCTTTCAGAAGGTGATCTTCGGCCTGGCCGCCGTGGTGGCCCTGGTGCATGACGTGCTCGTGACCCTGGGAGCGGTCGCGGTCAGCGCCTATCTGGCTCCTTATCTGGGATTCCTGCAGATCGACGAGTTCAAGATCAGCCTGCCGATTGTGGCGGCGTTCTTGACGATTGTCGGCTATTCGCTGAACGACACGATTGTGGTCTTTGACCGCATCCGCGAAGTGCGCGGCAAGAGTCCGCAGTTGACCGGCGAAATGGTCAACAACAGCATCAACCAGACGTTGAGCCGCACGTTGCTCACGTCGTTGACCACGTTGCTCGTGGTGGTCATTCTGTACTTCCTGGGCGGCCAGGGAATCCACGGGTTTGCTTTTTCGCTGGTGGTGGGCGTGGTGGTCGGCACGTACAGCTCGATCTTCATCGCCTCGCCCGTGTTGTTGTGGATGACGGCCGGCAGTGGCCGCGGGGCCGCCAAGAGTCCCGGCAGCTCCAAGGTCACCGCGGCCGGCTCGCCCTGAACCCCCCGCGTCGCGGGCAGACCGTCTTTCAACCGTGGTAGTTTCGCGACGGCTGGATTGCCGCGCGCCACCGCGGCAATTCGCCCGCCACTCACTGGCCCACCCGCGACCCGCTCACCAGTTCAGGCGGCGCCTCGGAAGTCAGTCAGCCGACAGTCCGGCCGCCAGCACCTGGCCGTCGGGCCTCGGTAATTCCACACCCAGCAGTCGCGCGATGGTGGGAGCTACGTCCACATTCTGGACCTTACCCAACTCCGCCCCCTTTCGCACGCCGGAACCGTGCATGACCAGGGCTCCCAGCATGTCGGGCTGATCGGGCAGATACCCATGACTTCCGCCGCGCGAGGCCAGCGGCACCGCGATTTCGTCTCCCGCCTGCGATCCGGAAAACGTGAAACCTGATTCGGCCGCCAACCAAAGATCGGCTCCCTGCGGGTTCTGCTGGCGCGTTGGCTGACCGATCGCGGCGAACCTTTCGGGCGGGATCACCGCCTGGATCCCGCGCACATTGCCGAACTCGGTCGCCAGTTGCCGCAGAATTGCCTCCCGCCGTTCGTCATCCAGGATGTACACGGCACAACCACCCCCTTGCGGCACGCAGATCGCCAGCTTCGCATCGTCGGAGAGCAATCCCCGTTGCCGCAGCAGCACGTTGGGGCGCAGTTCCATCTCGCTGGGAAAGAACCCATGGTCGCTGGCCACGATCAATGTCGTCCGCTCCCGCCGCGGCGACCGTTCGATCGTCTCCAGCAGGTCGCCGATCAGCGAGTCCGCGTAGCTGACCGACCAGTAGGCGTCGCCCGAGCGAGGTCCGTGGCGGTGTTGCACGTGATCGACTTCCACCAGGTGGATCAGCAGCAGATGGGGAGCGTGCTTGTCGAGCAGTTGCTCAGCCATCCGCACGTACAGCCAGTCGCGCTGCACTCCGCCGCTGGCCTCATCCACCCAGGGACCGTAACGATCGATCGGCAAGCCGGCCTCGCGCAGTTCGGCCAGCCAACTGGCGGTGCCAAACCGGGTCCACGATTCGTTCCCCTTCATGTCGGGGACAGTGAAATCCAGAGTTCGCGCGTTGCGGGTCGCCGGCCAGACGATGGCGGCGGTGGTCAGCCCGGCCTGGTGAGCCACGTCGTAAACGGTGGGCACCTTGACGATCTGGTCCTTGTCCAGCAGCGGGTCGGGAATCAGCGGCACCGTTTCGCCCGTGCCGCGATTCAGGTAGCTGTTGCCGATCACGCCGTGCCGGGCGGGAGTGACGCCCGTCACCAGCGTCGTGTGATTCGGCCAGGTAACCGTTGGAAACGAACAGACCATGCCGCTGGCCCGCGCGCCGCCCGCCGCCAGCTTCCGAATATTGGGCAGGTGCGCCTTGGGGTCATCCAGGTAAAAGCCCGCCAGCCCATCCACGCTGACCAGGATCACGCAGCGGTCCCGCCGAGGCTCATCCGCTCGGAGGGACGTCGCCAACAGGCAGATTACAGGCAACAGCATCACCCGCAGTGAGACCATGTGTACATTCCCCCAGATTACTTGTCGACTCCAAGGCCCATCCCAGCCTCGATCGCAGAGTGTCAGCCCTGAGAGGATTCTAACCGACCCTGCGCGAGATCACGAGTCAGGCGGGCACCCACGAAATGAGCGACCGCACGAACGGCCCGCTCCCTTCCGGTTATACTCCACAATCCAGACCGGCTTGCCGCCACCGCCACTTTCGCGGAGCGAAAGGCGACCGGCAGCCTATTCTGGTTGATTGCCCCTTGATGAAATCCACTCCGAGGCCCGATCATGCGTTCCGCGGCGTTCCTGACACTCCTTAGCCTGCCCACGATCGCACTCGCCATGCCACCAGGCCAGCCACCCACCACCGCTCGCAGTCCCGTGACGGATCGCTACCATCAGGTCGAAGTGGTCGACGAGTATCGTTGGCTGGAGGATGGGACCAACCAGGAAGTCCGGCAGTGGAGCGGCCGGCAGAACGCGTTCGCGCGCGAGTATCTCCAAACGCTGCCCAATACGGATCTCATTCGGGCACGGGTCCAACGGATCCTGGCCCACGAATCGGCCAGCTACGGCAGCCTGCAGGTTGCGGGTGGCCGCTACTTCGCCATCCAGCGACAGCCGCCAAAACAGCAACCGTTCCTGATCGAGCTGCGCAGTCTCGACGATCCCGGGTCGGCTCGCGTCCTGCTCGATCCGGCGGCGATCGACCGCGAAGGCACGACGAGGATCGATTGGTTCGTGCCGTCGCCGGACGGTCTGCTGGTTGCCGTTTCGATGTCCCGGCGAGGCACCGAATCGGGCGATGTCCACATGATTCGGACGGCAGACGGAGCTCGGGTGCACGAGGTGATTCCCAGGGTCAACGGCGGCACCGCCGGCGGCGATCTGGCCTGGCTGCCAGACAGTTCCGGCTTCTACTACACACGTTACCCTCGGGGCCAGGAACGCTCGGCGGCAGACCTGGACTTCTATCAGCAGGTGTACCTGCACCGCCTGGGAGAACCGACCGAGCGGGACCGCTACGAACTTGGGGAGGATCTGCCGCGGATCGCCGAAATCCAGCTCGACGCCGACCAGCGCACGGGACGCGTGATCGCCACGGTCCAGGACGGCGACGGCGGACAGTTCGCGCACTATTTGCGAGACCCGGACGGGCGCTGGCGGCAGTTCAGCCATTTCGGCGATCGCCTCGTGCAAGCCGTGTTTGGCCCGGGAGACGATCTGTTGGTGGTTTCACGGCAGGACGCTCCCCGCGGCAAAGTCCTGCGTCTGGCCGCGTCGCACCTCGATTGCGCCAGGGCCGACACGATCATTCCCGAAGACGCCGCCAGCATTGTGACCAGTTTTTGGGGATCGCCGTCGGTGCTCTTCTCGAACGAGCGGCTGTTCGTTACCTATCAACTTGGCGGCCCGTCGGAACTTCGGGTGTTCACGGCCGACGGCCAACCGAGCGCCGCGCCTCGACAGCCGCCCGTGGCGAGCGTCGGTGGATTGACGGCCACGGAGTCGGGCGATGTGAGCTACCAGGTCGAGTCCTTCACGCAGCCGGGCAGGTACGTTCGGTTCCAGGTCGATTCGGGGCGCACCGCGGACACCGGCCTGGTGAACGGTTCGCCGGTGGACCTGGGCGAAGTCAGCGTCGTGCGCGAGATGGCCACGTCGCGGGATGGCACGCAGGTGCCGCTGAATATCCTGTTGCCGCCGGGCGCGAAGGCGGGTGGCAATCATCCCTGCCTGGTGACCGGCTACGGCGGCTATGGCATCAGCCTGGCGCCGCGTTTCCGCCCCCTGGACAAGGTGCTGCTGGAGCATGGCGTCGTCCTGGTCGTCGCCAATCTCCGCGGAGGAGGCGAGTTCGGCGAGGCGTGGCACCGAGGCGGCAACCTGACCAACAAGCAGAACGTGTTCGACGACTTCGCGGCCGTGCTGAGTCACCTGATCACCCGCGGCTACACTTCGTCCCAGAATCTGGCCATTATCGGCGGCAGCAACGGCGGTCTGCTGATGGGTGCGACGCTGACGCAGCACCCCGACCTGGTGCGGGCGGTTGTCAGCAAGGTCGGCATTTACGACATGCTGCGCGTCGAACTGTCGGCGAACGGGGCCTTCAATATTCCGGAATTCGGCACCGTGAAGGACCAGCGGCAATTCCAGGCCCTGCACGCCTACTCGCCTTATCACGCCGTGCGCGACGGCGCCAGGTATCCGGCCACGCTGCTCACAACCGGCGAGAACGATCCGCGCGTGGACCCGATGCAATCCCGCAAGATGGCGGCCCGCCTGCAGGCGGCCAATGCGGCGGAGACTCCGATTCTGCTGCGGACCAATGCCCGGACGGGCCACGGCGGCGACGCCTCGCTGGACGACCGCATCGAGGAAGAAGTCGATGTGCTGGCGTTCTTGTTCTCGCAACTCGGCGTTCGCGTGCTCGGGATCGAGTAAGCGGGTCTCGAAGGATTGAGCGGCGGTTTGCCGGACGGCACGTCAATGAATCGTCACGTCGCAACGTCAACGAATCGTCACGCCGCGGTTCCTCAGAGCCTCCTCCAGCGCCTGGCGGTTGGTCCGCTGGGGGTCGATCCAGGCCCTGGCCAGGCCCGTTCGAAAGCTGGCAGTCGCCCGTTCCACTCCCTCAATCCGCGCCAGGATGTCGTAGACGCCCAGCGAACAGGCCTGGCAGTCCAGACCCACGATCGGAATCTCGATCAGTTGCAAGTTGTCGCTGTCGAGTGCCGTCGCCGAACTCAATCCCAAGGTATGCTCGGAAAGCTGACGCACCCGGTTATTCAGTCGTTCGATCAACTGTTCCGGCTTCGCACCCCGGAACAAGTCGCTTTCGGCGGCGTACGCCAATGTGGCCTCGGCCGTTTCGAAATCCACGCTCAGCAGTTTCGCCTCCGCGAACTCTTTCATCACCGACCGAAACACGTCGACCCTTTCGGGCAAGAACAGACCAGCGACCCGCAGTTTGACCACGTGCTGATCGTCGAACCGCGGCTCGGGCCCGGCAGGGGCCGGCTGATCGCGCGAGCTGTCGGACCTCCGCGCCGGCGAGTCGACGTTGGCCAGCGCCTCGTTCATCATCATCCTGCGGGGCACCATCATGGATTCCGCAGTCAGCGGCCCAGCGGCAGCGACCGTTTCGCGGGCGCCTTCCGGTTGAGCGATCACTTGCTGGTCGCCCGTGAACAGCGGGCTGCCGACCAGCTCGTGCAGCAGCGTCCGCAGACCGCCGCCACGCGCCAGGGTGCGAGAAACGAGCTGTTCGATCTGGGGGCGATCGCCGAACCGCACCTGGCGCCCCGTGGCGTACACGGCCAGTTGTTGCGCGAGGTTCCGCAACAACCGGTCCTGATCGGCGGCGATCAACTCCTGATATTGCCGAACGCCTTCGAACGCCTGCCCCGTCGCCGTTTCGCCGCTGGGGTCGACCGCCGGTCCCAGCCGGAACCCGATGGGGATCAGGGGATCGATCGTGCCTCGCTGGGCCGGATCCCCCTCGCCAATCGACCGGTATCGCTGGCGAAACCCTCCAATCACGTCGAACGACTCCAAGGCAAAGCCCGGCGGATCGATCCGGCGATGGCACGAAGCGCAGACCGGGTCGTGGCGATGTTTTTCCAGTTGCTCACGGATGGTGGTGGTTCCGCGCACGTCCGGCTCGATGGCGGCGACGTTGGCCGGCGGTGGCTCAGGCGGCTCTCCCAGCACGCGCTCCAGCACGAAGGCGCCGCGCGGGACGGGCGAGGTGGTGGTGCCGTTGGCGGTGATCTTCAGCACCGACGCCTGGGTCAGAAAGCCTCCGCGCGGGCAATCGCCGGGAAGCTTCACGCGCCGCATGCCGGTGCCGCTCACGCCGTCGATGCCATAGTGCGCGGCGAGCTTCTGGTTGACGATCACGAAATCGGACCTGGCCACGTGCGAGGCGTCCAGATCTCGATCGATCAACTCCCGGAAGTAAGCTCGACTTTCCGCCAGCATCGAGTCCTGCAGGTAGGGGCTGAATTCCGGATACAGCTTCCGGTCCGGGTCGGTCGCCGCGATCTGCCGCAGCTTCAGCCATTGTCCGAGAAAGTCGTCGACGAAGCGCTGCGAGCGGGGATCCGACAACAATCGCTCCAACTCCCCGTGCAGCACGTCCGGCCGGCGCAGGTCGCCGGCGGTCGCATGCCGAAGCAACTGTTCATCCGGCATCGTATTCCACACGAAGTACGACAGGCGGCTGGCCAGCGCGTATTCATCCGGACGCTCGCCCGATTCCAGGTGATACAGGAAGTCCGGCGAGCATAACGCGTTGCGGCAGGCCGCTCGCATGGCCGATTCGAAACAATCTCCCGCTTCCAGACGCTGGCGAACGATGTCCACATACGGCCGCAGCACGTCATCGTGGACCGGGCGGCGGAACAAACGCGGCAGAAAGTCGGCCAGCAAGCGCCGGGCATCCTCCAGGGGCTGCGAACTGGCAACGGTCCACAATCCGGGCTCCGGGTCGGGCCGGTTCATCCCCGCACCCAGTTGCCGCACCCGGATGCGTGGAGGAGGCCGCACGCCGGGAGATTCCGCCGCCTGGAATTCCTGCAGCGGCAGGTCGCCGAACAAGCGCCGGTGACTGGGCGGTGGCCAACTGGGGTATAGCGGCCCTTCGATATCGAGCCAGTCGACGGCGATCCCCGGCCCGGTGAAGGCCAGCGCGCGGCCCTGGCGAGCGTAGTTGGCCGTGGGAGCCAGCGACGCCGTATTGAAACCCAGAATTTCGTTGCGGTTCAGCCAGACCAGCAATTCGTGTTCGAGCGGCTCGTCCCGCGGAGCGTCGAAGTAGCCCAGCACGTAGCTGGGGTGTTGCCCGCCGCGGCCGTCGCCAGTCAACTGCACCACCGAAAAGCGGCCCGCCTCGGTCCCGCGGCCCGGCAGCATGGTCCCCCGGTCCCACTGGAAGCTCCACAACGACGTGCGAACGCGATACCGGCCCGGATAGATCGTGACATGTTCGATGAAATACGGGTTGAACGATTCATCTTCGTGGCGAAACAGGCCGACCGAGGCCCCGTTGCGGAACGAACCCAGGCGTTCGTGAGCGCCCTGATCCAGGTGATTCTGCTCACCGGCTGGCGGGAACTCCGGGTCCGGCTGCCCGTCCTTCAGCAGCACACCGTCACCGTTCATCAGCACGTGCGCGACGAACCCGCCGCGGTTGGCCAGCGAGATGCGGCGCTGCTGGATCGTCGGCGGCTCCGGCCGAGTGGCAATGGCATAGTCCAGGATGTGATCGGCCGCCTCCAGGTACCTGGCCACGTTCACGTGCGAAACGTCCAGGGCCGCGGGGTGCTTGTCAAAGCCGTGAGCCGAACCGTCGGCGGGCAGGTTGCCCGCCAGCGCGATCCCCGGCATGTCGAACAGGTCGCGGATCGTGTTCTCGTATTCACCGCGGGTAAGCCGCCGCAGCCGGGGCTCGTCGCGGAGCGTCTCGCGTTCGGCCGCCACGAGCGATGCGCGCAGCGACTCGACGACCGCCGCTCGCTCGGCCAGCGCCGGCTGGGCC
>JAGFJK010000142.1 GCA_024102795.1 Pirellulaceae bacterium
CTGGGCGAGCGGCCAGGCGAACGGCGGGCGTGAGCCCGCTGTTTCTCCGCCCCGCGAGTCGACACCGATTCCGAGAAACAGGTGACTGACGTCCCCCGCTCGCCTGGGCGAACGGCGGGCGCGAGCCCGCTGTTTCTCCGCGCCGCGTATCGACACCGATTTTGAGAAACAGGGGGGAGTTTCAGACACGCGACGAGGAGACAGTCCAATCCTTCTGGCTTCCTCCGAGCTTCGATATCATGCAGCTTTTAAGTTGTTTTGCCGAGGGAATTTGGCGTTACAACCGAGGGAAACTTGGACGGCCACCGCTTCGGCGAGCGCTCCCCCTTGATATCCCTCTGGCCCCCTCCCCGGCTTCCGGGGAGGGTTGGGGAGGGGCCTGCGGGACTATGGATCAAAACGATTCGCTCAATTCGCGCATGGCCACTCGCGGGACGCGGCTTTCGGACGAGTCGAGCATCAATTTACGATCTGAATTCGTGAGTGCGACCGGTGTTGGGTGATTCCATCGGGCGCCAGGTGCGTCAAAACAGGGTGCATAAGAGCCCCTCCCCAGCCCTCCCCGGAAGCCGGGGAGGGGGCCAAAGGGATTCTCAGGGGGGCGCTCGCCGAAGTCCAGGCTGTCCACGTTTTCCCTCGGTCATGACGCCAAATCCCCTCAGCAAAACAACTTAAAAGCTGCACGATCTCGAAGCGGGGAGGGAGCCAGAAGTGATAGATTGTATTGTTGTCGCCTGCCTGCGTGACGAAACGCCGTGGACAGTTACCGCAACGCACACGCCGGCCCCAAGACACAGCTTCCAGGGATTCAGCCGATGGACGATCAACGGCGATTGGCGGAGTTTCAGCGACGGCTGGCCGAGATGCCGGGGCTGGACGAGGAGACGTTCAAGCTGTTGGGCCTGCAACTGGAGCGCCGCGAGCAGCGGTCTGGCTACGACGAGCAGGGCCGGCTGAAAGTGGCCGTGTACGACGCCAAATCGTACGACCGGCAGTCGTTCGACGCGCACAACCAGCAGCAGCAGTTCGCGCTGCACTACCTGGCGGCGGGCCTGGATGCCGGCACGGTGGCGGCGGCCGAAGGGTGCAAGGCGGTCTGCCTGTTCGTGAACGACCAGTGCGACGCGGAGATCGTCGGCCAACTGGCCGCTCGCGGCGTGCAAATGATCGCCTTGCGGTGCGCCGGCTACAACAACGTGGACCTGGAAGCCTGCCGCAGGCACGGCATCAGCGTAGCCCGCGTGCCCGCCTACTCACCTCATGCGGTGGCCGAGCACACGGTGGCCCTGATGTTGACGCTGAACCGCCGCGTGCACCAGGCGTACATCCGCAACCGGACCGGCTACTTCGTGCTGGAGGGGCTGACCGGCTTCGACATGCACGGCAAAACGGTCGGCGTCGTGGGCACGGGCAAGATCGGCCAGTGCCTGGTCGAAATCCTGCTGGGGTTTGGTTGCCGGGTGCTGGCGTTTGACAAGTATCCGGCGCCCCAACTGGCGGCTCGCGCGGGTGTGGCGTACGTCGAACTGGAGCAACTGTTCGGCGAGTCGGACATCATCACGCTGCACGTGCCGCTGTTTCCCGAAACGTACCACCTGATCGACCAGCGGGCGATTGGCCAGATGAAGCGCGGCGTGATGCTGATCAACACCAGCCGCGGCGGCCTGGTCGACACGCGGGCCCTGATCGACGGCCTGAAGACCGCACAGATCGGCTCGGCCGGCCTGGACGTGTACGAGGAAGAGGCCGGCGTGTTCTTCCACGACCTGTCGGACAAGGTGTTGACGGACGACGTGCTGGCCCGGCTGCTGACGTTCAACAACGTGGTCGTCACCTCGCACCAGGCCTACCTGACCCGCGAAGCGCTCAGTAACATTGCTCAAACCACGCTCGACAACCTGCGCGAGTTCGAAGCGGGGCGCCGCGGCCAGGAACTGAGCCACGCCGTGGTGGCGCCCGGCGGATAGGCGGATCCATGCAACTGCTCACCCTGCTGTCGTTCGGCTTCTTTACCGGCCTGGTCGGGTTGTTGACTCTCTGGCTGACTCGCCGGGACCGGCACGACACGTCGGTCGATTATTTTCTGGCGGGGCGCAGCCTGACGGCGGGCTACATCGCCGGCTCGCTGCTGCTGACCAACCTCTCGACCGAACAACTGGTCGGGCTGAACGGAGCCGCCTTTGGCGACGGGCTGAGCGTCCTGGCCTGGGAAGTGATCGCGGCCCTGGCCCTGGTGGTGATGGCGTTGTTCTTTCTGCGGCGGTATTTGAAGAGCGGCATCGCGACCGTGCCTCAGTTCCTGGAGAAACGCTTCGACTCGCAGGCCCGCACGATCACCTCGGTGATCTTCATCGTGGCCTACGCGGGCATTCTGCTGCCGATCATCTTGTACACGGGGGCGACCGGCCTGGCCGGGATTCTGAATCTTCGCGAACTGACGGGCATCCCGTCGGACACGGCCGTGCTGTGGCTGAGCGTCTGGCTGATTGGACTGATCGGTTCGGTGTACGCCATTTTCGGCGGCTTGCGCACGGTCGCCGTCTCCGACACGCTCAACGGTTTCGGACTGCTGGTGGGCGGCGGGATGATCATCTGGTTCGGCCTGCAAGCGGTCCACGCCGGCGGACCGGTGGCGGCGCTGAGCGAGATTCGCGCGGCACATCCGGAGAAGTTCAATTCGCTGGGCGGTCCCGACCAGTCGGTACCATTCTGGTCGCTGTTTACCGGCGTCCTGCTGCTGAACCTGTTTTACTGGTGCACCAACCAGCAGATCATCCAGCGGGCGTTCGCGGCCCGGAACCTGGCGGAAGGTCAGAAGGGCGTGTTGCTGGCGGGAACCTTCAAGGTGCTGGCGCCGCTGATCCTGGTCCTGCCGGGCATCGTGGCGTTTTATCTCTACGGGCGCGTGGCGTTCGACGGCCAGCGGCTGCCGGTCAAGGCGATTGCCGAGCAGGTGACGCTGGTCGCTCGCAATGGCCAGCGCGAGGTGCTGCTGCATGACCAGGACGTCTGGAATCTGCTGGGCACCCAGTCGCTCGACGAGGCTCGGCGGTTCGCCGGCCAGAGCGTGACGGGGCCTGACGGATCGCTGACGATCGAGCACGTGGCGGGGCCGGGCGTGGTGATCGTGGCCGACGCCCAGGGGCGCAACCAGTTCCTGGAAGATGTCGACACCAGCGCGCTGGTCAGCCCTCGCCGCCGCGACCAGGCCTACGGGCTGTTGGTCCGCAGCGTGCTGCCGCGGCCGCTGGCCGGTTTCTTCGCCGCCGTCATGGTGGGCGCCATTCTCAGCTCGTTCAATTCGGCGCTGAACAGCACGGCGACGCTGTTCAGCCTGGGCGTGTACCGCGATCTGTTCCATCCGGGGGCCGAGGATCGCCAGGTGATCCGAGCGGGCAAGGTATTCGGCTGCGCGGTGGCGCTGCTGGCGATGAGCGTCGCGCCGCTGCTGGAGGGCCAGAAGAGCATCTTCGCCTACCTGCAGAAAATGAACGGCCTGTATTTCATTCCGATCTTCGCCGTGGTCCTGGTCGGGATGCTCAGCAAACGCGTGCCGGCGGTGGCGGCCAAGCTGGCTCTGGTGCTGGGTTTCGCGGTGATTGCCGCCGGGTACTTCGTTCCCGGCCTGGCGCCGTGGGTCGAACGGGTGGGGGAGTTTCACTTTCTGGGGATCGTGTTCCTGAGCCTCGTGCTGCTGATGCTGGGCCTGGGATGGATCGCGCCGCGGGCCACGGCGTGGCAGCAGGAGTACACGGGCGAAGTGGACCTGACGCCCTGGCGGTACGCCTGGCCCGCCGGCCTAACCTTGGCGGCGATCGTGCTGCTGATCTACGTCTGCTTCGCCGACCTGTCGGTTGTCTGGTGAGAGTTGCCACTCGTTCCGCAAAGACAGCGCGCCCCAGACGTTTCCGTGCCGCCGCGCGTCGGAACGGCCGGCCGCATACGGACGCCGGCGCGAGCCGCCATTCGGTTATGTTAAAATGAGTGGATCGGATGTCAGTCGCACCCATTCAGCCCATGGTTTCAGGTATGCACGATTTGTCGGGAAGTGGAGCGATCCTGCTGGTGTTGTCGGCGTTCCTGCTCCAGTTCGTATCACCGTCGGCCCGCGCGGAGCCGGCCAACTCCCCGGAGCCGGGCGACTCCCGGGGGCCGGTCGATTATCAGGCAGAAGTCAAGCCGTTGCTGCGGGCGCGGTGTTATGCGTGTCATGGAGCGCTCAAGCAGGAGGGCGGCCTGAGATTGGATACCGCGGCGTCGGCCCGGCAAGGCGGCGACAGCGGACCGGCGGTCGAAGCCGGCTCGTCCGGTGATAGCCTGCTGGTCGCCCGCGTGTCGGCCCAGGACGAAGCCGAACGCATGCCCCCCGAAGGCAAGCCGCTCGACGCAGCTCAGATCGCCTTGCTGCGGCGGTGGATCGACCAGGGAGCTGGCGGGCCGGCCGACGAGCAGCCGGAGGAAGACCCGCGCGCTCACTGGGCCTTTCAGCGTCCCGTGCGGCCGCAGGTCCCGCTGGCCGGAGCAGCGTCCGAGAATCCGATCGACGCCCTGCTGGACGCCGGTCGCCAGCGGCGGAATCTGCGGCCGGTGGGCGAAATCGATCGCCGTCTGCTGCTGCGACGCGTTTACCTGGACCTGGTGGGACTGCCGCCTTCTCAGGACCAGATGCAGGCGTTTCTGGACGACACGCGGCCCGATGCCTGGCAGCGGGTGGTCGAGCAGTTGCTGGCGAGCCCTCATTACGGCGAGCGTTGGGGCCGGCATTGGATGGACGTTTGGCGCTACACCGACTGGTACGGCCTGGGAGAGCAACTGCGGTATAGCCAGAAGCATATCTGGCACTGGCGCGACTGGATCGTGGAGTCGTTGAACGAGGATCGGGGCTACGACCAGATGGTCCGCGAGATGCTGGCCGCGGACGAACTCGCGCCGACCGACCAGGACGCGTTGCGGGCCACCGGCTTCCTGGCCCGCAATTACTTTCTGTTCAATCGCACGACCTGGCTGGACGACACGATCGAGCATACTTCGAAGGCCTTTCTGGGTCTGACCATGAATTGCACGAAGTGTCACGACCACAAGTACGATCCGCTCAGCCAGCGCGAATACTATCAACTGCGGGCCGTGTTCGAACCGTATCAGGTGCGGTTGGATCAGTTGCCTGGCGAAACGGACCTGGAACGCGACGGGCTGCCCCGCGTGTTCGACGCCGACCTGCAGGCTCCGACCTACCTTCACGTGCGGGGCGACGACAAGCAACCCGATACCAGCCAGGCGCTCGAACCGGCCGTGCCGGGCGTCCTGGCGTTTGAACCGCTGCAGGTGCAGCCGGTGGAATTGCCGCCGGAAGCGCATCAGCCGGCGCTGCGGGAATACGTCCTGCGGGACGCGCTGCGGCTGGCCGAGCGCGAACTGGCCGTGGCTGACGAGGAAGTGGCGCGAGCCCAGGAGCGGGTGGAGGAAGCCCGCCGGCGAGCGGCCTTGCTGGCCGCGCAGCCGGAAACCGGCTCGGAACCGGCCTCCCCCGCGGACGACGGCGAGCTGCTGTGGGAGGACACGTTCGCCGAGCCGAAACCGGGACTGTGGGAAACGGGTCCCGGCATGTGGAGCTACGCGGACGGCAAGCTGCGGCAGCAACAGACGGGCGCGGAACGGGCCTGGCTGCGGTCCCGCGGCGAGCATCCGCCGGACTTCGAGGCCCGCTTCGAGTTTCGCATTCTGGGCGGCCAGCAGTGGAAGTCGGTGGGGCTGTGTTTCGACGTGGTCGATGGCCGCGAGAAGCTGATCTACCTGAGCGGCGTGAATCCCGGCTCCAAGGTGCAGGTTTCGTATCGAGTCGATGGTCAGCAGGTCTATCCGCCGGTTGCCAAACAAGACCGGGCGGTCGAGCTGGAGCGAAACTATGTGCTGCGGATCGCGGTTCGCGGCACGCTGGTCAACGTGTCGGTGGATGGCGAGCACGCGCTGGCGTATGAACTGCCAGTGCGCCGCGAACCGGGCCGGCTGGAGCTGATTGCGTTCGACGCCGCAACCGAGTGGCGGCGGCTGGAGGTGCGGCGGCTGCCCGCCGGCGCCAAGCTGGTGGCGGCTCCCGCGCCGGCCGCCGGGGACCAGACGGCCAAGG
>JAGFJK010000145.1 GCA_024102795.1 Pirellulaceae bacterium
TGGCCAAGGTCTCGGCCGCCGCCGCTCAGGCGGCCGCCGCGGCCGACGCCCAGGCCAAGACTGCCGAGGCGGCCAAGCCTCCGCTGGCCAAGACCGCCACCGACACGGCGCAAGTCGCAGCCGACGCCGCTCAGAAAGCACTCGCCACCAACAAGCCGTTCACCGACGCCGCGGCGGCGCTCACGCAAGCCCAGAACGTGCATCGGGCGGCCGAGCAGGCGCGAGCCTTCGCGGCCCGCGACCTGAAACTGGCCACCGACGCCGTGCCGGTCGCCAAGGAGGCCGTCGGCAAAACCGAAACGCTGCTTCAGAAGCTGGATTCGGATCTGGCCACCGCCGTGCAGGCCGAGACGGGCGCTCAGCAGGCGATCCGCGCCGTCGCTTTCTCGCCCGATGGCCAGACGCTGGCCAGCGGCGGCGACTTCGGCGTGGTGCATACCTGGGACGCCACCAGCGGCCAGGCCGTTTCGAGCTGCGCTGGCCATGCCGGGCCGATTCAGGCCCTGGCCTACGTCGACGACAGGCACCTGGCCAGCGCGTCGCTGGATAAGCAGGCGGTTGTCTGGGACCTGCATCCCAGTTGGCAACTGCAGCGAGTGATCGGCGACATCGCCGACCCGTCGATCCTGGCCGATCGCGTCATGGCCGTCGACTTCAGCGACGACGGCTCGCTGTTGGCCACGGGCGGCGGCGTGCCGTCGCGAGGCGGCGAAGTCAAGATCTGGAAGGTGGCCGACGGCACGTTGGCGCGGATGCTGCCCGAACCGCATACCGACACCGTCAACAGCGTCGCCTTCTCGCCCGACGGCCTGCTGATCGCCTCGGCCGGCGCGGACAAGTATGTGAAGACCTTTGAGGTGGCGACCGGCCGGCTGGTGATGCAGTTCGAAGGCCACACGAACCACGCGCTGGGTGTGGATTGGCGAGCGGGCGGCAAGGAACTGGCCAGTTGCGGCGCGGACGGCACGATCCGGATCTGGAACGCCGAGAATGGCGACCGCGTGCGGGCGATGGAGGGCTTTACCAGGCAGGTGACCAGCGTGCGGTACGTCGGCCAGACCCAGTTTCTGATGGCGACCGCCGGCGACCCGTGGGTCCGCAAGTACAATGCGGATAACGGCGGTATCCAGACCAATTTTGGCGGACCCGCCGATTACATGTACAGCGTGGACGCGACGGGCGACCCGAACAACGGCGTGGTGGTCGCGGGCGGCCACGATGGGGTATTGCGGATCTGGCTGGCCGGCGGGCAAACGCGGCACGAACTGCGGGCGCCCGCCCCAGAGACAGCGCCCAGCGCCTCGGATACTCAAGTCAGTGCACCGTGATGGCGCGGTGAACCCAGGAGCTCGCGGGGCCTCGTTCGCGGCCGACCGCGCCAGTCCGACGGATCGCAACCGATCAAGCTCGTCTTGTCTCACTTGCATTTCGAGGGCCTCTCATGAGCGGTCGTCCGGCGGTGCGTTTTGTCCTGGCTGGCGGTTTGTCCCTCGGCGGATGGATCTGGTTCCTGGCGGGAGCGAGCCCGCTGGACGCCCAGCAGCCTCCCACCGAACTGGCTGGCCATCAGAACGCCGCCACGTCCGCCGCCTGGTCGCCCCGAGGCGAAGTGATCGTGACCGGCAGCTTCGATCGCACTCTCAAGATCTGGGACGCGGCCACGGGCAAGGAGCTGCGCACTCTGGCCGGTCATCAGGGGCAGGTACTCAGCCTGGCGGTCAGCCCGCTCGGACGGCGGCTGGCCAGCGGTTCGCGCGACGGCACGGTCAAGCTGTGGGACCTGCTGCTGCCCGGCCCGCTGTCCCAACTGGCCGGCCACACGGAAGCGGTGCAGGTGCTGGCCGCCTCGCCCGACGGACTCTGGCTGGCAACGGCTGGCGCCGACAAAACGATCAAGATCTGGGACCGGGCCGAGCAGAAGCTGCTGCGTGACCTGGCCGGTCATGCGGCCGCAGTGACACGGCTGGCTGTGACGAGCGACAGTTTGCAACTGGCCAGTGGCGACGCGGCCGGCGAGGTTCGCTTATGGAATCCCGTGGACGGCGGTCAGACGGCGGTGCTGGGTGCCCACGCCGCGGCCGTGTCGGGTCTGGCTTTCCACCCGAGTTCGAACACGTTGCTCTCGTCGGCCGAGGATGGAACCGTGAAGTTCTGGGCGCTGCCGCCGTCGCCCCCGCAGTCGCTGGCCGGACATACCGAAGTGGTGACTCGCGTGGCACTGGCACCCGATGGCGGCTTGCTGGCCAGCGGTGGCGACGACGCGGCCGTCCGCCTGTTTCCGGCCGACGCAACTCAGCCGGCGCGCGTCTTGCCCGGACAATCGGGCCCCGTCACGGCCCTGGCCATGCATCCGGCCGCGGCGCTGGTGGCCAGCGGCAACGCGGCCGGGCTGATTCAGCTTTGGAACGCGGCGGATGCAGCCGATCGTGGTGTGCTGGCCGGCCACCTGGGCGCCGTCCAGGACGTGGACTTGAATGTGGCGGGCGACCAGGTCGTTTCGGCTGGTCATGACGGCACGATTCGGGTCTGGCGGCTGCCCGAAGCGGCCAGGCCGCTGGCCGGTCACACGATGCCGGTCACGGCGATCGCCGCCAGCGACGACGGCAAGCTGATCGCAACCGCGTCGGCGGACAAGAGTGTGCGGCTGTTCAACGCGGCCGACGCCACGGCGGGCCCGGCCTTGACGGGTCCGACCGCCAGCGTTCGCGACGTGGCGTTTCGACCGGACGGCGGGCAACTGGCCGCCGCGGACGAGTCGGGCGAGATTACGCTGTGGGAGGCCTCTCAGGGGACGACGCAAGGGCGACTTGCCGGGCATGTCGGACCGGCCACGGCGCTCGGCTACCTGGCCGGCGGCAACGAACTGGTGTCGGCGGGCGACGACGGCACGCTGCGCTGGTGGAAGCTGCCGCTGGTGGAGCCCAGGCTGCTGGCCGCGGCTGCTGAAGGCGTGACGCGGACAGTCGTGACGGCCGACGGAAAACTGGTCATCACCGGCAGCGCGGACGGAGCGATTCGGGTGTTCGACGCGGCGACCGCCCAGCCCGTGCGAACGCTCGCGGGGCACGTTGGGCCGGTCACGGCGCTGGCCGTGGGCGGCGGCCTGG
>JAGFJK010000169.1 GCA_024102795.1 Pirellulaceae bacterium
CGCGGCCAGGTCCTCGACGGCCGCGCCGCGCTGCGCCGTGCAATCCGCCACCAGGCGCTCGGGTTCGACGTCCAGCGGGATGCGGCCCGCCTCGCCGTACCGCAATTCAATCACCATACACCTGGCACCATACACCTGGGGCTCCCACGTTTCGGGTCTGTACCCGTTGAATCATAGCCCCGGCCCGGAGAAGGGGTCAACACGCGAGCTTTACGCGCCAGGCCGGTTTGCGGAATAATGGGCGCTCCGGGCTCGCCCCGGCTGGAAACCGGATGCCACATCGTCTCACCGCTGGAAGGAACTCTGCCGTGGATCGAACCGGCCTCGCCTCGCCGCGCTGCCTGCCGCTGCTGCAACGACTGCAGCCGCTGTTGTTGTTGTTCCTGTTGCCCGTGCTGGCCAGCGGACTGGCCTGCCGGCCCGCGGCCAATTCGCCCCAGCCGGCGGCGCCCGACCGATCGTCGGCCGGCTCGCTGACTGCCGACGAGATCCTGGAGCGGCTCGCCCAAGCCTACTCGCAAGCCACCGGCTACCAGGATCAGGGCGTGGTGCGCCTGCAATACCGCCAGGACGGTCAGGATTTCCAGGACGAAGCGCCGCTGCGGGTCCGCTTCGCGCGTCCCGACCGGCTGGTTCTCGAAGCCTACCAGTTGCAGCTCAGTTGCGACGCGGGTGAACTTCGAGCCCGCGTCCAGGATCCTCAAACCAACGATCTCGACGGGCAATGGGTCGTCCGCCCCGCTCCCGCGGCGCTCGGCCTGCAGGAACTGTACGCCGACCCGGTGATCGACAATGTGCTACGCAGCGGCCTGGGTCGGTACCCCGTTCAGTTGGAACTGCTGCTTGGCGACCAGCCGCTGCAGGGCTTCCGCCAGCCGGACGCGACGCGGCAACTGCTGGAGCCGGCGGCGATCGAAGGCCAGGCCTGCCACCGGGTGGCCGTCGACACGGCCGAGGGGCGCTTCGTCCTGTGGGTCGATCAGGCCGACTTCCTGCTGCGCCGCCTGGAGTACCCCGAACAAGTTCTGAGGCAGATGGTCGCCGAGGGCGATGACGTGCAGCAGGTGCGGCTGGCCGCCGAATTCCGCGCGGCCGAGTTTGCCGCTCCGCCAGCCGGCGAAACTCTGCACCTGGCAATCCCCGAGGACGCGCAGCAGGTCCGGGCGTTCGTGCTGCCTCCCGAACCGCTGCCCACGAACCTCTATGGCCGCCAGCTACCTCCCTTCCACTTCACTCGTCTGGACGGCCAGAAACTGACCGGGCAAGACCTGCTGGGCAAAGTTGTCGTACTGGTCTGGTACAGCAACCATCCCGCCTGCCGCCCGGCCCTGGAGCAGGTGTCTGGCTTGCGAACGAAGTTTGCCGGCCGGGACGATCTGGAACTGCTAGCCGTTTGCACCGACCCGACGACCGAGTCGAACCAGACGCTCCAGAAGCTGCTGGACCAGTGGCAGGTTGAGCTGCCGCTGGTCCGCGACCTGGAGGCGTTCGGCCGCGACCTGTTCGCGATCCCCGCCGCGCCCACGCTGATTGTCCTGGACAGGCAAGGGCAAGTGCAGGTGTTCGAAGTCGGGACGTCGGAGGAACTGGCCGAGCAACTGCCGGAACTCGTCCAGCGTCTGCTCGACGGCCAGGATCTGGCGAACCAGCTCGTGGCCGCTCATCGGATTGAACGCGAGAACTACCGTCGCCTGGTGGCCAGCGGCGGCGCGGCCGAAACAACCGTGCTCGAAGTCCCCAAGACGCCGCTCCGCCCAGCTTCCCAACCCAAGTCGCTGGTCCTGAAGAAACTCTGGACCTGCCAGGAATTTCAGGCCGCCGGCAATCTGAGCGTGGTCGAAGCGGCCCAGGCCGGTTCGCCCCAGCCTCGCATCCTGGCCTTCGATGGACCCCAAACCATCGTGGAGTTGTCCCAGGATGGCCAGGTACTCGGCCGGCGGACGCTGGAACTGCCCGCCGACGTTGCCGCCACCTACCTGCGTTCGGGGCGCGACGGGCAGGGACGGCAATTCCACGCAGTCTCCGCCCTGCGAGGGACTCGCGTGCTGGTTTACGACGAAAACTGGCAGCAGGTCGGGGCCTATCCGCCGGCCGATCAACCACACGAAGGGATCGACGACACGCTGCTGGCCGATCTGGACGGCGACGGCGAGCAGGAACTGTACGTCGGCTTCTGGGGCACGCTCGGCGTGCATTCGGTTGACCTGGCGGGTAATCGCCGCTGGACCAACCGCTCCACGACCAACGTGCTGACCTTGGCTTTGGCGCCCCCGGCCGCCGATGGCCCCCGCGATCTGCTGGCCAGCAGCGACCTGGGACCGATCCGGCAGATCACCGCCTCCGGGCGCGAGCTGCCACCGCGGGAGGTGACCGATCGATCGATCCATCATCTCTACGGAGCGTTCCACCCCGAACGAGGAACTCATTACTGCGGGCTGTCCTACCAAGGAGTGGGACAGATGCTGGTCCTGGGACTCTCGGCGGCCGATTTCTCCGAACTCTGGAACTACGAGCTGCCGGCGGGAACGTACGAGACCGAGATTCAGTTCGTCGCCGCTTGCACGCTGCCCGATGGCGAACCGGCGTGGGCACTGGCCGGTCCCGATGGCAGCGTGCACCTGGTCCGAGCCGACGGCGGCGCGGTCGATCATTTCGGCACCGGGACCGCGTTGACCGGCATCGCCACCATGAGCGTTGCAGGCCGGCAAGTCTTGTTGCTGGCCAGCGGCAAGCAAGTTACCGCCTGGGAAATGAGCGGACAAACGGCTCCGTAGCGGCCGTGCGGCTCTGGAAAGTCCTCTGTGATTCAAGACACTTGGGTCGATTGATCGATCGATCCGGCTCTCCAGCCGGCGGGATTCGCCAGCCTTTGCCCCCACGTTTTGTTACCCGCCGCGCTCCCCAGCTTCGAATCCCGCCGGCCGTTCCCTCCCTCGATATCCCTCTGGCCCCCTCCCAGGCTTCCGGGGAGGGCTGGGGAGGGGCCTGCGGGGTTCGAGCGGGACCATTGCCATTGACCTCTGGGGTCGATTTGGTCGATTTGGCAGGATGGGAAGAATAGCGTCTGTTCGCCTCTTGCGTCGCAAAAGGACGCCTGGTGGAACGTCGGCGGCGCTTGTGAGATTGCGAAATAGGCGGCACGGAAAGAGTCACGGGCTGGAAGCCCATGCTACTACGACTGGCGCAGGCCCCCCAATCGGTAGATGCTGCCGATTCCTGCCGGCCCATGCGACCGGCAGGGTCCGAGCATCCCGACCTGACGAGCTGGGCAAAATGTCTCAGGTGGGATGTCTGGTAAAGACGGGAACAACCGGACGACGATACGTGACCATGAGTCAGGAAGCTGCTGAGCTGCCAGACCGGCAACGGCTCGCCTGGGGCGACTGCCGGCGGTCCGAGCGGTTTGGAGTAGCAGGACAACAAGTGGTAACGTGCGTTCCCGGTTTGGAGGAGTTTCCGATGAAGATTCGAGTTTTGCTGCCCGCGCTGTTGATGGTGGGAATGTTGGGGCTGATCTGTGCTTCGCAGGCCTCGGCGTTCGAGTTGTTGAACCGCATGATGGGCGGCGGCTACGCCGGTTCGGGCTGCGGTTGCGAGCCCGCTTGCGGCGCCGACATCGCCTGTGGTTGCGAGCCGACCTGTGCGGCTCCGGTGGCTGACTGTGGTTGCGAGCCGGCTTGCTGCGACCCGTGCTGTGCGCCCAAGCGTCATCATGGTCTGTTCCACGGCTGGAAGAAGAAGCTGCGTGCTCCGAAGTGCTGCGTGGAGCCGGCTTGCGGTTGCGAAGTGGCCTGCGGCGCCGACATCGCCTGCGGTTGCGAACCGGCTTGCGGCGCCGACGTCGCTTGCGGTTGCGAACCGGCCTGCTGCGCTCCCAAGTGCGGCAAGCGTCACAAGCTGTTCGGCGGCTGGTTCAACAAGAAGAGCTGCTGCGAGCCGGCTTGCGGATGTGAACCCGCTTGCGGTTGCGAACCGGTCTGCGGCGCCTAGTCCGCGCGACGGTTGGACGGGGCCCAGTCCTGTCCTGCCCGATTGAGCTTAGCGTATTGAAAGGGCTCCCGGCAGGTTTGCCGGGGGCCCTTTCCGCTTTTCTTGTTCCGTGAATTCGCTTGACGCGTGACGTGCCGGTGTGCGACGCTAAGGCGGGGCGCCGAGTTCGGAGAGGGGGGAGGCACATGATGTGGCACGCGGATCGGCAAGCGATCGGGGTTCGCGCGAATCACGTGGCGGCGCACCCGCCGCGCCAGTTGGCGAACCGCTGTGGGATATTGGTGGAGCGATTGTCCCCAATCGCTCTGGTGTTGGTGGAGCGATTGTCCCCAATCGCTCTGGTGTTGGTGGAGCGATTGTCCCCAATCGCTCGTCCCGCGGCGCACCGCTGTTGGGCGGTCTGCCTGACAGTCGCCGTGCTGGCGATCAATGCCTGGCCGGGCGTTAGTCTTGCCCAGGACCAGGAGCCCGCGGAAAGCGGGCGTTTCGAGGCCTTTTTGCAGGCCGGCGAATTCGGTCCGGCCCAGGCTCTGGCCCTGTCACGGGAACAGCCTCAGCAGCGCGACGCCTGGCTGGGCCGAGTGGCCCAGGCTCAAGCCGACCTGGGCGCTCGCCGCGCCTCGTTGGCCACGGCCAGCCAGATCGCCGACGACCGACGGCGGAGCGAAACGCTGGGACACATCGGTACCGCGCCGGTCGCGGCCTGGAATGCGCGGGGGGGCGGCGTGCAGGCCGACTTTGATTCGCTGATCGAACTGATCACCTCGACAATCGCCCCACAGACTTGGGACGACGTGGGTGGGCCGGGAGCAATCCAGGGTTTCGAAGGCGGAGTGTATGTTGACGCGGGCGGGATGTTGCGGCGAGTTTCCCAGGTGTCCGATTCTTCGGAACTGGTCGAACTGCGTCGCCGAGCGGCCGCGGACGGCGGCAACCGGAACGTGCGTCGCAGCTCGCCGCTCCGCAAGGTGTCGCTGACGCGGCTGGAAAAGGAACTGCAGTTACGCTCGGCCCAGCGTCTGGAGGCCGACGACGCGATGCGGTGCCTGGCTGGCCTGACGCGGATCAAGTACCTGCTGGTCTATCCGCAAACCGGCGACCTGGTGCTGGCGGGACCGGCCGGCGATTGGCGGCAGGATGGGGAGAGCCGGCGGGTGAATGTCGAGTCCGGCGCGCCCGTGGTCCAGTTGGACGACCTGGTGGTGCTGCTGCGCAACGCCTGGCACGCCGAGGGACGCTTCGGCTGTTCCATCACTCCGACCCAGCAGGGCCTGGCGGCGACCAGGGCTTTTCTGGCGGAGTCGGCCGAGCGTCCGCTGAAAGCCGGGCAGCGCGAGCGCTGGCTGGAAACGCTGCGCAGCACGTTGGGACCGCAGGAGATCGACATCTACGGGATCGATCGGCGGACGCGCGTCGCGCGGGTGCTGGTCGAAGCCGATTACCGCATGAAGCTGGTCGGCATGGGCCTGGAGCCCGGCGTGTTCGGCGTAGTCAGCTATCTGGACTCCCTGCCGGCCGACCATCCACCTCAGTCGTTGGACGTGCTTCGCTGGTGGTTCACGCTTAACTACCAGGACCTGCGGGCCACGCCGGCGCGGGACGCCTTCGAACTGCGCGGGCAGGGAGTCAAGGTGCTCAGCGAGAACGAGCTGCTGACGGAACAGGGTGAGCGGCGGCACACGGGGAAGTCCGACGAATTGAACCTGCAGTTCGCCCGCAGCTTTACCTTGCACTTCGATCGCCTGGCCGCCACGTATCCGATTTATGCCGAGCTGCGTAACGTGTTCGACCTGGCGCTGGTCGCCGCCGTGCTGCGGTCGGAGGATTTGCCGGGGCAGGTCGGCTGGCATCGCACGCACTTCGACCCGGCGGCCGCCGAATCCGATTGGGGATACCGCGTGCCGCTGGATACCGCACCGCGGCAGGTTGACTCGGTGATCAATCATCGGCTGATCCAGCGGACCCGCATCGTGGCGGGAGTCAGCGGCGGGGTCGCGGTCGATACTCGGCCCCTGGTGGCTGGCGACCGGATCCGCACCGACGACTACGGCACGTTGCGGGCCGAACGGGGCAGCGCCGCGCCTGGCGACCTGCCACCCGGGGCCTGGTGGTGGGACTGAAGGTCCAGTTCGTGGCGAAAAGCGATCAACGCCGGCGGGGCAAGTCTCGGCTCGCCCTCGCCGGCGTCGGTTGGGATCGGGCTGACGATTCAGTCAGACTCGCATCAGTGCCGCCGCGTCACTGCGGCAGGCGTCCGGTTTCCACTTTCGGGAAGTCGCCCGTTAAGGCCTTCATGAACTCGACCAGGTCTTTCTTGTCCTGATCGGTCAGCTCCAGTTTCTTGACGTCCTTGCTCAAGTGCGGATTCGGATGCCCGCCCTTGTTGTACCACTCCACGACTTCCTCCAGCGTCTTCTGGCTGCCGTCATGCATGTACGGCGCGCTGTGCACCACGTTGCGGACCGTCGGCGTCTTGAACGCTCCCCGATCCACGTCCTGCTTCGTCACTTCGTAACGACCCAGGTCCGGTTCCGCGGCGTCCATGCCCACGCCCAGGTTGTGGTACTTCTCGTCGGTGAAGTTGGCCCCGGCGTGGCACGCGGTACAGCCGACCTTCTGGCTGAAGAACAGTTCCCGGCCGCGAATGGCACTTTCCGAAATCGGATGTGCTTCGCTGGCCTTCACCAGTTCCATGTATTTGTTGTACAAGTCGGGGTCGTCTTCCTTGAGGGCATCCAGATCCTCCAGGTCGTCCTTGAAACTTACGCGGAACACGCGCAGCGGCTCGAAGTAGTCGTACGCGGAGGGGCCCGACACGATCGCTCGCTCAAAGGTGGCGATGGCCGCCGCCACATGGTCGATCGTCGGCTCGCCCCCGAAAATCTTCTCGAACTGCAGACGGTACCCCTCGATCCCCTTGATCGTTTCGATGGCCGCCTCATGCGTATTGCTCATCTCGATCGGATTGGCGATCGGCCCCTTGGCTTGTTCCTCCAGCGATGCGGCTCGGCCGTCCCAGAACTGGGCGCCCGTGATGATCCGGTTGTAGCTGACCGGCGAATTGCGGTTGCCCGTTTGCCCGTTGACGCCGACTCCAAACTGGGTGCGCCGGCCGTAACCTTCGTCCGGGTGATGGCAGTCCGCGCAACTGACGGTGGCGTCGGATGACAACCGGCGATCGAAGTACAACTGCCGTCCCAGCTCGATCTTGGCCCGCGTCATGGGGTTCGCGTCGAGGCCGGTGACCTGGCCCTGGGCGAGGCTCAGGCCCAGCGGCAGGATCGGCTTCAACGGCAGATGATTCTCCGGCCGGTCGAGCCACTCCTGAATCTGTTCCACGGTCAGCGGCCCCTCGCCCGGAATCCCAGCGGTCAATTCGGGCGAACCCAACAGGACCTGGCTGGCATCGACCGGCTTGGCCGCGGAAGGCTCCGCCGCGGGTGCGGGAGGTTCGGCGGCTGGTTCCGCGGGCTTCTCCGGTTCGGACGCTGGTTCCGCGGGCTTTTCCGGTTCGGCCGGCGCCGCCGGTTCAGCGGGAACCGCCGGTTCAGCCGGCTCCGCGGGCGTCGCACTTGCATCGGGCGAGCTGGTATCGGCCGCGCCGGGTTCCTCGGTCGCCATGTCGCCGTCGGCACCGCCCTGGTCCGTGGCCGCGGGCGGAGCGGCCGGCTGAGGCGGACTGGGCTGAGCGCATCCCCAGGCGCTGGCGCCCAGTAGTCCGGCGGCCAGGAACAAACGGTATAAGCTGGTTTTCACGGGAGTACCCTCCGAAATGCTGGATCTGGTGGTCATCACCTGAGATAACTTGATCTGTGCACCTTCCTATTTTCATTATTGCCGCGTGGCAAGCAACCGGACGATCGCGGGATTGCGGCGCGGACCAGCCAACGGGAGCCCGGTATGTTTTGGGAGCTTTACCAGCAGAACCAGATCGCCGGCGTGCGGAACGCGGTGACTCGGACTGAAGTCAAGAACGAGCAACTGCGGGATCAGGTCCGCATCCTGGAAGACAAGCTCGACTGCCTGGCCCTGACGTGCCAGGCGATGTGGGAGATCCTTCGCGAGCGCGGCGGCTTGAACGGTGAGGACCTGAACCAGAAGGTCCAGGAAATCGATCTCCGCGACGGGAAGCTCGACAATCGCCTGAACCGCTCGGAAGACCAGCGCGCCTGCCCGCAGTGCTCCCGTTTGCTGCACCGCCGCCACCTGAAGTGCCTGTACTGCGGCTTCGCCGCCGGCAAGGAGAATGCGTTTCAGTTCTAGGAGCGAAGCTACGGATTGAGATTCCGCACGTAGATGCGGTCCGTCGGACTAAGCTTGTCCAGCGGAATAGTCAATTCCTTGCCATCCCGTTTGCGCAGGGTCACCTGCTGCGCATCGTGGCTCACCAGGACAGCCTCGGTCTGAAACTGGCCCGTGGCATCGGTCCATTGCCGATAGGTTTCCTCGCGTTGTGGCTCGTCGGACGAACCGGCGGCGAACGGATTGGGGTTTTCGCCGGGCGATGTCGCCGCGACCTTCAGCCGCAATCGGCCGCGCGGCAGTGGTTCGTCGAACGCGTCGCTCCAGCCCTCCCAGTGAACCTGCACGTTGCCGTCGGCCAGCACGTCCAGAACCGTCACGTCCAGCCAGCGATTGCTCCAGTGGGCAAACAGCTTGTCGCCCTTGGCCAGCCGCGTTCCCGCTTCCACCGGCCCCGCTCCCGGTCCCGTCTGGTTGACCACCGTGGTCGCTGGTGCGTTCGGTACGAACTGAACATTACCTGGCGGTATTCCAGCTCCGGGTGGCATTCTAGCTCCAGGCGGCACTCCAGTTCCGGGCGGTACTCCAGTTCCGGGCGGCACTCCAAATCCGGGTGGCGCTCCCGCTCCCGGAATCATTGGGCCAGGGATCGCGGGGGGCGAAGCGGGCGCGTTCGAGCCGGCCGCCCCGCTGCCCGGCCGCGGCATCACCGATTCCTGGTTGCGCATCGCCTCCTGAAACTCCTGGGCCGACATCGTCCGTACCGAACCATCCAGCAACATGACCAGCCCGCCATTTGCAGCGGCATCCGCCGGGTACGCGGCGACAAAGTTCGAAGTCCCGATGGTGATATCGCGCATCCGGCAACCCCAGACCACCGTATAGCCCATGTCGCGAAGCTGGTCGTACGCTTGCGGGCTGCCGCCGCTCTGCGCGGCCGCTGCCTTCAATTCCTCCCAACCAGGCGGACCCTGGCCGTGCGTATCGTGGTACATGTGGTAGCTCATGCCCAGATTCCGCAGCAGTTGGCCCGCTTCCGCTCGCTGCGCCGCGGACCGCGTCTGCTGGGCGGCCTGCTGGACCTGCTTGACCGCTTCTCCCATGCAGCCCGCCGAAATCATGGCCAGCCCCGCGACCAGCAGCGGCAAGCAGCGCCATCGTTTTCCGTGGATGATCATGCGATTGCTCCTCTGACCGTTGGGGGCTAACAATCGAATCGTCGCCGGCGGACACTCGTGTGCCGGCGGGCATCGTGCCACCCGGCGTCCGCCTAGTCCGCTCAATGATAGTCCCGGCCGAAGCCGGGCGGCAAGATCCGAGCGGACAGCAAGCGGCTCGGTTGTCCTCCGGGCGCCATGGTCATTTCAGACGCCACCTGCCAGCCACGCGCCTGCAACCAGCCGGCGAACTCCTCGCCCGTACTCCGACCGGGTTCACCCAGCCAGACCTCGCCCTGCTCGCGCAAATGGCGTCTCCAGAACTGTTCCAGGTAACTCCATTCCGCGGGATCGTAAAGAATGTCGGCTCCCAGGATCAGATCGAACTTCAACGGCCGCAGCCAGTCGCGTCGCCAGTCCAGTCGCCGGCAGCTTGCCCGCTGGCGCCAGGGCCAGCCGTTCAAGCGGGCAAACAGCAGAGCGGGCGGCGCGGCGTCCGCCAGCACGACGTGCGCCCCGCTGGCCAGCGCCACGGCGCCGACCAGCCCCAAGCCGCAACCCAGGTCCAGGACCCGCTGCCCGGCAAGTTTCAGGCCCGCACAGCGCTCCGCCAGCAACAATCCGCTGGTCCAGACCTCCGCCCAGTAAGGTTGCCACGGTTGATCCGGCCGCCGTTCCATCTGCTGCAGAACCTGGTCCGGGTCCGCCACGCGAGTGAACGTCAATCGCCTGTCGCCAAATACCAGCTCCTCGGACAACGTGGGGAACTGGCGCTGGATCCGGACCAGCAGTCGGAGGTACTCCGCGTCGGGCATTGTCAGTTGTCAGTTGTCAGTTGTCAGTTGCCCGCCCACGCCCCAAGCCACGTCCGATTTCAGCTTCAGCTCCATGTAGCCGCAATACAGCACGGGCACGATGAACAGCGACACCAGTTCGAAGAACATGCCGGAAAACACCGGCAGGGCCATCGAACGGGCGACGTCGGCTCCGCGGCCCGTGGCCAGCATCACGGGCAGCAAGGCGGCGAACGTCGTGCAGGCGGTCATCAGGCAGGGGCGGATGCGGCGCCGTCCCGCTTCGACGGTCGCCTCCCGCAATTCCTCGATGGTCCGCGGCTGGCGGCGAGCGAAAATCTGCTCCATGTACGTGCCGATCACGAGCCCGTCGTCGACCGAGATGCCCAGCAGGGCGATGAACCCGACCCAGACCGCCGTGTTCAACTCGACCCCGAACAGCCCCAGACCGATCAGCGCCCCGGCAAACGCCACCGGGATCTGGCAGAAGATGATCAGCGTGATCGGCCAGTTGCGGAACTGCAGGTAGATCAGCAACAGGTTGATCGAGATCACGACGGGGATGATCGCCATCAGGCGGCGGTTGGCTTCGACCTGGTTCTGGAACGAACCGACCGCTTGCGTGGTGTAGCCGGCCGGCAGGTCCAGGGTCCCGTCGCGGCGCGCGGCGAGCAACGACTGTTCGACGATCCGCACCGTTTCCAGATCGCCGGCGAAGCCCGACGGAGCGAACGCGACGTGGGCCACCAGCCGAGCGTCCTCGCTGTTGATCATTCCCGGTCCCCACGTGGTCCGCATGCTGGCCAGCAGATTCAGCGGCACCACCTCGCCCTGGCCCGTCACGACCGGCAGCCGCCCCAGTTCGTCCAGCCGTTCGCGCAAGTCCCGCTGGTAGCGGACGCGGATCGGATACCGCTCCCGTCCCTCCACGGTCTGCGTCACGTTGATTCCACCCAGGGCCGACTCAATGACCTGGTTCACCTGCGTCGCCGACATGCCGTACCGGGCCGCCGCCTGGCGATCGATGTCGAACTCCACGTACGGCTTGCCGAGCACGATGTCGGGGTTGACCGTGGCCCCGTCGACTTGCGGAATCTGTTTGAGCTGGTCGGCGACGGCGATGGCCGCCTGGGCCAGACCGGGCAGCGAGTCGCCCTGGATGCGGATCGCCATCGGCGCCTTGATGCCGCTTTGCAGCATCACGACGCGACCCTCGATCGGCTGTAGCGGCGAGGCCGGTGTGACCCCCGGTAACGTCGCCACGGCATTGATTTCCCGCCAGATATCCTGTGAACTGACCCCCTCGCGCCACTGCTCCTTGGGTTTGAGCATCACGTAGGTTTCGATCATCGCCGCCGGCGCCGGGTCGAGCGCCGATTCCGCTCGACCGATCTTCCCCAGCACGTTCTCGACTTCCGGAATCTGCCGGATCAAGGCATCCTGCGTCTGCAGCACCTCCATCGCCTGGGTAAAGCTGGCCGCCGGATACAGCGTGGGCATATAGAACCAACTGCCTTCGTCCAGCGCGATCCAGTCGTCCGTCCGGAGGCCGGGAAACAGATGCTTCAGCGCGACGTAGTAGGGCACCTCGTTCAACTCGGCCCCCAGTCCGCGGGCCAGCCGTTCCAGCGGAACCAACACCCGCGGCAGGCCGATCCAAGCCCCCGCTCCCAGAGTCAGCATGGCTGCCGGAATCGTCATGAAAGCCAGACGGTTCCGCAGCAACAGCCGCAGCGTCGGTTCGTAGGCCCACAGGATCCAGCGGCTGGTCGGATTCTCCTCGATCGGCCGCAACCGCTCGCCAGTCAGCAGCCAGGCCAGGCCGCCGCTGGCCAACACGGCCGCGGCGATTGCCAGCGGGAAAGGCAGGGGCAGGTTGCCCGCCAGCCCCAACCAGGGCTTCCACAGCACGACCAGCGCCAATCCGCCCGCCACGGCCGCGCCCAGAACCAGCAGCAGCCGCGACCGCAGTGTCCAGCGGGCACTGCGCAGCAGCAATCGGCACAGCAGCGGCACCAGCAGCACGGCGACCAGCAGCGCGGCCAGCATGGCGAACGTCTTCGTCCAGGCCAGGGGAGCGAACAGTTTGTAGTCGCGCCCCGTCAGCAGGAACACCGGCAAGAAGCTGATGATGGTGGTGGAAACGGCCGTGACGATGGCCGGCGCCACCTCCACCGCTCCGTCAATTACCACTCGGCAACGGGCCTCCTCCCGCTGGTGCCGGGCCTCCGACCCGGTTGCCTGCGGATGCTGGGCCTCCGACCCGTCAAATTCGGTCAGCCGCTGATAGATGTTTTCCGAGACGATGATCCCCAGATCCGCCACCTCGCCGATCGCAATCGCGATCCCGGCCAGCGACATGATGTTGGCGTCCACATGAAAGACCCGCATGGCGATGAAGGTCAGCAGTACCGCCAGCGGCAAGGTCACGGCCACTACCAGACTGGCTCGGACGTGGAGCAAGAACAGCACAATCACCACCAGCGTGATCAGCAGTTCCTCCCGCAACGCACCAGTCAAGGTGGCGATGGTCTCGTCGATCAACCCCGTGCGGTCGTAGATCGCGTGGATCTTGACGCCTTGCAGGCTCGGTTCCAGTTGTTCGATCTTCTGCCGCACCCGGTCGATCACCGCCCGCGGGTTCTCGCCGAACCGCATGACGACCACGCCGCCCACGGTTTCGGCGCCGTTCAGGTCGAGCGCTCCGCGGCGGAAATCGGGCCCCAACTGCACGTCGCCCAGGTCGCGGACGCGAACGGGAATCCCCTGCCGCGAAAGCACGACCGTCGATTCGATGTCCGCCACCGCCTGCTCCGTGCCGCCGCTGGCGCCGATGAAACCGCGGCCGCGGATCACGAACTCCATGCCGCCCGATTCGACCGTTTTCGCTCCCACGTCCAGGTTGGATTCCCGGATCGCTCGAATCAGGCGTTCGAGCGGGATGTCGTGGAACCGCAGCTTATCCGGATCGACCTCGATCTGGTACTGCCGCACGTAGCCGCCCACGCTCGCCACCTCGCTGACCCCCGCCACCGCTTGCAGTTCGTACTTCACGACGAAGTCCTGCAGGCTGCGCAAGTCGGCAAGGTTCATGCCGGGCGGCGGTTCGAGCACGTAGTAGAAAACCTGGCCCAGTCCAGTCGCGTCCGGACCCAGCGTGGGGACGACACCGGCGGGCAGCACGGTCGCGGCCGTCCCCAACTGCTCGGCCACGCGCGACCGGGCCCAGTAGAAATCGGTGCCGTCGGCAAAGGTCACCTGCACGAAACTGTAGCCGAACAGACTTTTGCCCCGCACGCTCTCGGCGTGCGGCACGGCCAGCAAGGCGACCGACAGCGGATACGTCACCTGGTCCTCGACGTCCTTCGGCGATCGGCCGGGCCAGGCGGTAAGCACGATCACCTGGTTCTCGCCCACGTTCGGAATGGCGTCGATCGGCACGCGCTGGGCCGAGTACCAACCGGCCAGCACCAGGCCGACGGTGATCAGCAGGACAACCAGCGGCTGTCGGACACAGAATTCGATCAGCGACCGCAACACGGATCATTCTCCACGCAGGCTGGCGGGCAAGGGAAACTCGTGCGCTTTCTCGCCGCAGCGCAGCATCCGGCTGCCGAAGTACGGATTCAGCAGCTCCTGGTCGTTCTGCAGCCAGTCGCCGCCGCCGCCCGGAACCATCGGGCAGAAGAAGTGCACCAGCGAGCCTTTGGCCTGCTCGCCGCGGGCCCGCGAAGCCAGCGTGACCACGGCGTGGCTGATCGGCTTGAAGGCCTGGCGAGCTTGTTCCAGGTCCTGGTGCGCCAGATGCTTGCTGTGTTCCACGACCGGCCGCAGCAGTTCGCCAAGGGCCGGGTCGAGCGTCTGGCTGGCGGTCAGCTCATGCGCCACTTCGTGCAGCTCGCTCGCATCGGCCTCCGCCGGATTGCGGTCCGCGGCCAGGGTCTGCTGAATCCGCACGTAGGCCGCATACAGCCGCTCGACGCGCGCCCCGTCCTGGCCGGCGATCGCGGCGGCTTCCGCGCCATCCAGCGCCAGCGGTTCCTTCCGCTCCCGCTGCGCCGGCAGCGCCCTGGCGGGATCGATCAAACTGGGGTTGCCGGCCAACTGCATCTGGGAATCAATCAGGAAGTTGCCGGCCACGGCGACTTGCTCCCCCGCCTTCAGCCCGTCCAGGATGATCACCTTGTCCCGCAGGATGGGACCGACCTTCACCGGGCGAATCTCAAACCGTCCCGGCTCGGTCTCGACATACACCACGCTGTTGCTGCCGGCCATTAGCAGGGCCGAACGGGGAATGTGCAGCGACGCGGGCTGCTCGACCGGCGATTCGGCATAGCCGTACCGCGAAGTGGGCACCAGGTCCATGCCGCAAATCGGGCACGAGCCGGCCGAGTCGCGGATGATCTGCGGGTGCATCGGGCTGATCCAACGTCCGGCCAGCTCCTGGTCGTACACCTCGCCCGTCTGCCCGATCGGCAGGTAGATCGTGGCGTTGGCATAGTCGCCGGGACGCAGCCGGCCGGCGGGATTCAGAAACTCCACCCGCACGCCCACGGTGCGCGTGCCGGGATCCACGCGCGGGTCGATGAAGGCGACTCGGCCCTGAAACCGCTCGCCCGGCAGCGACTGCATCTCGGCCTCCACGCGTTGTCCAAAGCGGATCCGGGCCGCGTCCTCGGGGTACAGTTCCAGCATCAGCCAGACGGTCGACAGGTCGGCCACGCGATAGATCGGCTCGCCCGCTTCCACATACTTGCCTTCCACGGCCAGCTTCTCGATCACCGTGCCGCCGATCGGCGTGTGGATCGTCAGCCGCGACCGGGCCTCGGAAGTCGTCTCCAGTTCGACGATCTGCTGCTCGGTCATCCCCAGTTCCACCAGCCGCTGGCGAGTGTTGGCCGCGAGACTTTCCTGAGCCTGGCGGACGGCGGCCAGCGCCGCGTTACTGGTCTCGCGCAGAGCCTTGCGCGTTTCCAGGTATTCGACCTGAGCGGAATAGAGCTGCGGACTGTAGATCACCGCCAGGTGGTCTCCCTTGGCCACCGGCACGCCCGTGTAGTCGGCGAACAGACGCTCCAGGCGGCCGGAAATGTACGACGCCACGGTTGCCATCCGGCTCTCGTCAATCGCAATTGCCCCCACCGTATGGATCGTCGCCGCCAACGGCTCGGACAGCGCGGCCGCCGTCTCAATGTGGGCCAGGCGGCGCTGCGCCGGCTGGATCGTCACCGACAGTTCGTCCAGGTCCGTGGCAGCTCCGCTCGTGGCCGGAACCAGCTCCATGCCGCAGATCGGACAACGCCCAGCGCCCGGCTGGCGAATCTGCGGATGCATCGGGCAAGTGTAGACGTGCCCGCCCGTCGCGGAAGTTGCGCCGGAACCGGCCGACTCGGCGGCGATCCAGCCCAGGCGCTGCGCCGCGCCCAGCGCAACCAGAAACAACAATCCGGCAACCAGCAACAGCGCCGGCGGAATCGCCTTGCCAACCCACCACCGCCAGCCCAGCGCCGGCGGACGATGCGGGGAAGACGGCGCCTCCGGGCGGGACGTGCCGGACGAGGTCGTAGCGGGATTTGCCATCGGATGAATTCGCTTACGCTTCGGGTTACATGAAATACACAGCCATGACGATGAACCGGCGGTGAGCACCGCGGGACGACCGGCGGATAACTGCGGCGCCACGATGTCGCTGCCCAGGACAAGCTGCACGGTGCGCAGCGCGAGCACCGACCGACGTACCGGCGGTAGAGCTGCGACTAGATCTGCCAGACGCAGTGCAGCGCCTGCCGGTCGCCAGAAGAGGGCCTGATCGAAGCTCCGCGCGCGGCAACCGAGCCAACAGACAGCGTGCTCTTCAATACGACCACCGCGGTCGGTAACGCCGTCGCCTCTGGCCTGCCGCGAGCCGACTCGATCGAATCGCCGGTTGGCTTCAAGACCAGCAGTTCCACGCGCCGGCAAGCACAGCGATACTTGCCGCAACCGGTGGCATCCCCGTCGTGCGGCTGATCGGCAAGCCCGACCCGGCCGCCCCTTTGCTGGCAGCAAGCCATCCGGGAGCTGGTAGCCCGCGGCACAGCCTCGGCCGTCCGGCAGCAACTTCCACCTGGCGCCGGAACTTCGGAACGGCAGCAGCAGCTACCCGGCGCCAGTGGCGCCGTTTGAGCCAGCACGATGGCCGCCAGCAACAAGCTCGTCAAGCCAATGGAAAACCGTTCTGCCATCAAGCAAGCGACTCCGGCGACTCGGCAGAATTGGACGGACCGCCTGTATTATGTCGCAATCGCGCGGCAAGTCCAAGTCGCAGTCCAGAAAAGGTTCGCCGAGCGTGCGGGGCGTCGCCTATTGCTCCACCATAGTCGCCTTTCGCTCCGCGAAAGTAGCGCTGCAGCGGTGGAAGAGCTGGATACTCTCAACCGGCGCCCGCTACTCTCGCGGAGCCATAGTCGCCTTTCGCTCCGCGAAAGTAGCGCTGCCGCGGTGGAAGAGATGGATACTCTCAACCGGCGCCCGCTACTCTCGCGGAG
>JAGFJK010000198.1 GCA_024102795.1 Pirellulaceae bacterium
CTGGGCGGCCCGCTCGACCCGCGCGCCGATCCGCGCGGATGGGCCTTGTTCCTGATCCTGTTTCTCTGGCAGTTTCCCCATTTCATGGCCATTGCCTGGATTTATCGGCGGCAGTATGGTGACGCGGGCCTGCGGATGTTGACCGTGGTCGATCCCAGCGGCTGGCAGGCGGGCGTGCAGGCGGTCGCGGCCGGACTGCTGTTGATTCCGATCAGCCTGCTGCCGGCGGGGTTCGCGCCGAGCCTGGGCGGCGGAATCTACCTGGCCTTGGCGTTTGTGCTGGGCACCGCGCAACTGGTTTGCGCCGGGCTGTTCCTCAGGAATCGAAACGACCGGACCGCTCGCCGGCTGCTGCGGGCGTCGCTGGTCTACTTGCCGGCTGTGCTGGCGTGCCTGTTATTTGTACCCTTGTTGTAAGCGGGGCCCCTTTTTTTTCCCAGCGGGGTCCTTGTTTGGAAGCGCGGATAAAGAGTCGAGAAACCATGGCCGAACACGCGATCGAACACGGGACGGAGCACGCCGGCCACGGCCACGTGCACCTGGAATACCAGCCGGCGCTGCCGATTCCCAACGGCAAGCTCTGCCTGTGGCTGTTCCTGTCGACCGAAATCATGTTCTTTGCCGGCCTGATCGGGGCCTATATCGTGCTCCGCTTCGGCGCGCCGAGCGGCACGTGGCCTGGCCCGCACGACGTGCACGTCGTGGAATGGATGGGGGCGTTCAACACGTTCGTGCTGATCTGTTCCAGCGTGACGATCGTGCTGGCGCTCGAGGCATCCCGATCGGGCAGCGCGGGCATGGCCAAGTTCTGGCTGGCCACGACGCTGGCCCTGGGCTGCGTCTTCCTGGGGGTGAAGGCGGTCGAGTACTCGTCGAAGTTCTCGCACGGCATCCACCCGATGTCGCCGCGGAGTCTGCTGTACGATCGGGCCGACCCGTATTATGTCTCGGCCGTCTCCGCTCGAGTGGCCGCGCTGCGGTCGGGGCTGGACGAACGGAAGAATAAAGCGCCCGACAGCTTTACCGAACAAGACCAGCAGCGACTGGACCTGGTCAGCAGCCTGCAAGCCAACCTGGTCAAGTGGACCGAAACCAAGGTGGCTCAAACCAGCGACCAGCTCGCGCGGGAAGGCGCCATCGAGCTGATGGCGTACCAGATTTATCCGCTGCACGCCAGTCACGAGCGGGCCGAGTTCCTGCACGACCAGGAGCTGCGGGAGATCGCCGCCGAGACGCAAGCCGTGACCGCTCAGCGGGCTCAAGCCACCGACGAGGAAAGCCAGAAGGCATTGGACGCCCGGCTGGCGGCGCTGCGCGGCCGGCAGGAACTGCTGCCGGAGCTAAAGGCGATGGAGCACGGTTTGAACGAGCAGCACAAGTGGCTGCGGCTGCCGATGAAGATCCCCAGCGGCAACATGTGGGCCAGCACCTACTTTCTGCTGACCGGATTCCACGCCATCCACGTCGCGGTGGGGTTGCTGGTGTTCGCCCTGATCCTGCCGGTGCGTCTGACCCCGCGGAAGTCGCACGTCCTGGAGAACGTCGGCCTGTACTGGCACTTCGTCGACCTGGTCTGGATTTTCCTGTTCCCCCTGCTGTACCTGTTCTGAAATGATCGATCGACGGAAGGCCGGCGGCCAGCCCGCGGCTTTCCGGGGAGAAGCATCCGTACGATGACCGAACCAACTTCCAGCCACCAGCACTCCGGCCACTCCGCTTCGTCCGCGGCTAGTCACGGTAACGATTCGCACGGCCACGGGGCGGGTGAGCACGGGCACGGCGGAGTGGGCAAGTACATCCTGGTCTTCCTGGCATTGTGCGTGCTGACCAGCGCGTCGTTCTTCACCGTCTCGCCGCTGTGGCCGTTTCACGACACACCGGCTGTCGGCTGGACCTTCATGATGGCCGTGTCGTGCACCAAGGCGATGCTGGTGATCTCGTTCTTCATGCACTTGATCTGGGAAGCCAACTGGAAGTACGTGCTGACCATTCCGGCGTCGATCATGAGCATCTTCCTGGTGTTGATGCTGGTTCCCGACGTCGGCGAGCGGACGCTGCACTACTCGTCCTCTCGCTGGCTGCACGCCGCACAGCCGCGAGCCGCCGCGGCGCATGGCGATCACGGCGATCACGAGTCGCATGGTGACGACGGACATGCCGATCATCCGCCAGGGGAATCGGCCGGGGAGGGCGGGGGCGCCGCGAGCCACTGACTGCCGGCGCAAGCCACTGTCTGCCGGCATGAGTTTGTCCGAACGCCTGAGATCGTTTGAAGATTGGCAACCGCGCGGCGGAGGCGGGTTGCCGGCGGCCTGAGGGTTGAAGGCCCACGGGGGTACGGCATGAATCGGCCGCGGGCGGTGGAGATCCGGGGCGTTTCGCACCGGTACGACCAGCGGCGGGCGCTGGCTGACGTCAGTCTGGAGATCCAGCAAGGCGAGATCTTCGTCTTCCTGGGACCGAACGGCGGCGGCAAGACCACGTTGTTCCGCCTGCTCAGCACGCTGCTGCCGGTGCAAACGGGTACGATCCACGTGCTGGGCCTGGACGCCAGCCGGCAGTTGCTGGCCGTGCGGGCGGCACTGGGCGTTGTGTTCCAGTCGCCCAGCGTGGACCCGAAGCTGACCGTGGCGGAAAACGTGCGTTGCCAGGCCGTGCTGTACGGCCTGCGGGGGCGCGAACTGCGGCGGCGCGAAACCGAGCTGCTGGCGCAACTGGGGTTGGCCGAGCGGAGCCGGGAGCGGGTCGAGCGGCTGTCGGGAGGTTTGCGGCGGCGGGTGGAGCTGGCCAAGGGCATGCTGCACCGCCCCCGCGTGCTGCTGCTGGACGAACCCAGCACGGGACTCGATCCGGCGGCGCGTGGCGACCTGTGGCAATACCTGGGTCACCTGCGCGATGAATTCGGGGTGACCGTGATCCTGACGAGCCACTTGTTGGAGGAGGCGGAGCGGGCCGACCGGATCGCCATCTTGAGCGAGGGGCAACTGGTGGCCGTGGATACGCCGCCCGCCTTGAGGGCCAGCGTGGGAGGCGATTTGATCACTATCCAATGCCGGCAGCCCGGCGAGCTTGGTCCGCAAATCCAGCGGCAGTTGGGGCTGGCGGTCCAGCAGTTCGACGGCCAGTTGCGCGTCGAGACGCCCGACGGCACGCGCTGGCTGGCAAGCATCATGGAGCAGTTTCCCGGACAGGTCGACTCGATCACCCTGGGCAAACCGACTCTGGAAGACGTATTCATTCACCGGACGGGGCATCGCCTGTGGCAGCCAGCCGACCAGACACGATGACGGCCGACGGCGGGACGCGGCACCGGGATGATCTCTCGGCGGAGGCAGGTCCGTCGCCGGGAAGCGGAGCGGGCGCGACGCGCGGCGCCGGCTGGCGGGCGGCTGGCATGCTCTGCTGGCGCGAAATCGTCCGCTTTCTGAGGCAGCGGAACCGGATCGTGGGGGCGATCGGCCAGCCGCTGTTGTTCTGGCTGCTGTTCGGCACGGGGCTCAAGCAGTCGTTCCGGTTGTCGCCGGCGGGAATGGAGTCCGGCCAGACGTTTCAGCAGTACTATTTTCCCGGCACACTGCTGCTGATCCTGTTGTTCACGGCGATCTTCGCCACGATTTCGGTGATCGAGGATCGCCGCGAGGGGTTCCTGCAATCGGTGCTGGTCGCCCCCGTGCCGCGGTGGTCGCTGGTGCTGGGCAAGGTGCTGGGCGGTTCGCTGCTGGCGCTGGGACAGGGACTGCTGTTCTTGATCCTGATGTTGGCGATCTCCGCGCCTCCGTCGCTGGCCAGCTTGCTGGCGATCGTGGGACTGCTGTTCGTCAGCGCGCTGGGCCTGACCTCGCTGGGGCTGGTGCTGGCCTGGCGAATGCAGTCCACTCAAGGCTTCCACGCGATCATGAGCCTGGTGCTGATGCCGCTGTGGCTGTTGTCGGGTGCGTTTTTTCCCGCTCCGCGGCTGGATGCCCAGGCCGGTGTGCTGGACTGGACGATTGGGATGGTCATGCAAGTCAATCCATTGACTTATGCGGTGGCCGGTCTAAGACAATTGATGTTCCCCGAACTGCCGGCCGCCACGCTGGGGTTGCCCGCCTTGCCAGTCTGCTGGCTGGTGACGGCGGTGTTTGCCGCGGTGGCGTTTGTCGCGGCCTGGTGGATCGCGGGACGCAGAACAACAGGAGATGCACAATGAGTACCACGCAGCCCGCCCCGGATTCCCAAGCGCCCGAATCCCCGGCGCCCGCCGATTCCAAAACGCCGGCCGGTTCCAAAACACCGGTCGGTTCCGGGGGACCGCCCGGAGCCGGGCAACCGCGGAGCCGTCCTTCGACGGCACTGCTGATGTGGCTGGCGGTGCTGCTGCTGTTTGCGGGGCTGACCACGTTGTGGGCGGCGTGGAAGCTGTTCCAGCGATCGACGGCGGGGCAGCCCGATACGCTGGCCCTGCCCGCGGCGCCGGGCGACGGGGCGGCGGCGCCGGGCAGCGACCAGAGCTGGATCAAGGAGTTCACCTTGACCGAACGCAGCGGCCGGCCGTTCGACTCGCGGGACCTGCATGGCAAGGTGTGGGTCGCCAGCTTCTTCTTCGCCTCCTGCCCCTCGTTCTGCGTGCAACAGAACCAGCACGTCAAGAGCCTGTACGACGACTTCGCCGGCGAGGAGCTGACGTTCGTGAGCATTACCTGCGACCCCAAGCAGGACACTCCCGAAAAGCTGCGCGAATATGCCCGCCGATTCGACGCGGATCCGCAGCGGTGGCTGTTCCTGACGGGTGATCTGACCTACATCCGGCGGATTGGCGCCGAGAAGTTCGGCCAGCCGGTCCATGAGCAGACTCACAAGAACAGCCTGGTCGTCGTGGACAAATGGGGCGAAACTCGCGGCTCGTTCGACTGGGCGGACGAAGACGACATGCGGGAGCTGAAGGAGTTGCTTCCGCGGTTGCTGCGCGAGGAGCAGCCGTCGGCGGCCGAGCAACCGACTCACCCGGCAGCGGCTGGCGAGCCCGATGGAGGCGGTGAACCTGAAGGCGAGAATAATTAACCCGACGCGTCAGCGAGGAAAGCGGCCGCTTGCCGGACGAATAATTAACCCGACGCGTCAGCGAGGGAAGCCGCTGCTTGCGGGAGGAATAATTAGCCCGACGCGTCAGCGAGGGAAGCGGCCGCACTGTATGTTTCAGAACGGCAAGCATCTTGAATCCTCGCGCAACAGGAATCGCGAATCCAATCAAGCAACGACGAAGCATTCTTAGTCCCTTTGGCTCCCTCCCCGGTTTCGAGATCGTGCAGCTTTTAAGTTGTCTTGCTGAGAGGATTTGGCGATATGACCGAGGGAAAACGTGGATAGTCTCCGCGTCGGCGAACGCACTCCTTGAAATCCCTCTGGCCCCCTCCCCGGCTTCCGGGGAGGGCTGGGGAGGGGCTCTTGTGCAGCCTGTTTTGACGCTCCTGGCACCCGATGGAATCACCCAACAACTGTCACACTCAAGAATTCAGATCCTCAAATTGATGTTCGACTCGTCCGAAAGCCGCGCCCCGCGAGTGGCCATGTGCGAATTGAAGGAATCGCGTTGCTCCATAGTCCCGCAGGCCCCTCCCCAACCCTCCCCGAAGCGGGGAGGGGGCCAGAATGAATTTCAGGGGTTTCCGCGAAACAGGTTCGATGACGATCACAACGTTTAAATGCGTCAGCGAGGGAAGCGGCTGCTTACGGGAAGAATAATTAACCCGACGCGTCAGCGAGGGAGAGTCCTCGCGAGGTTTTTCGGAGCGAAGACCCTAGGAGTTCGCCAACATTGGAGTCGATCGTACCGGTCATGCCGCACGTCAATGCGTCGCTCAATGCGCTGGCGACCTGCCTGCTGGTCGTGGGTTATATGCTGATCAAGTGTCGGCCGCCGAAGGCTGACAAACGGACTCTGCGCGTCCACGAGCAAGCTCACAAGCTGGTGATGCTCTGCTGCTTTGGCGTTTCGGTGATCTTTCTGGCCTGTTATCTGACGTATCACTTCAACACGGAGATCGTGCGGCGATTGGGCGAGCAGGCCGTGGGAGCGGTCCGTTATGGCTACTACGTGATCCTGGTGAGCCACATTGTGCTGGCGGCCGGCGTGCCCTTTCTGGCCGTGGCGACGATTTACCTGGGCTTGCGGGATCGGCGGGCGGCTCACCGCCGGCTGGCCCGCTGGACGTTCCCCATCTGGCTGTATGTGTCGGTCACCGGGGTAGTAGTCTACGTGATGCTGTATTGGCTCTACCCGATTCCTTGAGGATGGCGTAAACTAAGGGAAACGGGGACTACTGCCCGCCGGTTTGTCGAGGACTTCGCCTTGCTGCTTCCGCGCCAACTCAGCCTGACCGTCGTTCGCCGACTGGCCGCTCCCTGCCTGGCACTGCTGCTGGTGCTGGCGTTTTCCGGCTTGCTGTGGGCCTGCCCGACCTGCAAGGACGGGTTGGCCCAGCATGATCCCGCGGGGATGAACCTGGCTCGCGGGTACTACTGGAGCATCCTGTTCATGATGGCGATGCCATTCCTGCTGCTGTCCGGGCTGGGCAGCTACTTCTATTACGAGATCCGCAGGGCTCGGGCGCGGCAGGCCGCATTGGGCGCTGGGCCGGCCATGCCGCCGCTGAACAACGGCTAAACAACGGTTGACGCGTTCTTCGGGGCCGGCGACCGGCGGCCCGTCCCCTTGCGAAGCGGCGTGTCATCGGCTTCAGGCGGAACCGGAGTGGCTGGTGCCTTGTTCGCCTTGCCGCGGGTCCCAGTATTGATCGAAACCCAGCCACAGGCTGCGGGCGTAGCGGAAGAACCAGATCGGAAACAGCACGACGAACACCAGGGCCAGGGGCAGCAGAACGTGGCTGGGCAGAACGCGGTTGAACAGCAACACGGGATAGGCGATGGCCACAATCAGGGCGGTCAGCCCGTAGTTGAAGTAGATCGAACCCAGGTAGAACCCACCTTCGCGTTGCAGATCGCCATCGCAATGCGGGCATTGCGGGCGCATGCGGAACCAGTTTTCGAACAGTCGCCCCTGGCCGCACAGGGGACACCTCAGGCGGCACGACCGCCACAGCAAGGTTCGGAAACGCATTCCGCTTCTTCTTGATTGCCTGGTAGAGTTTCAATGGGTGGTGCCACACTGGGTGGCGGCGCTGTTTCTACACCGATGGTAGCGGTCCTGATGCGATTTGCCTACGATACGTCAGTGGGATCAGTCTGAGCCCCGTCCGTCAGACGTGCCGGAGGCCCAACTCCACCGGTCTGGTGGCGGGATGATGCTTACCGGCGGTTGGGAATTGCAAATTGCAAACTGACAACTGACAACTGACAACTGACAAAACCATGCGTCTGATCGGACGAAGCCTGCAGATCCTCGCCATGCTGCTGCTGCCGCTGGCCATTGTCCTGCAACTTGGCGGGCAGTTGGCTCGTTCGATCGGGGTCAGCGACATGCTGGTGATGCTGGTCTTTGGCATCGGCCTGTTTTATGTCGGGCGGCTGATGGAGGGGCTGGCGCAGCGTTAACCAACCCGTCCCGGTCCCAGTCGCCGCTCACGCCTGCGGCCATCCGCCGGTTTCTTTCCCGCGGGGTGGCGTACTCCTATACTGGAGGTGCTGGACGCCTCCCCCTCCTGGGAATCCTCATCCGTGCCTGGCCGATTTCACTTGCCGATCCCGACCGCGCTGTTGCTGCTGGGGCTGTTCGTGGCCTGTGCGGAGCGCGAGGTTTGGGGGCAGGGGTTTCCGCTGCAGATCGAGCCGGAGTTGTCGGCCGACGTGTACTTGGACGAGGTGGGGCAGGCGGCCCGATTTCAACTGGAGCAGGCCAAGGAGTTCGTGGCCAAGCGGCAGTGGGACGAGGCGATTGAGTCGTTGCGGCGGGTGATGGAGAACGACGGCGACCGCGTGATTGCCTTGCCGCCGCCGGTCGAGCCGGCTCGTCACGACTTTCAGCGGTACGTCACGCTACGGCAACTGGGCCAGATCCTGCTCACCGGGTTCTCGCGGACGGCGCCGGAGGCGCTGGAGTTGTATCGCCAGCGGGTCGACCCGTTGGCATTGCGCTGGTACCAGGAAGCGGTCGCGGCGCGCGACCAGGAGCGGCTGGAACGGCTGGTGGATCAGTTCTTTACCAGCAGCCACGGCGACGACGCGCTGCTGGCGCTGGGCGAGTTGGCCCTGGAGCAAGGCAATTACCTGCTGGCACGCGAGTCCTGGGAGCGGATCAGTCCGCAGTTGCGTTCGCCGGCCTTGCCGGATCCGGCGGCCGCGGTGCGCGGGGACGGACCGGTCTGGTTGCCTGGCCGGCCGCTGTGGCAGTCCTGGAGGGGCCTGGATCTGGCCGCGCACTGGGACGAGTTGTCGGCCGCGCTGCGGGCAGCCACGGTTTCCGATTCGTGGCTGGTTTATCCGGACACGGGCCTGAAGCTGGCGGACGTGCGGGCGCGGCTGGTGTTGGTGTCGTTGCTGGAAGGGTCGCGGCAGCGGGCCGCATGGGAACTGGACCTGTTTGGTCGGCTGCATCCGGAAGAGCAGGGCACGCTGGGCGGCAGGAGCGGCCTGTACCGCGAATTGTTGGCCGAGTTGTTTGCCGACAGTGCCAACTGGCCGGTCCCCTGGTCGCGCGAGGCGGATTGGCCGACGTTTGGCGGCAATGGCGCTCGGCGAGGCCGGGCGCCGGACACGGTGGATGTGCGGCAGAGGCCGCTGTGGCAGGTCGAGTTGCCGGTGTTGGCGGCTGGCAGCGAGCACCTGGGGGAGTTGCGGCAGCGCGTGGCGGAGGATGCGCGGGGGTTGCTAAGCTATCATCCGGTCGTTCGCGGCGGGTCGGTCTATGTGGCCACGGGCCCCAGGGTCGACGACCTGGACGCGTTTGATTTGCGGACCGGGGACCGCTTGTGGCGCGGCCTGCCCAACTTGCCGCCGCCTCCGCAGGCCGGCAGAACTCGGCTCGCGCCGGGAGGCATATTTCCCGGCATCGCTCGCCCGGAGCGTTTCGTGGGGGTACCGCGTTACACGTTGACTTCGCATGGCAACTGGTTGCTGACCCGCATTGGTTCGGAGATCACCGGACCGGGCGGCCAGACCGACTTGCTGCGTTCCGAGCGGTCGGCGGTGGCGGCGGTGGACGTCGAAGCGGAGCGCAAGCTGTTGTTCAAGTTGGATCTGGAAGGACCGGAGTGGAGTGGCGATTGGGGGTTCGAGGGCACGCCGCTGGCCGACAGCGGGCACTTGTACGCGGCCTTGCGGCGGCGGGACGACGTGCGAGCGCAATTGCATCTGGCCTGCTTCGACGCCCGCAACCAGCGTCTCCGCTGGCGCAAGCTGGTGGCGGCCGCCGAGACGATCGGTCACGGGCAGTGGAACGAGCGTTCGCACACGCTGCTCTCGATGCAGTCGGGCATGTTGTTCGTCAATACGAACCTGGGCGTGATTGCCTCGCTGCGGGCCGACAATGGCCAGGTTCGCTGGATCACCCGTTATCGGCGAGCGGCGTTTCACCCGCAGGATTCCAGCTCCGAGGACCGGCACTTCTTCCGCGACCTGACCCCGTGCGTCCTGTACCATAACCTGGTGCTGGCGGCCCCGGCCGATTGCGATCGGATCTTCGGGCTGGATGCGGCCACGGGACAATTGATCTGGGCCACGGCGCCGGGGCAGGCGACGGACGTGGTTCACTTGCTGGGTGTCGGCGCCGGCAATCTTCTGGCCAGCGGCGACCAGCTTTACTGGATCCAGGCCGAGACGGGCCGGTTTCTCGGCCGGTTTCCCGACGCGGGCCGGGACGCGGTCCGCGGCTATGGACGAGGGCAACTGGCCGGCGACCAGGTCTACTGGCCGACCCGCGAAGCGCTGTACGTGCTGGACCAGGCCGGGCCGCGGCAGACTCGCCAGCCGATCCCGCTGGCGGAGATGGGAGTCAGCGGCGGGAACGTGGTGGTTGCCGGCGGCGTCCTGCTGGTTGCCGGCGCCGACCACCTGACGGCCTTTGACGTCGCCGGACCTCGCCCCACAACCGAGTAAGTGTTGCCGCACAAGGAAACCCGTCCATCATGCTGCCCGAAAGCGACCTGCAGGCCGTCCAGACACTCAATGAAGCCTACCGGCGGATCACCAGCGAAATGTCCAAGGTGATCGTCGGCCAGCAGGGAGTGATCGAGCAGTTGCTGATCGCCCTGTTCGCTCGCGGGCATTGCCTGCTGGTGGGCGTGCCTGGCCTGGCCAAGACGCTGATGATCCGCACGGTGGCCGATGCCTTGTCGCTGGACTTCAACCGCATCCAGTTCACGCCCGACCTGATGCCGGCCGACATCACGGGGACCGAGGTGATCCAGGAGGACAAGGCGACGGGCGAGCGGATGTTCCGCTTTCTGCCCGGACCGGTCTTCGCCAACGTGATCCTGGCGGACGAGATCAACCGCACGCCACCCAAGACCCAGGCCGCGCTGCTGGAGGCGATGCAGGAGCACCAGGTGACGGTGGGCGGTCAGCGGCACCGGCTGGCCGAGCCGTTTTTCGTGCTGGCCACGCAGAATCCGATCGAACAGGAGGGGACCTATCCGCTGCCCGAAGCCCAGTTGGACCGGTTCATGTTCAGCGTGAAAGTGGACTATCCGGACGAGGACGACGAACTGGAGATCGTCAAGCGGACGACGGCCGACGTGGAGGTTCAGATCACGTCGACGCTGGACGCCGAGCGGATCCGGGAACTGTCGCGGATCGTGCGGCGAGTGCCGATTGCCGACCACATCGCCCGCTATGCCCTGCAACTGGCTCGCCGCACCCGCTGCCATCAGGACGATTCGCCGCAGTTCGTCAAGGACTGGGTGATGTGGGGAGCCGGGCCGCGAGCCAGCCAGTACCTGGTGCTGGGGGCCAAGGCTCGAGCCGTCCTGCAGGGCCGCTACCACGTGAGCGTCGAGGATATCCGCGAGGTGGCGGCGCCCGTGCTCCGGCACCGCATCAAGACCAACTTCAACGCCGACGCCGAGGGCATCTCGACCGACCAGATCATCCAGCGTCTGCTGCGCGAAACGCCCGTCTCGAACCAGGAAGAAACCACGCGTGGAACGAGCCCCGAAGTTTTTAGATCCGCGGACGCTGGCCAGACTTAAGGGTCTGCAACTGCGCGCCCGGCATATTGTCGAAGGGTACGTGGCCGGCCTGCACCGCAGCCCGTTCCACGGCTTCTCGATCGAGTTTGCCGAGCACCGCGAGTATACGCCGGGCGACGACCTGAGATACCTGGACTGGAAAGTCTACGGGCGGAGCGACAAGTTTTATCTGAAGCAGTATGAGGACGAAACCAATCTGCTGTGCTACCTGGTGCTGGACATCAGCGAGAGCATGACCTACCGCGGCCCGGACGCTCCGCTGTCCAAGCTTGAGTACGCGCAGTGCCTGGCCGCCTCGCTGGCCTGGCTGGTCCTGCACCAGCAGGATGCGGTGGGGCTGGTCACGTTCGATACGCAGTTGCGGGCTCAAGTCCGACCCAGCAGCAGCCCGCCGCACTTGCAGCAACTGCTGCAGGTGATGGAGCAGGTGACGCCGGTGGCCAAGACGGCGACCGGGCCGATCTTTCACGAGTTGGCCGAGCGTTTGCGCAAGCGGGGCGTGGTGATCGTGATCAGCGACCTGTTCGACGACGTGGCCAGCATGATGGCGGGACTGAAACATTTCCGGTATCGCCGGCACGACGTGATCTTGCTGCACGTGCTCGATCCGGCCGAGCTGGAGTTTCCGTTTGGCGGCACGACGCTGTTCCGTGGGTTGGAGCAGTTTCCCGAACTGCTGGCCGACCCGCGGAACATCCGCCGCGCGTACTTGCGGGAGTTTGGCCAGTACCTGGAGCGGGTCAAGCGCGGCTGCCTGAGTCAGGGGCTGGACTACCGCCTGGTGCGGACGGACCAGAATCTGGACCTGGTGCTGACCGCGTGCCTCGCCTCGCGGATGCGGCGGATCCGAGGCTGATGGGTGGCGACGGGCATGCGGCCTGTCGATATGGGTGGTGGCAGGTCGGAGCGAATGCCTTGAACAACGCCGGGTTGGCACTGGTCGGACCGCTGGCTTTCTGGCCTTTCGGCAGCGGCTTGATGCTGCTGTGGGGGCTGGCCGCGGCCGTGCCGGTCATCATCCATCTCTGGAATCGCCGCCAGTATCGCGAGGTCCGTTGGGCCGCGATGGAGTATCTGCTGGCGGCCGTGCGGAAGAACGCGCGGCGGATCCGGCTGGAGCAGTTGCTGCTGCTGGCGATCCGGGTCCTGATTCTGCTGCTGCTGGCCTTGGCCCTGGCCGATCCGTTGTTGTCCGGTCTGCCGGCCTGGAGCGCCCGCCTGGGCGGAGCCGCGAGGACGCACTACGTGCTGGTGATCGATGGGTCGTATTCAATGGATTATCGCGCCGGCGGGACCAGCCTGTTCGAAACCGCTCGCGAGCGGGCGGCACAACTCGTGCAGGACGGGCGGCAAGGGGATGGTTTCACGCTGCTGCTGATGGCCGACCCGCCGCAGGTGATCATCCGCGATCCGGCCTTCGATCCGCAGGACGTGCTGGAGGAACTGGCCGCGCTGGAACTGCCGCACGGGGGCGCGAACCTGGGGTCCACCCTGGCGGAAGTCGAATCGATTGTGGACGGCGCCGCTCGCCGCCAGCCGGAACTTACTCGGACCCGCGTCTATTTCCTCACCGACCTGGGAGCCACGACATGGAACGACGTGGCGGGCGAGGAGGTTCGGGCGCGAATTGGCCGCCTGGCGGACAAGGCCGCGTTGACGCTGATCCCGCTGGACTCGCCGGCCGACGAAAACCTGGCGGTCGTCCAGCTTTCGGCCGGCGATTCGCTGGTGACGGCGGCCGACTTGCAGGGAGTGCGGGCGGAGGTCCAGAATTTTGGCTCGCGGGACGCACGCGGAGTGCCGGTGCGGTTCTTCGTGGACGAACGTCCGGTGGACGAGCAGACTGTGGATGTGCCGGCCGGGGGCCGCGCGACGGCCGCGTTCAGCCACCGGTTCGACAGTCCGGGCGAGCATGTGATCGAAGCGCGGCTGGCGGAAGATGCCCTGCCGCTGGACAATTCGCGGTGGTTGAGTCTGCCGGTGCGCGAGTCGCTGCGCGTGCTGTGCGTGGCGGGCAAGAACCAGGCGGCTCGCCATGTGGCTTACGCCCTGCAGCCGCTGGAGTCCGAGCGGCCCGCGATCCGAGCCGAAGTGCAGCCGGAAAGCGCCCTGCTGGAAACCGACCTGCACCAGTACGACTGCGTTTTTCTCTGCAACGTCGGGCGGTTCGGCAGCGACGAGGCGGCGGTGCTGCATGACTATGTTTCCAGCGGCGGCGGTCTGATCGTGATGCTCGGCGATCAGGTGCAGGCCGACAGCTACAACCGGCAGTTGGGCGGCCAGGAATCGGACCTGCGCGTGCTGCCGGCGCGCCTCGGCCCGCTGGTGGACGATGCGCAGCACGCGCTCGACCCGCTCGACTACCGGCATCCGGTGGTGGCGCCGTTCCGGGATCACGAGCGGACCGGCTTGCTGACGACGCCGGTCTGGACGTACATCCAGTTGACTCCCCAGGAAGGTTCGGCCCGCGTCGCGCTGGCCTTCGACAATGGGGACCCGGCGCTGGTCGAGGAGCAGATTGGTCGCGGTCGCTGCCTGCTGCTGGCGACGGCCGGTTCCACCGATTCGTTGAATCAGCGCCAGACGCCGCCCACGCCCTGGACGGCGCTGGCTTCCTGGCCCAGCTTCGTGCCGCTGGTTCAGGAGATGCTGCGCGTGGCGGTCAGCGGGCGGGACGGCCAGCGCAACGTGCTGGTGGGCGAACCGCTGTCGGACGAAGTGCATGGGCAGGTGGCCGGCTCGTCGCTGGAAATGGCCGCGCCGCGCTGGCCCGATCAGCCGGTCGGCGGCGCGGCGCCCGAACGGATCGCTCTGGAAGTCGACGGCCAGGAGAGCCGCTGGGTCTACGCGGCGACACAGGAAAGCGGCGTGTATGTGGCGCGGTATGCGGGCCGGCTGGACGCGACGCGGATGTACGGCGTGAACCTGGATCCGCGCGAGAGTTCGTTGGAACGCTTTGACGCGGAGTTGCTGCCCAGCCAGTTCCAGGGCACGTCGGACGCGCCGCCGGATGCGGCCCGCGGCTCCTCCCCTGGCCGCTCGGCTTCCCTGTTCCGGTACGTGCTGGCGGCGCTGCTGATGCTGCTGGTCAGCGAGTCGCTGCTGGGCTGGTGGTGGGGAGCGGCCGCGGCATGAACCAGGACCAGCCCATCCCGCCGGTCGCGGAGCCAGCCAGCGGCCTGGCCGACGGCACTTCCAGCAGCCTGGCCGACAGCACTGCCAGCAGCCTGGCTGACGGGCCCGGACAGGGTCTCGAAACCAGCCTGGTACACACCTGGCCCTGGCCGGACTGGCTGGCCTTGCTGCTGCTGCTGGTGATCGGCGGGTTGGTCGTGTTCTGCTATCTCCGCGAGCGGGGCCGGGTTTCCTCCGGACTGCGGGCCGTGCTGATCGCCATTCGCATCAGCCTGGTGGCCCTGGTGTTGCTGATGATGTACGGCTGGATGCAGCATCGGTATCGTACCGACTTGCCGGACCTGGTTCTGTTGCTGGACGATTCCGGCAGCATGAACCTGGAAGATTACTACGGCGACGCGGAATTTCGCCAGCACTGGGAGCGGCAGTTGCGGCAGCAGGGGCTGAGCGGCTTGAACCGCTGGAACCTGGCGCGAGCGTTGTTGGCCGACGACGAGGCTCCGCTGCTGGAGCAACTGGCCCGAAAGTACAACCTGAAGGTGTACCTGGTCGGCAATACGGCCCGGGCCGTGTCCAGACAGGGCGAGCGGCCCTGGGGCGATCTGTGGCAGCGGGAAGCGGATCAGCCGGCGAGCCGACTGGGGCAAACGCTGCGCGACGTGCTGCACCTGCAACGCGGCCGGCCCACGGCGGCCGTCGTGATGTTGACCGATGGCGTCACCACCGAAGGCAAGTCGCTGGGCGAAGTGGCCGAATACGCTCGCCGCAAGTCCGTGCCGCTGTACCTGGTCGGGCTGGGCAGCGATCAGGCGCCGCGCGACGTGCGGATCAGCGATCTGCTGGTGGATGAAGTGGCTTTTGTGGGCGACCTGGTGAACTTCGACTTCAAGGTTTCGGCGAGCGGTTATCCGGGACGTGAGGTCGTGGTCCAGTTGAAGCGCGAAGGGCAGTCGGCCGTGCTGGCCGAGCGGCGGTTGACGATCGCCGACGACGGGCAGCCGCAAGCGGTGCGGCTGGCGTTCCGCCCGCCCGAAGAGGGTGACTATCGCTTCGTGGTCGAAGCCCTGCCGCTGGAGGACGAAGCCAATCCGAACAACAACCGCGAAACCCGGCCGGTCCATGTCCGCGACGAGACGATCCGCGTGCTGTATGTGCAGGAGTATCCCAGCTTCGAGTTCCGGTTTCTCAAGAATTTGTTGGGACGCGGCTTGAAGCGGGCGGGTGCTGGCGGAGAGAAGTCGATCGAGTTGACCACCGTCCTGCAAGAGGCCGACCTGGAGTATGCCGAGCAGGACGAGCACGCGCAGCGCGTGTTTCCGGTCAGCCGCGAGGAGCTGTTCCAGTACGACGTCCTGATCTTCGGCGACGTGAACCCCGCGTTCCTGACCCGTTCGGTGATGGAGAACATCGCGGCGTTCGTGACCGAGCGCGGCGGCGGGATCGTTTTCCTGGCCGGACCGCGGCACACGCCTCTGGCCTACCGCAACACGCCGCTGGAGACGCTGCTGCCCGTGTTGTTGAGTACGGCCAGCCAGCCGCCGGCCGGAGCGCTGCTGACCGCGGCCATCCGGCCCCAACTCACGCCGCTTGGGCTGAGCAGCCCACAGATGCAAGTGGACGACACGGTGGACAAGAGCCTGCAAGCCTGGCAGAGCTTTCCGGGCATCTACTGGATGCTGGATGCGGCCGATCTGCGGCCGGCCGCGCGGGTGCTCGTCGAACACCCGATGCGCACGGGCAACTCCGGCCAGAACCTGCCGCTGGTCAGCCTGCAGTTCGTGGGCGCGGGCAAGGTGGTGTTCCACGCCACCGACGAAAGCTACCGCTGGGCGCGGACGCCAGCGGGCGATCAATTCTACAACCGTTACTGGGTCCAGACGCTGCGGTACCTCAGCCGTTCGAAGCTGCTGGGGACGGACCGCGGCGCCGAGATGACTTCGGACCGCGACACGTACCGTCGCGGCGAGCCGGTTCGGCTGCGGGTCCGGTTTCTCGACGAGCGGCTGGCGCCGCCCCAGGACGACGGCGTGGCGGTGGTGGTCGAGCAGGAATTGGGGCGTCGCAGACAGCTCGTCCTGCGGCGCGACGATGCCGGTCGGAGCGTGTTTGAGGGGACGTTGAGCGACTTGCCAGAGGGACGGTACCGGGCCTGGCTGGCGACGCCGACAGTCGAGGGCCAGCCGCCCTCGCGGCGGTTTGAGATCGTCGCGCCGCCGGGCGAGCAAACGCGGCTCGAAATGGACTCCGCCGATTTGCAGTTGGCCGCCCGCCAGTCGCGCGGCAAGTTCTACACCCTGGCGACTGCCGGAGACTTGCTGAACGACCTGCCGCCGGGCCGCCAGGTGCGAATCGAACCGCTGCCCCCCTCGCCGATCTGGAACCACTGGCTCTGGCCGCTGGCCTTCGTGCTGTTGATCGTTACCGAATGGTTGCTGCGCAAACGGGCGGGAATGCTATAATGCGAGGGTCCCCCGCCGGGGGCACATTTCGCTCAGGGAGCGGACATGCAGCACACTGTCCAGCAGAAAGTTCGAGCGGTCGGTCAGCGGGCTCGCTGGCTCGTTCGCTGGGAAGGCCTCAGCCGCTGGGCCATCGTCGTGGTGCTGGTCGTCCTGGCGGCCTGCCTGCTGGACTGGGGGCTGAGGTTTCGAGAACACGGCGTACGGTGGATCGTGTCGACGGCCGTGCTGGGAGCGACAATGTGGTCCGCCTGGCGGTGGCTGCTGCCGGCCGCGCGGTTCGGCCCGTCGGATCTCGAAGTCGCGCAGTGGATGGAACGCGGCGCGCCGGAGTTCCAGAACCGCTTGTCCAGCGCGATTGCGTTTCTCGATCAGCCGGCCGACGACCCTCTGGCCGGTTCGGCCGAGTTGCGGCGGGCCGTGGTCGCGGAAGCCGAGGTCCAGGTGGCCGGGTACGACGCCGCGCGGTGTCTGGACCGCAGCGGGCCGCGGCGAGCGGTGCTGGGCTGGCTGGCGGTCAGCCTGCTGGCAGGCGGTCTGCTCGCCACGGACTTTGCCTGGTTCTGGTTGCGGCAGCGAAGCTTTCAATCCTGGCCCTCCTCGGTTCTGGCCCTGGCGCGCCTGGCGGCTCCCTGGAGCCCGTTGGAGTGGCCGCGCTGGAACATGCTGCAGTTCAAACGGGGCCCGGAGCTGCTGGCACTGGGCGGCGACTTCGAGGCGGAGGTGGTCGACCAGCGCGGGCACCTGCCCGACGTGGTCGAAATCGAATACTGGTTCGAGGGCGATCCGCCCGACCAGGTCCAGCGCAAGCTGATGAAGCCGATGCCGGATGGTGCGATGCTGCACCGGCTGGACAACGTCACTCGCCCGTTCCGATACCGGGCGGTCGGAGGCGACCATCGCCACATGGCCTGGACCAGCTTGCGGCTGGTCGAACCGCCGCGCGTGGCGGCGCACCAGTTGGTGCTGCATCCGCCGGAGTATACCGGACTGCCGAGCGGCGACAGCGGGCCGCGGATCGAGGCGCTGGTTGGCACTCGGATCGCGGTCCGGGGCACGACCACCAGGCCGGTCCGCCAGGTCCGCCTGCGAGTGGATCAAGATCCGCGGGCGGGCCGGGTTCCGGTTCGCCTGGGCGAGGATGGCCGGAGCTTTACGATTGCGGTCGAGGACGACTGGGTGGTGCGGGAGTCGGGCAGCTACTGGTTCGAACTGCGGGACGAGCAGGGGTTGAGCGGCGGCGACGAGAAGAAGTGGGAGATCCGAGCCACTCAGGACCAGCCGCCGGCCGTTTCGTTGGAAACTCCCGCCGGCAACCTGTTCGTGACGCCGCAGTCCCAGCCGCTGATCAAGGCGGTGGCCAAGGATGACCTGGCCGTGCAGCGCGTCGAGTTGAGGTATCTGCGTTCGGATGAAACCCAGAGTGGCGAGCAATCGGTGACCCTGCTGGAAGGTCCGGCCGAACCATCGCCGCGCCCCTCGCCCGAGATGGCCGGCGACAAACAGTTGGTCGAACTGCGTTGGGACCTGACGCAACTGGCCGGGCTCGAACCGGGCGACTGGCTCGACCTGCACGTGGCGGCCAGCGACTACCGGCCCCAGTGGGGTCAAAGCAGCACGCGGCGGTTGACGCTCATCTCGCGCGATGAACTGGACGAACGGCTGGCTCAGAAGCAAGCCCAGATCCTGGCGCAGTTGGGCGACGTGTTGCGGTTGCAAACCGCCGCCCGCTCGCAAACCAGGTCCTTGGAGATTCAACTCGATGAAGCCGGCCGCTTCGAGAAGCGCGACCTGGACCAGTTGCGGGGCGGCGAACTGAATCAGCGGCAGATCCAGCACGCGCTTTCCGACGCCTCGGACGGCGTGCCGGCCCGCGTCCGGCAGTTGGTCGAGGAGCTGGAGAGCAACCGGGTCGATAGCCCGGAAGTGCTGCGGCACATGAACGAGCTGTCGGCGCAAATCGCCCGGCTCAATCGCGACACGCTGCCCCGCATCCAGCAAGGGCTGGTCGAGACGCTCAAGGCGGCTCGGCAACGACTGGAGGAAAACCCCGACGAGACGGCTCCCGATCGGGCCACGGCCGAACCGCTGCGGCGCGCCGGGCAGGGGCAAGACCAGGTGATCGCCGCCCTGGAAGAGATGCTCGGCGAACTGACGCAGTGGGATAACTATCGCCGTTTCGCTCGGGAGGTGAGTCGCCTGCAACGCGAGCAGCAGGAGGTGCGGCGAGACACGGACCAGTTGCGGCTGGACACCTTGACCAAGGAACTGCCCGACCTGACGACTCAAGAAGTCGCCGACCTCAAGCGGTTGGCTCAGCGGCAGGTCGAGTTGGCGCGGCAGTTGGACAAGGTGCAGGGGCGAATGCAGGAGATGCAGACCGAACTGCGGCCGGCCGACCCGCTGGCCGCCGAAACGCTGGGCGACGCGCTGGATACCGCTCGGCGGCTGGCACTGAGCGGGCAGATGCGGGAAAGCGGCCGCAGCATCGAAAGCAACCGAGTCGGTCAGGCGGCCCAGCAGCAGGAGCAAATCACCGAGGGGCTCGAGGAACTGCTGGACGTGCTGGCCAACCGGCGAGTACACGAACTGGATCGTCTGCTGAACCAGTTGCATCGCTCGGCCGAAGATCTGGCCCAACTGCGCCAGGACCAGGCCGGGGTGCGGGAGCAACTGGCCGGCGCCGAGCAGAATCCGGACGCCGCCGCGAGGCAGATGGAGTTGCAGCAGGGGGCCGCCGCCGAGCAGCAACTGGCCGAGCGGACCGCGGAACTGGCCCGCCGGCTCGAACGGCTGCAGGCTCCCGAATCCGGGCG
>JAGFJK010000229.1 GCA_024102795.1 Pirellulaceae bacterium
ATCCCAGCTTGATTCGCACGCGCTCGCCCGGTCGGGCGTTAGCGAGAAACCTAACGATCCGCCGGGCAAGCCGGCGGGATTCTCAAGCGCTGGCCGGGACGTGTGTAGCGAGAAGCCTAACGATCCGACGGGCAAGCCGGCGGGATTCGAAGCCCAAAACAGTCTGACGGGCGCTCACCGGGAGCGAAGGGCCTTAAACACTGAGGATCTAACAACTTATAAGCTGCACGATCCCGAAACGAGGAGGAAGCCAGAAGTGATCGATTCAATTCTTGTCGCCTGTCTGCGTCGCAAAGCGCCGTGGACGGTTACCGGAAACTTGAGATAACTACATACGCTACTTTCGCGGAGCGAAAGGCGACTATGACGCTACTTTCGCGGAGCGAAAGGCGACTATGACGCTACTTTCACGGAGCGAAAGGCGACTATGACGCTACTTTCCCGGAGCCAGTGGCAACCATGACAATGTGCGAGATCGATGCGGCCAATGCGGCCGGCTGGCTGCGGCAGTCGGGATGGATTGGCAGCGACGAGCCGGTGCGGGTGCGCGAACTGTCCGGCGGCGTGTCGAACATCGTGCTCCGAGTCGTTCGCCGCGACGGCCCCGACCTGGTATTGAAGCAGTCGCGGCCCCGGCTGCGCGTGGCCGAACCTTGGTACTGCGGCGTGGAGCGGATCTGGCAGGAGGCGGACGCGCTGCGGGCTTGTGGCGAGCTGCTTGAGGAGTCGGCGGTCGACAATTCACCTGGCCAGTTGCCGAATGCGATCCACTGGGGCGTGCCGCGGTTGTTGTTCGAGGACCGGCCGAACTTTGTCTTGGGCATGACGGCGGCGGATCCGGCGCACGTGGTCTGGAAGACCGAACTTTTGGCCGGCGCCGCGCGGACGGAGGTCGCCATGGCCGCCGCGCGACTGCTGGCGGCCCTGCATGGCCGTTCGTGGAACCGCGACCGTCTGGCTCGACAACTGGCCGACCGGCAATACTTCGACCAGTTGCGGCTCGACCCCTACTACCGCCACCTGGCTCGTGGCGACGCGGCGCTGGCCGAGCCGATCGCGGGACTGATCGCCTCGCTGGAGGCGCATCCCTGCGCGCTGGTTCACGGCGACTTCAGCCCCAAGAACTTGCTGCTGGAACCCGGCCGCCTGGTGCTGGTGGATTTCGAGGTCGGGCACTACGGCGATCCGGCCTTTGATCTGGGGTTCTTGCTGAGCCACCTGGTGTTGAAGTCGTTTCGAGCGGGCCGGGACTGGCCGGCGTACGTCGGGCTGCTGGACTGTTTCTGGCGAGAGTATCGCCAGGCAATGACCCGGCAGATCACGGCGGCGGAACTGGGGCCGCTCGAAGCGCGTGGTCTTTGGAACCTGGCCGGTTGCGGGCTGGCTCGGCTGGACGGCAAGAGTCCGGTGGAGTATCTGCCGGAACCCGCCTTGCGCGACCGCATCCGGCGGTTCTTTCGGCCACTGCTGCTGGCGCCGGCGGCGGGCTGGGAATCGTTTCACTCGCTGCTGCGGGACTGTCTCGCGGCCGGTCCGGCGTGAGTCGCTCGCAGCGTATCAAAATCCCGGCGCGATCCAGGGAGTTCGACAGGCATGGCCAGCATTCAGAGGATTCACGCCCGCGAGGTGCTCGACAGCCGCGGGCGTCCCACGGTGGAGGTCGAAGTCCATGCCGGCGCGGGTGTCGTCGGCCGGGCGATTGTGCCGTCGGGCGCCAGCACCGGCTCGGCCGAAGCGCGCGAACTGCGCGACGGCGATGCGTCCCGCTACGACGGCCTGGGAGTGCGGCAAGCGGTGGAGCACGTGCGGGGAATTTTACAGGCCGCCCTGCTCGGTTGGGACTGCCGCCAGCAAAGGCAAGTGGACGAGCGGCTACTGGAACTGGACCCGTCGCCGGGGAAGCGGCAACTGGGAGCCAATGCGCTGCTGGGCGTCTCGCTGGCGGTGGCTCATGCGGGGGCGGCGGCGGCGGGCGTGCCGCTGTACGAACACCTGGCCGCGGTGCTGGCGGCCGCCTGGGACAACGATCCCTGCCCTGCCCCGCCTGGCATGCCGCTGCCGATGACCAACATGATTTCGGGCGGTCTGCACGCGGGAGGCAATCTGGATTTTCAGGACGTGCTGATCATGCCGCGCGGCGCGCCGGACTATCCGACGGCCCTGGAGTGGATCGTTCGGGTGTACCGCCGGCTGGGCTCGCTGTTGACCGGCGCCGGTTACGAAGGCTGGCTGGTCGGGGACGAAGGCGGCTATGGCCCTCGGCTGCGTACGAACCGCGAGGCGGTGGAATTCGTCATCCGCGCGATCGAGGCGGCCGGACTGCGGCCGGGCGACGACGTGACCTTGGCTCTGGACGTGGCCGCATCCCACTTCTACCAACCTGCCGCGGACGCTGCCGCCGGTCCGCCGAGCGAATTGCCCGGCAGCTACGTGCTCCGCAGCGAGGGCGGCGTCCGCCTCTCCTCGGATCAGATGATCGATCGGCTCGAAGCCTGGGTCGACGCCTTTCCGATCGCCAGCATCGAGGACGGGCTGGCGGAAGACGACTGGACGGGCTGGCGGCATCTGCGGGCCAGGCTGGGCGACCGCGTGCTGCTGGTCGGCGACGACCTGCTGGCGACGAATCCTCGGCGGTTGCAACGAGCGATCGCGGAGCGAGCCGCGAACAGCGCACTGATCAAGGTGAACCAGATCGGCACGTTAAGCGAGACGCTGGAGACCATGCGTCTGGCGCGTCTTGCCGGCTGGTCGCTGGTGGTCTCGGCCCGCAGCGGCGAGACCGAGGACACGACGATCGCGGACCTGGCGGTGGCGTCGGCGGCCGAGCTGATCAAGATCGGCAGCATTGTCCGCGGCGAGCGGCTGGCGAAGTACAACCAGTTGCTGCGGATCGACGAGCGTCTTCGGTGATGACGGCCCGCTTGCAAAATCCGCCGGGCGAGTCATAATACGCGCATGGTCACAGATTCCTTGCACTTCGGCTACTGGTTTTACTTTACCTCTGGGGTCCCAGGGGCCGGAGGGGGTGTCTAAGCAGACCCTGACTCGCAATGTTCCAGCCCCGCGGACCGCTCGATGGTCGGCGGGGCTTTTTTTTTGTTCAGCCAGGCGGCCCATGAACGTTTTGGACCGCCACGAATATCAGCCTGGGAGAGCCGACCGATGATTGTCGTGATGCAGCGTGGTGCCAGTGAGGAGCAGATCCAGCACATGGTGGAGCGGGTGGAAGGATTAGGGTTGAAGTCGCACGTGATCCGGGGGACCGAGCGGACGGTGATCGCGGCGGTGGGGGAGAAACGCGAGCACGCCCGCGAGTCGTTGGAGAGCGGACCGGGAGTGGCGGAAGTCGTGCCGATTCTCGCTCCGTACAAGGTTGCCAGCCGCGAAGTCAAGCCGGATCCAACGACGGTCACCGCTGGCAGCCTGGTGGTGGGCGGCGGCACGGTGGGAGTGATTGCGGGCCCTTGTTCGGTGGAGAGCGAGGAGCAGATTATCGCCACGGCCCGCGCGGTCAAGGCGGCGGGAGCGACGGCGTTGCGGGGCGGCGCGTTCAAGCCGCGGACCAGTCCCTACAGCTTCCAGGGTCTCAAGGAACAGGGACTCAAGCTGCTGGCGGCGGCGCGCGAGGAGACCGGGCTGGCGGTGGTCACCGAAGTGATGTCGACCGAAGACGTGGCCCTGGTCGGCAAGTACGCGGACGTGGTGCAGATCGGCGCCCGCAACATGCAGAACTACCGGCTGCTGGAAGCCGTCGGCAACTGCGATCGCCCGGTGCTGCTGAAGCGCGGACCCAGCGCGACGATGGAGGAGTTGTTGCTGGCCGCGGAGTACATTCTGAACGAGGGCAATCCGCAGGTAATGCTCTGCGAGCGAGGTATTCGCACGTTCGAGCAGCATACGCGGTTCAGCCTGCCGCTGGCTTCGGTTCCCTACCTGCATCGCAAGACGCACTTGCCCGTGGTGGTGGACCCCAGCCACGGCACGGGGCACACATACCTGGTGCCCGACATGGCGGCCGCCTCGATTGCCGCCGGCGCCGACGGCCTGATCCTGGAAGTCCATCCGGATCCGGAGCGGGCGATGAGCGACGGGTACCAGTCGCTGAACTTCGCGCAGTTCAACGACACGATGGCCCTGTGCCGGAAGGTGGCCCAGGCACTCGGCAAACGGATGTAGAACGGGATCACCTTGAGCCAGCCTGCTGCGCGGAACTTGAAGAGTCGCCGACCGGTTCGCCTCCGTCCGGCGCCGACGCGCCTCGCCCCAACGGGCTGGGGGCGATTGACGTCGGCCGAACTGTTTGTCGGCTCGTTCCTGGGCCTGATCGTCCTGGGAACGCTGGCCTTGAAGGTGCTGCCCGGTCTGTACACCGGGGAACCGCTCGGCTGGAGCGACGCGGTGTTCACGGCCACCAGTGCCGTGTGCGTGACCGGGTTGATTGTGGTGGATACGGCCACCTACTTCACCTGGTTCGGCCAGGCGGTGCTGCTGGCGCTGATTCAATTGGGCGGCTTGGGCATGCTGGTGCTGACCAGCGTGATCATCACGGCGCTTGGCGGCCGTCCGTCGCTGAGGTCCGAGGCGGTGGCGGCGGGCTCGCGGCACATGGTGCCGCACATTCCGGCGCGCCGGCTGATTCTGGACATTCTGCGCTTCACGTTTTTCTTCGAAGCGGCGGGTGCGGTGCTGCTTTACATTGTGTGGGCTCCCCGCCTGGGCCTGGTCGGGGCGATCTGGCCCGCCATTTTTCATTCGGTCAGCGCCTTCTGCAACGCCGGATTCTCGACCAACACGTCGTCGCTGATGGATTTCCAGGACTCCCCGGCCACGATCGCCGTGATTTCGCTGCTGGTGGTGACTGGCGGTCTGGGATTCATCACGATGGAGGAGATCCTGCATCTGATGTGGCGGCGCGGCAAGACCACTCGCCGGCTGTCGGTGCACAGCAAGCTGGTGCTGGTGACCAGCGGCGTGCTGCTGGCGGGCGGCTGGCTGCTGTTCGCCGTGTTCGAGTGGCGGGGAGTGTTGGCCGGGATGTCGGTGGTCGATAAGCTGGCGAATTCCTTTTTTATGAGCGTGACGCCGCGGACCGCCGGGTATAACACGATCGACTACGGGGCGGCTTCGGACAGCACGAATTTCCTGACGATCATGCTGATGATGGTGGGTGGTTCCCCCGGTTCGACCGCCGGCGGCATGAAGACGACGACCGTGGCCTTGCTGGGTCTGCTGGCCTGGTCGCGGCTGCGTTCGCAGCCGACCGCCACGTTCGCCCACCGCTCGATTCCCGAAGCCACCATCCAACGGGCGACGGGCCTGTTCGTGATTGCCACTGGCATCGTGGTGGTCGGCGTGTTCGTGCTGGCGTTCGTGGGCGATGTGGTGGGGGAAGGACAGCGGTTCCTGGTCCGCTTGTTCGAGGCGGCCAGCGCGTTCAACACCGTGGGGTTGACGATGGGCCTGACGACGGAACTGTCGGTCGCGTCGCGCTGGATCGTCGTGTTCCTGATGTTCGCGGGCCGGACCGGCCCGCTTTCGATCGCCGCGGCGCTGATCGTGCGGCTGTCGCGAAAGGGCAAGTTCCGGCTGGCCTACGAGGACGTGGTGGTCGGCTAGGCGATCGGCGCGAGCAATCACGGGAGACAATCATGAAGCGGTTTGTCATCGTCGGCCTGGGGAACTTCGGCTTCGCCGTGGCGAAATCCCTTGCGGACAACGGGCACGACGTGATTGCCATCGATCGCGATGGCGACCTGGTGGATCGCCTGGCGGCCTTCGTGTCGCACGCCGCCGTGGGCGACGCCACCGACCTGGACACGCTGCGGCGGATCGGAGCCGACGCGGCGGATGCCGCCGTGGTCTCCACCGGCGACGACATTTCCTCCAGCATTCTGGCGACCATGGCCCTGCATGATCTGAAGGTCCGCGATATCTATGTGAAAGTCATCTCCAACGATCATGCCCGCGTGATGCACCGGATCGGCGTGACCGACACGGTCTTTCCGGAACGCGACACGGCGATCGGATTGGCGACCCGGATCAGCGGTTCGGCCCTGCTGAATTACGTGCGCCTGGGAAGCGGCTTCAGCATCCAGGAGATGGGCGTGCCGAACAGTTGGTATGGCCGGTCGATCCGCGAGCTGGATCTGCGGCGAAAATACGATATCACGATCGTGGCGCTGCACGATGTGCTGACCGACAAGATTACCGCCACGCCCGATCCCGATTACCTCCTGAAGGATTCCGATACCCTGCTGGTCGCGGGCAACGACGCGGCTCTGGAGCGTGCCGCGAAAGTGAAATAGCACGCTCGCGGTCTGGCGCCCGATAACACATCCCGGTCCGCTCGCCTGCTTGCCAGGGACTGGTCCACCTGTTACCCTCGTGGCGTCGCCGCATTGATGGCGACTCATCTCTTTCAACGGTCGTCCGGAACAGTCGTCCGTTCATCGTCATCAGGCGCTGCGAGCCAAGGGACCCATCGTGTCAACGTGCGCAGAGGGCTGGCGCCAGTCCCCGTATCCGCGTGAATGGCTGGAACTGCATCGGTCATGGATCGCCGACGCGGATGCCTGGCGAGCGGGTGCGGGCCGCGTTCGGATGGCCGATTGGAACGACGGGCTGGCTCTGCGCGATCTCGAACGGCGGCGTTTTCGCGGCTTCGCGGCCCCCAGCCAGCAGCAGTTGCCGATCTACGATTGCCAGCGTTTTTGCGAGAACCGCATGGGCTGGCTGTTGCGGGCCGTCTATGTCGACCCGGCGGGATCACAGCCACTCGATCCACTGGCCTACGCCGTGGCGCAAATCCGCCGGGACGAAATGTACTTGTACGAGTTCGCGGCGGTGGGCGGTCCCGCGGGTCGCCACCGGCCGGGACGGGCCTTGTATCATGTGCTCGTGCGAGTCGCCGCCCAACTGGGACTGGCGCGCGTGACCTGCCTGATCAGCCGGCCGGATACGCGAGCCCCGATGCTGCGGCTGATGGCCGAAGTGGGCATGGTTCCCGCCGGGGAACGGGGCTTCACGCTGACCGGCAGCTTGCCGCCGCCGGGATGGCAATGCTTGCACGGCAAGCCGGCGGAAATCGTCGCCCGCCACGAACAGTCGCGCGCGGAAGTCCGTCTCGTTCGATGCCGAACCTGAACTGAATTGTTGTAACCTGTTGCCCGAAAGGTGGAACCGTCATGGGTGAAAAGAAAGTTGAAGAGTGGCTGCCGCTGCAGGACGAGGTGTCCAGTTCCGATACGGTCACCAAGCTGATTCGCAACGGAACATACCGCGTGGTGTATGACGGGAATGGGGTCCAGAGCAACCCCAGCGGACCCCGCTCCAACTTGACCTGGTATGCGTTCGACATCATCGACCAGGACAATCACACGATCGGCGAGTACCACATCCACCCCGACCAGCGGAAGCGGTGCGGCTTCGCGTCGGGGAACTTGAGGTTGTTTTACAAGCGGGTCTCTCCCGGCCGGGGCAAGTTGCCGCCCAGCGAAAGCAAGCAGTCGGCCGCCATCCTCACGGCGCCAAAGTGGCAGTGGCTGTGCGACGAGGTTTGCGACCAGGTCTAACTTGCGTTCGGTCGGCGGCCGCTCAACTGGCTGCCTGCAGTCGTCTCAGGCGAACACGGCAGCGCCACCAGAGCAGCCAGGGCCAGAGCACCAGCAACAGCAGGCCCAGGCCGATCAAACCCAGGATCAGCCTGGTCCGCATCTTCAGGCCCGTCGCTGGCAGTGCGACCGGATTCTCGTTCGGCTCGGCCAGGTACGGGAACTCCTCCAGAAACGGCTTGTTGTTGGCGACCGGCCGCGGTTGATGGTCGGCATGGGCCTCGGCCAGCGAGATTTCATACAGCAGGCAGTCGCCTTGCTCGCAGCACAGTTTGGCCACGTCGTCGGTCAGCAGCCGGCCGTTGGGGAATTTCGTGGGGTACCGCTTGCTGAAGATGATTACGTCGGGGGCGAAATCGTAGTGGCGAATGGCGAACAGGGGTGACAGGTTGGCGGCCAGCAGGTCCTGCAGCACACCGGGATCCGTGTGTCGCCGACGAATGGCCGCGACGTGCTCGCTGGGAGGCAGCGTGTTCAGAAAATCGAATCGCGGCAGCATGGTGCGCAGCGAGCGGCCGACGTGGTCGATCTGCCGGCCGTGGCGCGACGAGGTGCCCCAGACCAGCCAGTCGACCTGGTTGTCGCGGAATTCGTCGAACGGGATCTCGATCACCATGCCGATCACGTTGGTCCGCGAAAAGCGGTAGAAGATGAATGGATCGTCGCGCAAGCCGGCCCAGATCCGCACTCGAGCTGGATCCCGCAGGCCGGTGATCTGGTGTTCCCGCAGCGAGGCGTCTTCGTTCAGCCGCATTTCGATGGAGATGTCGGGCCGGATGCCTTCGGGATGGAGCACTTCGCCGCCGTAGCGCGCGCGGGCGTCCTGGCTGGCGAAGCTGACTTCGGAATGCGTGTCGATATGGACCGTGTAGCGATACGGTTCCAGCCGCAGAGGCGGGCCGCTGGTCAGCGCTCGGCGCGTGCACAGCACGATTACCAGGCGGTCGTCGCGAGGGAACACGAACAGCCCGGTCAGTCCGGCTTCCACCTCGCGCAGCATGATCGGGTCGGCGTGGTCCGAGCCGCGAGCCGCGCCGGGCGACAGGCAGCAGACGCAAAGCGGCAGGCAGCAGACGCAGATCCACAGCCCGGCCGCGGCCAATCGCCACAGCCTTGTAGCGCAGCGCGAGACAACTTGCATGGTCGGGATACCGTCACGAGTGTCAGGGAAACAGTTTGTCACCGATGTGTTCGCCCAGCTTGCGGTAGCTTTCCCACTGCGGTTCGTCGAAGAACTGATCGACCGTGCTTTCGTTGGGAAAGGCCGGATGTTCCGCTCGATAGTTGCGGATGTCGGCCGGTTCGTCGCCGGCGCATGTGGCCTTCAGATACAGCAGCCAGGTATGATCGCGGCCCTGCCACGGGTCGTCCTCGGCCTTGTCCGCCGCGGGATATCGGACGCTTAGCAGCAGCGCGTGCCGCTTGACGGGCGAGCCGTCGCGCGGAGCCAGATCGCTTAAAGTGCCCAGTTGCCGCGCGACTCGATCGGGCACGCCCCACTGGCCGAGTTCCATGGTGTCGCCGCTGACAATCTGGAACTCGGCGCCAAAATCGATCCGCGCCAGCCGCATCAGCACCCCCAGGTCGCCCGCTTCGTGCCGCGGGTCGGCGCCCGCGTCGCACAGGACCACGAACGGGCACCGCCGGCGCAGCAGTTCGTACGCCCCGGTCACCTCGAAGAAGCCGCCATCGGACAGATACCAGTAGCGGCCCCAGGGACCGCTGAACTGGGCTCCCAGCTCCGACAGCAGCAGAGTTTGCGCGCGCAGCCAATTTTCCAGGCGGTGCACCAGCCGGTGGTACAGGTTGCGGCTGCCCGGATAGTTCTTCCGCTCGGCGGCACTCAGCCCCGAATTCCACCAGTAACCGGTCCGCAGGTTGGCCAGCGTGTACAGCATGGCCAGCGCGGTTCGCGTCCCGCGGCCCGAACCGGGGCTGACCGCGGCGCCCGAGATGGCGATCCATTCCCGCACGTTCAGTCGTTCGACCGGCACCGGGCCCGGCTGCTGGCCCAGCAGCGGATGCAGTTCGTTGGCCGCTCCCAGCGGCTCCAGCGCCGGACGCCCGCCGGCCGTCGCCGCCCACCGCGCATGCCAGGTGCGCGACAGGTTGATACCGGCCGGACCGACAGCCAGGTTCTCGGCGCGCCGGTCGCGAGCGCCGCGGTCCGAGGCGACATCGATCGTTTCGTTCACCGCGCAGTTGATCAGATGCAGCGGTCCGCCTCCCTCGTGCGGCTTGTACTCGTCAAACGGCAGGTCGTCACCGGCCACGACGTGCGCCACGTTGAGCCCTTCCGGATGCAGGCGGCGCATCGGATTGACCGCCCCCATGAACGCTCGCGACAGGCGAGCGGAGTAGACCGTCAGCAGGCCGGAACGATTCACGAACGTGACGCATTCGGGACGCCCCAGCAGCAAACAGACCGCCACCGCCAGCCCGGTCGCCGCCAGCCCCGCCTGCCAGTCGTATCCCACGCCGTACGCCACATGGCAGCCGAAGGAGAGCGCGGCCAGCGGCAACACGGCGCCCAGCAGCAGCACCAGCACGGTCGGCAGCAGCGGGATCCGGGCCAACCGGGCGGCCAGCGATTTCGACTCGTCGGGCGAACGAACGGCAAAGAACGAGGCGACCATCCGCAAGATGGGCGCCAGCGCCAGCAGCGCCGCGCCCAACCCGCCGAACCAGCGAACGACATTTTCGGTGGTCAGACCGCCTTCCAGCATCTGGTGGGCCAGAAACCGGCCCAGCCCGTCCACCAGGGCCAACGCGGCCAGGCTCAGCAGCATCGCCAGCCAGAAACCGAGCCAGCGAGTCAACAGGTTGCGGGCCAGCGCCAGGCGGAACCGGCTGGCCGGATGCCCCCGCCCTTCACCGCTGCGGATCGCGGCCCAGGCCGCCAGCGACCAGACGATGGCCGCCGCCAACACGGCAATGCCCAGAGGTTGAAAGGCCCCCAGCATCAAGGCCGCGGCGACCAGCGCCACCGCCGCCAGGATCGGCACCACGAACGATTCGTAGCGGTCCTCCGAGACCAGCCAGTAAGCGACCATCAGCGGTGCCAGCGCCAGCCAGAACGTCAACTCGGTCAGCATCGACAACGCGCCCGGCCACGGCGCCGGCAGCATGCCGGTCACGGGCGTCAACACCAGCAGCAACTCGCGCACCGCCGCCACGGGTGTCGCCGCGCCCCAACGAGCGTAGCCCAGCGCGTTCATCACTCCCAGGATCGCGAAGAAGATCGCGACCAGCACCAGGTGTACCGAAAGAAAGTTTCGCCAGAACGTGGCCACGTTGAACAGCACTTCGCCCATGCCGGTCGGGGCCAGGTAGTTCGAGTTGCGGCGGAGCCAGTCGAGTTCGGCCGAACGGTAGTCGGTCAGTTGGCGGGCGACGTGGGTTTGCACCGAGCCGTCTTGAGGTGCGAGTTGCCGGCCGCCGTCGTTGGCCGACTTCCAGAGCGCGTCGAAGAATCGCCCCAGAAAAGCGCCCGTGTAGCCGCCGCCGGAAACCGTCGAAAGATAGTCCACTCGCCGCAGCCAGCCGTGGCGCGCGAGCGACTGGAGCACTCCCAGGCAGAACGCCGCGCTGCGGATCCCGCCGCCGGACAACGCCAGGCCCAGCGTGTCGGGCGGCAGCGCCGTCACATGCTCGCCCGGCTCCTGGTTTGGCTGCTCCTGCTCTGCCTCCTGCTTATGTTCTGCCTTCTGTTCCTGCCCAGCCGGCTTCTGACAGGCGGCACGCGCCGGGTGCGGCAGATCGAGCAGCCACGGCTTCAAGGGGTTGGTATCAGCGCTCATGATGCGTCTCGCTGGCCGTGGTTGCCGGCTCGCCAGGCGAATCCACCGGCGGGATTGCTCTGGTCGCGGGATAGGCCCGCTGGCGCCGCTGGGCGATCAACCTTGCTTCGGCCTCCTCCAGTTCGCGCGGGAACACGCGCCGCGCTTCGTAGGCGGCCGTCGAAGGATAGACCGGATCGTCGTGCAGCGCCTGCCGGACTTCGGGCGGCAGGTCGGAACCGTCCAGCCGATGGTCCTCGGCCAACACGTCCGCGGCCTTCTCCGCCGCCATGTAGATGTTGGTCACGATAAAGTAGCCGGGGATGCTGGGAAACACGCTGGCATCCACCACGCGCAGGCCCCGCACGCCGCGTACGCGGAAGCGGCTGTCCAGCACCGACAGGTCGTCGGTGTCGGCTCCGACGCGGCAGGTGCCGCAGGCGTGATGTCCCCAGGCGACATGCTTGATCCATCGCCGCCGCTCGTCCTCCGGCGGCAGTTCGAATCGTTCGATGTAACCGGCCTCTTGCCCCTGCTTCAAAAACCGTTCGATAAACTCCACGCCTTCCAGCAGGGCTTCCAGGTCCGGGTCCTTGCCCGCCAGATCGTTGTCGTCCGCCGCGCGCTGAAACGAGCGGAAATTGATTTCGGGACGGCGGAACGGATTCTTGTCCCGCAGGCGGACATATCCGTCGTTGTTTCGCGTGCGGGCCTTGAGCACCAGCCAGGTCAGGCTCCGCTTGTGATCGGCCGCGGCGTCGGGATCCTCCGCGGCGTTGGGACCCGGTGCCAGGGCCGACGGTTTCGACCAGCCGACGCTGTAGCCGGGAAAGTTGCCGGCCAGCGCGAAGATGAACAGGTCGGGCACCGCGTCTTCCTGGCGGCTGCGTTTGAAGATGCCGATCAACCCGCCGTTGGTCGCATACAACCCGCGCTCGCGGGCCGGGCGTCCGCGAAGCTGCTTCCATTGTTGCAGCAGCGGATCGCCCGTCGCCGCCGGCTCGCGGCTGGTCAGTCCGACGTGGTCCAGACTGCGGAAGCGGCCGCTGATTGTCGCCAGCACGGGCACTTCGTAACGATCCTGCAGGTTGCGGCCCACGCCGGGCAGGTCCAGGCGAACGTCGATGTCCATGTTTCTCAGATGCTCCGCCGGACCGATCCCGGACAGCATCAACAGTTGCGGCGTGTTGAACGTGCCGCCGCACAGGATCACCTCGCGCCGGCAACGCAGCGTCAGCTCCTGCTGGCTCCAGCCGTCGCCCGGATCCTGAGCGTTCATGTCCGCCTGGTACACATGCTCGCGCACCAGGCAGCGGATGCCGGTGGCCCGCAGCGTGACCGGCTTGCCGCCAATCGGCGTGCCGTCCGCATCGTCTTGCAGTGCGACTCCTGTCACGCAAGCGCCGGTCAGAACGTGCAGCCGCTGCCGGTGTTCGGCGTGTTGTTCCAGCCGCCGCAGGCGGTCGCGCGGGCTGGAACGTTCGCCTTGCGGCGAGATCGCGCAGGGGATCTGCGACAGTCCCTCGGCGCTACGGCGCATCGTTTGCCAGTGATTCGGATCCAGGTAGGGGAACGTCTGGCCGCGGAGCACGGACTTGAGCAAGCCGCCCAACTGCTCGACGCCCGACTCGAGCGTCCCCAGCGCACCGCCCACGACGGTCTGCAGCAGCCGAGTGTCTTCCAGCAGCACGTTGATGTCGGCCAGCGTGGTGTCCAGCCAACCCCGCTGGCCGTGCCGCCCGTCCTCCCAGCCGCTGCGAAAGCCAAGCCTGCTCTTGAGCCGCCCCCAGAGCGAAGCCGGCCGGTTGTAGTGGCAGCGTTCCAGCCGTTCGAAATAGGCCCGCATCCGCAGCCCGCGCCAGCTCTCGTCGCCGGTCAATTCGGCGATCTCGTCCCAGTTCTCCGACGGCCCGCAGATGGTGATCATCGCGTTGTGGATCGTGCAGCCGCCGATGCCTTGCGCGCGAGGATAAAAGACGCCTCGTTCGTCGTTGGCCGGAGACTGCGGATCGGCCGGCGCCGGGCCGGGCCGATGGACTTTCGGATCCTGACTGCTTTCGGGATCGTGGTCGAAGTGCTTGACGAAGTAGCGCAGCGAGTGCCGCGGGTCTTCGGTCGTTTCGCCGTGCAGCAGCGGAACCTGCGTGTTCTCGACTGCCGAGTTGGCAGGCGTCGGAGGATTGGCCGGTCCCATTTCGACGATCAGCACGGTGTAGCCGCGTTCGACCAGCCGCGCGGCCAGCGGCGCGCCGCCCGCTCCCGCGCCGACGATAATAAAGTCCAGCGGCGTCCGCTCGGCGTCTTTCCAGAGTTCGGGGATGTCGGTCATGGCAAGCAAGTCTCGTTGTGGCTAAGCATAGTCGCCTTTCGCTCCGCATAGTCGCCTTTCGCTCCGCGAAAGTAGCGAGCCCCGAGTTCGGCATTACCAGCACGACGCACCCAACAGCGTCCCCATTCGCGGAGCGATAAACAGCTACCCGCTACTTTCGCGGAGCGAAAGGCGACTATCTGCTACTTTCGCGGAGCACACTTTGAAATCACTCTGGCCCCCTCCCCGGCTTCCGGGGAGGGCTGGGGAGGGGCCCTTGCCACTCGTACCAAACTCAACCCTCACCCGCCGCTGTTCCGCACAAGCTGCTTGCGCTCACGCAACTCGCGATTTCGAACCTGAATCACTCATGATCCCCGATGAAGTGTGCGCCCTTGCGCGTATCGCTCTTTGTGTTATCCACTCTCGTTTCACCAACCCCTCCCCAACCCTCCCCGAAGCGGGGAGGGAGCCGGAAGGATATCAAGCGGGAGCGCTCGGCGACGCGGAGGCTGTCCGAAGTTTCCCTCGGTTGTAACGCCAAATTGCCTCGGCAAAACAACCTGAAAGCTGCGCCCTCTCCGCTTCGGCGAGGGAGCCAGCAGGAATCGCTTGTTTCCTCATCGTCCACTAATCTAATGAATCCCCATGAACGGTTCCTAAAACGTCTTCAGCAGCTCGATCAACGCTTCTTTCTCCTCGTCGCTCCAGTGGCCGATAAACTCATAATCGTGGCCGCGATCCAAGACCAGGTCGGGGCACTTGCTGGCGGCCATCAGCTTGGGGGCCACGCGCTGTTCGAACTCCGCCAGTCCCGGCTTGTTTCCCGGCGGGCTGGCGTGCCAGTCGCGCACATACTCGGCCAGCGCTCGGATCGCGGCCTTGCGAGCGGCCACGGGAGCGTCGGGGTCCATGTTCGCGATCGCGTTGATCGGCACGCCGGCCGGGAACGGCCCAAAACGCACCCCGCCGCCCAGGCCGGCCCCGAACCGGCCGAGTCCGAGCGACACCAGCAGGGCCGCCACCAGGCAGATCGCTCCGTACCACTGCGGCAACCGGGGATAAAACGCGAACAACACGAAGCGGTTGTTCACGGTCAACAGCAGCAGGCCCAGCAGCAGCACGAACGGCAAGTAGGCCTGCGCGCGCAGCCAGGGAAAGCTCCAGCCCAGCATCATTTCGAACACGGCCAGCGTCGGAGCGGCCCGCCAGGCCACGACCAGCGACACCAGGGCGGCCAGCAGCACCAGCACGAACGCCCAGTTGCGCAGCAGATACCAGGACAGTTTCCACCACGTCGGTCGCCCTCGTGGACGTTCCACTCCCGGAGTGACCGGGCCGCGCAGGATCAGTCCCAGACCCAGCAGCAGGAAGAACAACGCCGGGATCCAGGGCAGCAGCCGGACCCAGAATGGCGACCAACCGGTCAGTCCCGACAGCAACACCGGCAAGTCGGGTCCGCGGAACATGAAGGAGCTGTCGACGGACGTGCGCCAAATCAGGCCCTGGTCGGCCTGCAAGCGCTGGGGCTTGGCGTGGTCGGACTGCAGCAGCCGGCGTTCGGGCCAGAGCAGTTTGTGGATCGCGTCGTCGTAGGCTTCGAGCCGGCCCGGGACGGACGGATCGTTGTTGAATTTTCCCAGCGCGTTATTGTGCAGGAACGGCGCGGTGGCCCAGGCGCTGATCAGCGTTGGCACGCGGTAGTAGCCGGGTCCGCCCGACGGCGCCTCAAAGGACCTTTCCGCTCCCGAAAACGGATCGCGGTAGTGGATCCGGCCGACGGAGTCCAGTTCCTTGTAGGTCAGCGACGCGAAGTCCTCCCACATCTGGCCGTGGCGAGCGTTGGTGGCCATGGCGCGAGCGGAATTGGTGCGCGTGAGCGTGACGGGGATCCGCAGGTCGGTCGACAGATAGTTCCGCTGCCAGAACTCCGGCCGCTCGACCGCTTGAGCGGCCCACAGCGCGTAGTTCGCCGGCAACTGGCCATCGCCGCGGGTCAGTCGCGCCAGATCGTCCGGTGAGAGTTGCAGCGCGGCCCGGTTCTGGGGATCGTAGCCGGCCAGCGTGATGTTCGCTTCCAGTTCCGGCAGATTCCCCGGCTGGATGCTGCTGTGGCAGGCGATGCAACCGCTGGCGAACGCCTCTCGCCCGTCCTTGTAGGCCGGGTCCCACGGCACGCCCTCGCCCTGCAAGCCGCCCAGCTCGGAGCCTCGCGGCGCGTCTTTCAGCCGCATCGGATCGCTGACTTTCAGGAAGTACGCTGTCATCGGGTCCACTCGGATCTTGGTGGCCTGCCAGTAGACCGAGTTGGCTTCGCAGTCGGCCAGCTTGAACGGCTGCTGCGGGCGAAAGCCCAGGAACGGGTTGTGCAGCCGCACCCACTGCTGATGATAGGTGCCGATATTCAAGTAGACGCGAGCGAGAGCGATCCACGACCCGACGCTGTCGGAACCGTCCACCAGCACGCGCGGCACGGGCCGCGGATTGGCGTTGAATTGTTCCGGGCCGCGGTCGGTCCAGAGGCCCGGATAGATGGCCGATTCGGGGCTGAGTGTTTCGGGCGGGTTGTGGGTGGCCCGAGCGACTCGCCAGCCCAGGCCGAACACGGCGTTCATCGTGTTGGCGTTGTTGATGTTGTCCGAGGCGACGAGCGACGTGTCGATGGTGCCGGGCATCTGCGAGTCGAGGACGTGGTACAGCGTGTTGTTCTCTTCCAGGCGGTTGCCGAACACGGCGCGGGGCCGCAGATACTGGTTGCCGATGCTGCCCGACAGGTTGGCCCACTGAGGTTCGGCCGGGTTCTCCGGCGGCTGCAGCGGATGCGGCGCGGCGTGGCAGAACGCGCAGCTCATGCCCACTCGGTACGGGCGGATCGTGTCGGGACGAGCGGCATAGTCGGGGTCGGTGTAGTAGCGTTCGGCGTTCCAGCGAGAGCGTGCCGTACCGGTGAATTCCGGGTTGGGGAACAGCCGCAGTCCGACGACGCCCGACGAGTAGCCGTAGACGCGCGGGTCGGGCTGCTCGGCGGCCGGGTTCTCCGGGCGGTCGTAGCGGACGCCGTAGGCCTGGTTGGTTTCCTGGTCCGTGGGCAGGCGAGTGCCCGGTTCGGTGAAGACTCCCGCGCGAGCGAAGCGCGTGTCCCGCTCCCGGCTGTCGATCAGCCGCAGCAGGTCCATGGAACCGTAGCCATGGCGAGCGAGCCAATCCCAGAACGCTTCGTTGCCGCCGGTCCAGAGCATCCAGGCGTTGCGGCCCTTGATCTCCTCCTCGTTGAGTGCCGGCGGCTTGACTTCGCCGCTGGCCGGGTCGACCAAGGCGTCCATGTCGTGGAAGTAGTCGTAGCTGGCCGGTGTGAAATCCTCGACGGTCTTTCCCGCCGCCTTCGCTTCATCGACCGGCATCTGGCGAACACCGCACCCGGCGAGGAACAGCAGCAGCAGCGCCACCGCTCCCCAGGTGGCCGCCACCGGGTGGTGATGAGCCTCTGGCCTGTCCGTCTGGCAATTCGATTTCATCAACGGCTGCCCCCCTGGAAGCGCAACGTACCCGAGGCTCAACGTCAGCCACGAGAGAAGATCTTTCGAGTGCCACGCGAGCGCGCGGCACCACTTGCAACGAACCGCCGCCGAGCGAATGTTGCCACGCGCCAACCTGCCTAACGCGGACGAATCAAGAACGAGAGAGAAGAGTAACGACAAGCCAGCAGCCAGGCTCACAGCCGTTGGACGAAGCGCGGTCATTCCCCGCTTTGGCGCCGCATCACCTGCCCCGTAAGACTTGCCCCAGCGCGTCTGATTTTAATTCAGCCCGGCCGGGAATCAATCGTTTCGGCGACGGATTCATCGAAATCTTGCCACGGCGGTGGAGCAAGTTTCGATCGACCGCGATGATTGTTATGATGGTGGCCGCTGACGGGTGCATCGCGAGTCGCACCACCACCGCGTTCTGCAACAACGCAAGCCGCAAGCCACCGGCTGCACTTGAAAACCGCTGGTGGCACTGTTGGCCAGACAAAGCTCAACAGATCGGATTCACAAAACGCATACACTCATCCCGCGGAGAAACAACGGCATGGATCCGATCACGCATCCGGTGGAGGGGCCGAACGGATTTCGCCTGGTGGCGTTGGTTTACACGGGCGGCGTGGGCGAGGTCGCGGTCGGGCTGCTGGAGAACGGGCGCCATACGATGCTGGGGCTTCGCTGGTGCCCGGTCACGCCGCAGGTCCAGTCGTGGCAGGGCGAGGAGACCGGCTGGTTCCTGATGCCCTACACGTTCGCCTCGGCCATCGGCCGTTCGCTGGCCCAGTTGCTGGCCACCGGCCACGAGGGCGTCGATCCGGAGGGCTTCCAGCGGATGGCCCGCTGGCTGAGCGAAGTTGGCGGGCTGGATGACGCCATGTGCTACTGAACGTCAACGCGGCGAGTGAAACGGCCGCGAAGTTGTTCGCTCGGATCGAGGCTGGCCGTCGCTGGCGATCAATCGAATTGGCCAGGGCTCCGGCCGCGTTGTGGTAGAATGGAGGTCGGCGAATGACCAGACCGAGGAGATCGGACATGCCACATGTTACGGACAACCTGACGACAGCCGAACAACTTGCGGCGATGCCTGATGACGGGAAGCGGTACGAGCTGGTGGAAGGAGTCTTGCACATGATGTCGCCGGCGGGTGGACGTCACGGGCGGGTTGCGGGAGAGGTGTTTTTGCAGGTCGCTCAGCACGCGAAGCGACATCGGCTGGGCCATGTCTATGCCGCGGAAACCGGGTTCTTGATCCGGCGGAATCCCGATACGGTCAGGGCGCCGGACGTGGCTTATGTTTCCCTCAGTCGCTTGGGTGCATTTATCGATCACCCCGGTTACCTGCCCGTGGTCCCGGAACTGGTCGCCGAGGTGGTTTCGACGGGGGACAGAGCATCCGACGTGGAGAGCAAGGCTCAAGATTGGTTGGACGCTGGAGTTCATGTCGTGTTGGTAGTCGACCCGCAAACGGCCGCGGTCCGAGTGTACCGACAGAACATGGGAACCGCCGTGAGCGCGGAAGGCCACCTCGACCTGGACGACATCCTTCCCGGTTTTCGGTTGGACGTGTCCGAGCTCTTCGCCTGACGCCCGCGAATGTCGCGCGTTTGCCTTGGCCTGGAGGCCAACGCGCGGGGTCACGGATTGTTCGGTTTCGCACTACATCACACGCCGCCCACTCCCCCAATTCGAATCCCGCCGGCTTGCCCGGCGGATCGTTCGGCTTCGCACTACAGAGAGAAACAGCGGGCTGACGCCCGCCGCTCGCCTGGTGCTTGCCCGGCGGATTGTTCGGCTTCCCACTACCTCGCACGCCGCGCCCTCCCCCAATTCGAATCCCGCCGGCTTGCCCGGCGGATTATTCGGTTTCGCACTGCAGAGAGAAACAGCGGGCTGACGCCCGCCGCTCGCCTGGTGCTTGCCCGACGGATTGTTCGGTTTCGCACTACATCACACGCCGCCCACTCCCCCAATTCGAATCCCGCCGGCTTGCCCGGCGGATTATTCGGTTTCGCACTACAGAGAGAAACAGCGGGCTGACGCCCGCCGCTCGCCTGGTGCTTGCCCGGCGGATCGTTTGGCTTCGCACTACACCGAGAAACAGCGGGCTGACGCCCGCCGCTCGCCTGGTGCTTGCCCGGCGGATCGTTCGGCTTCGCACTACACCGAGAAACAGCGGGCTGATGTCCGCCGCTCGCCTGGGACAACGTGTGGCCACTCGGCGCGGAGACAGGCAAGCGCCAGTTGTGGTATCGTTCAGAAGCCAATCAATCGTCTCGGAGCAGCGACATGACCAACCCGACCTCCGATCTTGACCCATACGTGAATGCGAAGATCGCCAGCGGAGAGTTCCGATCCCGAGAGGAGTTCTTTGTCGAGACGGCGCGCCTCTATCGGGAACTGGAAGCCCGACACGCCGACCTCAAATCGCTGATTCGAGAGCGAGTGGAGGAAGCAGACCGGGACGGCCTCGAGCCACTCGACATTGACGCCATCAAGGCGAAACTTGCCCAGGAGATCGACTTAAACGGGCAGTCGAAGTAATGTCTCGTGTTGTCCGACCGGCCGGCGTCCGTAAAGACGTCAAGGAAATCGGCCGTTACGTCGGGCAGCGGAGCCAGAGTCTCGATCTCGCGTTGCGGTTTCTCGACCGCATCGATGAGAAGTGCAACCTCTACGCCGCGCATCCCCAGATAGGAACACGGCGGGCAGATCTCGGCCCGGAAGTTCGTTGCTTTCCGGTCGGCGACTTTGTCGTCTTCTATGAGCCGCACCAAAATGGGGTTCGGCTGCTCGTCGTCGTTCATGGTTCTCGAGACATTCCAAGCGACTTCCGAGACCGATTTGGCAAACCCAATTCCTGATCGCAGTGGATTTGTTGGGCGTTATACCGTGAAGCGCGAGGTAAACACCAGCGGCTCTATATCAGAACCGCAAGCAAGAGTCGTTCTGGGGGACGCTGGAAGGCAAGCGGTTCGAGATTCCAGGACGGTACCGCCACTTCCGGGTAGAACTGGCGCATGACAACAGAACCGTTACCGGACTCACGGGGTGTGCGTGAGCAAGCTTTCTGATGGTTTTTCCACCCGTCCGGAGCGAGCTTGCTGAGGGACCGAAAAAAATCCCCTCGAAGAGCCTGATCGGTTGATCGAGGTCTCCGAGGGGTGTACTCCATAGGTTACCACACCAAAGGAGTACCCCGACGATGTACC
>JAGFJK010000242.1 GCA_024102795.1 Pirellulaceae bacterium
GCGCGCGGTCCGGCGGGCCGCCGGACGAGCGATTGAGGACAATCGCTCCACCAACGATAATCGCTCCAGCCACAGTGTAGCCCGATTGTCCTCAATCGGGTCTGGCGGGCCAACGGCCCGTGCGCGCGGTCCGGCGGGCCGCCGGACGAGCGATTGAGGACAATCGCTCCACCAACGACAATCGCTCCAGCAACACTGTAGCGCCCCCAGTTCAACGGCGCAGCAGGCCTGGCGGACCGCCTTGCTCCCTCAGTTGCCTCCACACGGCTTCGTGCGGATCCGGCCCGAATCTTACGGGGGGCTGTCGAAGCGACTCCGGGTCCAGGCTCGGATACAGTGGGCGGATGTTTCCGTAGGGGCTGAGCTCACAGCGAGTCGCCGCCTCGACGGCCAGTCGCACTTGACTCGGTGTTCCTTCCAGGGGAGGTGGGACGTCCCAGCGGGCGATTCCCTCGTCATCGCAAAGCAGCACTCCGCGGCCGTCGCTGGCGAAGCAACCGCGCATCTCGCGCGTTTGATTCGTCCAGACTGGCCCCAACGCCAGGCCGGTTGCCGCATCCCAAAGCCTCGCCCGGCGGTCGGCGGAACACGTCAAGACCCACTGGCCATCCGGACTGAAGGCAACATCTCGCAACAGATCCTGGTGTTGCAACGGGGCGCTCGCCGGACTGCCAGTACGAGTGTCGATGATCAGTGCGGCGTTCTCTTCCATTTGCGCCGCCACCAGCCTGTCCCCATCGGGACTGAAGGCCAGGCGCATCGTGCTACCCAAGCCGGGCGCCGTCCAGACGCGACGACTGGTCGCCGCATCCCACATCGCCAGCTCGAATGCACCGGTCACAAAGGTCTTGCCGTCGGGACTGAACGCGGCGTCACGCACCTCTCCCACGAGTTCCAGAGCTGGTCCCGCCGGTTGGCCCGTCGCGACGTTCCAGATTCGCGCCTCGCCGCGGATCGAACCAGGCTGCCCACCCGCCACGAGCAGGTAATTGCCGTCGGGGCTGAATTGCAGAGAGCTGATGGCGAGCTGGTGTTCAATCTGGTATTCGAGTGGCTGCCCCGTTTCGGCTCGCCACAGCCGCGCGATACCGTCCTCGCAGCCACCCGCCAGCAGTTGGCCATTGGCGGAGAAGGCAGTCGCGCGAACTGGCGCCGCGGTCTCCAGGCGTGGGCCATGCGGCCGTCCCGTGCGCACGTCCCAGATCTGGCAAGCATTGTTTCCAGACCCGATTGCCAGGTACCGGCCATTCGCACTGAATGCCGGCCGCATGGGAACACTCGACGGGCTGGACACCGTCATTTCCATCGACTCGCCCAATTCGGTCCCAGTCGCCAGGTCGAGCAGGTGGAACGAATGCCGCGCTCCGCTCCAGTGGGAAACAACCACGGCGGTTCCGTGCGGAACCGCCGACAGTTCGTGGATCTCCGTCAGCGGAATCCGCTGCGCTGGCAGCAGGCGCGGCGCCGAGTCGAATAGTTCCGGCGTGGAGGTGCGCCCGAACGCGGCCAGGAGGCGGCCTTGCGGATGGAACGCCAACCGCTCGGCGCCAAACATTCCAACAGTCGCTCCGAGCGGCTGGCCCGTGGGAACGCGCCACGCTCGAAGGGGAAAACCACTTGTCACCGCCACCTCGCCGTCGGGTCGAAAGCAAGCCATTTGGCCCTGCGACCGCCGGTCCACCCACCGCATGCGAGTTCCCTGGGGTTCGCCGGTCTCCGCGTTCCAGAATTGGGCCACCGAGTCGCCGGCCTGTCTCCCGTTGGCGAATAGCCAACGGCCATCGGGACTGAAGCAGGCACTTTCCACGGGGAATCCAACGCCAGGTAACGAACGTTCGGATGTTCGAGTCGCCACGTCCAGCACATGAATCTCGCCGCTGCTCCACACGACAATGCGCCGGCCATCCCTAGCGAACTGCAGCCCGTTGAGTTCTTGCCCGAATGTCACGGCCTTTCCGGACGGCGTCCCCTTCTCGACGTTCCAGAATTGAAGCTCGGTTCCACTGGCCACAACGAGAATATTCCCGGTCGGGTCGAAGGCGATCCCACGCGCCGGTTCACCTTGGGCATCCAGCGTTCGGACAGGATTGCCGTTGACGGTATTCCAAATCCGCACGCTCGCATCCCCGCGAGCAGCCGCCAGAAAGCGACCCTCCGGACTGAACGCGACGAGTGGACGGGCACCGTGACTCGCCGCGTCCTGGCCCCAGGCGAGCTCAAACCGCAATTTGCCTGTGGAAAGCTCGAACAAGCGCGCGTTTCCCGTGGAGTCGATCGTCAGCAGGCTGAGCCCATCGGGACTGACGGCCAGATCCTCGACAACTCCACCCCACTGCGGCTGTTGTTCCAGTCGATGCACAGTGTCCAGTTGCCCAGCCCAGAGGTTCAAACTGAGTCGGATGGCCCGATCCAGGTCCTCGGACGCCGGTGGCATCCGCTCGACCCCGCGCGCCATCCACTGCAGTCCGAAGTCGGCTTGTCCCTGTTCGCACAGCGCCTGGCCTCGTTCGTAGATCATGCGCACGTTGCCGCGCAGGGTCGCGTGAAGCGCCGATTCGGCGCTAGCTCGCGCCGCTTGTTCGCCCAGTTGAGCTTCCCGGGCCAGATCCCGCTGGTCCGTCGCGCGTTGCTCCGCGCGCGTGGCCCTGATGGCCTGCCAGGTCGCGACCAGGGCGCCAGTCAGCACGGCGACGATCACCAGGGACGACGTGGCCACGAGACCGCGGTTTCGCCGCAGGAACTTGGATAAGCGGTAACCCGCCGACGGAGGTCGGGCCTCGACCAGTTCGTTCTCCAGGTATCGCTGGATGTCCCGCGCTAACGCGCTGGCCATCTCATACCGTCGCGTGCGGTCCTTGTCGAGCGCTTTGAGCACCACCCAATCCAGTTCGCTCGCCATCAACTTTGACAGGCGTGCCGGATCGGTTCTGCGGTTGGCCGCCACACTCGGCAGCGTGTCCAAGCCGCTCAACCTGGTACTGGGGCGAGGCGCTTCCACCTCGCGGACGATGCGCAGGATCTCCAGCACCGCAGCCTGGCCCAGGCTCTTTCGATCCACGGGCGTGGTGCCGGTCAGCAGCTCGAACAGCAGCACTCCCAGCGAATAAACGTCGCTCCGCGAATCGATGTCCAGGTTGTTGAGCTGCGCCTGTTCCGGCGACATATACTCGGGCGTGCCAACCACCGCCCCGAAACCTGTGACGAGTGACAGGTCGGTCAGGACGGGGCCGGTGGCCTTGGCCACGCCGAAGTCGATGACTTTGGGCACCGCCCGATCGTCATACAGGGCCACGAGCACGTTGGTCGGCTTGATATCCCTGTGGATGATTCCCTTCTGATGCGCGTGTTGGATGGCCAGGCAGACCGGCACGAACAGTTCCAGCCGTTGGCGCAGCGTCAGCTTCCGCTGGTCGCAGAACTGCGTGATGGGGACTCCCCGCACCAGTTCCATCACGAAGTACGGGCGCCCCGCGTCGGTGGTGCCCGCGTCCAGCACCTTGGCGATGTTGGGATGATCCATCATGGCCAGCGCTTGCCGCTCGGCTTCGAAGCGGGCCAGCACGGCTCGGGAGTCCATGCCGGCCTTGACAACTTTGACCGCCACGGAGCGCTTGACCGGTTCGGTCTGCTGGGCCATGTAGACACAGCCCATGCCGCCGACGCCGATCTCCTCGATCAGCTTGTACTTGCCCGACAGGGTCGAACCCACGCGCGCGGTCGGGTCGGCGTAGTCCTGCGTGGGCGACAACCCCACGGCCGATTCAACGGTCGCCGCAACCTCGCCGAGCGGCGGCAAGGGGGCAACGTCATTGGCCCGCAGCAGGAGGTCGACCCGCTGACGAAGCTGAGCGTCGCCGCCACATTCACTTTCCAGGAAGGCCGCGCGGGCTGCCGGATCGGTCAGTTCGGAGGCGGCCAGGAACAGGGATTTCGCTCGCGCGGCGTCGGCAGTCATGATTCGTCTCCACCCTTCAGCAATCAGGCTCCTCCTGTAATGCCCCGTCCAGCGACAAAGTGTCTCACGGTTTCCGCGCGATTCTGGCGATCAAGCCTCCAGCGCCGCACGCAACCAGGCCCGTGCGTACTTCCAGTTACGGTACGCCGTCGCTCGCGAGCTCCCCAGAGCGTCCGCCGCCTCCTCCACCGAGAGACCACCAAACAGACGAAGGTTCGCCACCTGCCCGGCGGCCGGATCTGTCTCTTGAAGCTGGGCCAGCAGGTCGTCCAGTGACAGGACCAGGTCCGGATCCTCGGCGAGCGAGCCAGTCTGGTCCAGCAACTCCAGGCGGACCATCCCGCCGCCTCGCTTCAAGCGTTTGCGGGATCGAGCATGATCGACCAGAATCCGGCGCATCGCTTCGGCCGCGGAGGCGAAAAAGTGCCCCCGGCTGTCAAATCGCTGATCGCCAACCAATCGCAGGTACGCTTCATGCACCAGCGCTGTCGCCTGCAGCGTCTGCCCTGGCTTCTCGTGCGCCAGCTTGGCAGCGGCAAGCTTTCTCAGTTCCTCGTACACCAGGGGCAACAGTTGCTCCGCGGCGGACGGATCGCCTTGCTCAATCTGGGTGAGGATCCGTGTCACGTCGGTCATGGTCTGGATTCCCGCCTCGCCACCAGGATTCGAGTTTGTGTGCCAGGATAGCAGCAGGCTACGACGGGACCGGCGGCTGAGGCGGTGAGCGGCTTGCCCGGCGGGATTCGAAGTCGGGGGAGTCCCGACGTGGGCTGAGGTCAACCGTACAGCTTGTACGCCTCCTGGGCGTCGATGCGCCGCGCGCGGATGCGGCCGTCGCTGAGCTTTTCACCCAGCGGATCCACGTACACTCGCCCCGTCCGGCCAGGGCGGACGCCGAGCACGTGGATGTTGAAGATGAAGCCCGTGTCGCTGGCGGCCGTGAACCAGTGCACGTTGTCCTTGTCGTCCGAGACCGTGGAGCACTCGCCGACGACGAACTTGCGGTCAAGCGACGGACGGATGATCATCGTCTTGCCGCCCGCTTCGTCCTCCAACCGGTCGTAATGCCGGCCCTGGAAGTCGCCCTGCAGGATCAGGAACGCCGTGGCCATGTTGTTGTGGCCGTGCGGAGCGACCGAGCGACCTTTCTGCAGTGCGAAAACCTGGTGCCCGAACACCAGTTCCGTCGGCAGCCCCTCGACTTCCGGAAACTTCATGCGCAGCGACTGCTCGCCCCGTTCCTTGAACTCCACCTGCCGCAACTTGTCAAAGTCGATGAACTTCAACAGCTCCGGCAGATCGACGCCGCCAAACAGCTTCTCGACCTGCGTTTGCCACTGGGTGGCCTGGAGCTTCTGGCCCTTGAGATCGCGGCCCAGCGTGTCCAATTCAGTCAGCCACCGGGCCGTGATCGGCTGCACCTCGGCCGCGAACACGTCGGCCGTGAACAGTCGCTCTAGCAAGGAGTACGTGAGCAGCGAGCCGAGCGTGGCCTGCTGGAACTGGCGGCGTGTGAGCTGGTCCATGTACCGATTCTCCGCGGAAAGGAAGGAGCGAGCGAACTGGCGGCGTGTCGGTCGAACCGCTGCCGCGTACTATCTTATCCGATGAGGCTCGGTGGATGCCAGAGTCGCCTTTCGCTCCGCGAAAGTGGCGAATAGTCGCCTTTCGCTCCGCGAAAGTAGCGGATAGTCGCCTTTCGCTCCGCGAAAGTAGCGTGGAGCTGAGGCAAAACGTGGCGTGAACGCTGACGCGCGGCGCTCGCTACTTTCGCGGAGCGAAAGGCGACTATGGCGGAGCGAAAGGCGACTATGATTACGGAGAAGCATTTCTACTTTCACGAGGCACGGAACGATGCGGGTTGCAACATGGCTGCGAGCGTCGCTCGCACCGCTCCTGTTGTGGGCGACGACCAATCACGCCCCGGCGCAGGAGCCGGTCGCCGCGGCGCGTCCCAAGTATGGTGCGTCCGCGGTCCGCCTGCACCGCGACCAGGCATATCTGCGCCAGGCGCCCGCGCCGGACTACTGGGCGCTGAGTCCGTACTATGCGGGACAACTGGATGACCTGTCCTGCTCCGTGGCCACGGCCGCCATGGTGGTGAACGCGGCGCTGGCCGAACGGGACCTGGCGGCCGACCACCAGTTGGCTCGGCCCGCCGGACTGTTGCGGCGCGTCCACAGTCCGGAATGGACGCGGGCCGTGGGACCCGGCGGCGCCGGCGTCACGCTGGACCAGATGAGCGGCTATCTGCGGCTGGCCTGCGCGGCGTACGGCGCGACGGTTCAACGGATCGACGTGCTACACGTGGACGACGCATCCGCCGAAACTCAAGACCGCATCCACCGGCTGCTGGTGCAAAACGAACGCTCGGCCAACGATCTGGTGGTGGTCAACTTCCTGCAAAGCGTTCTGACCGGCGATCCGGCGGGCGCCGTGGGGCATCTGGCCCCGCTGGCAGCGTACGATGCCGGGCGGCGGCGGGCCCTAGTGCTGGACCCCGACCGGCAGTGGTACGAACCTTACTGGGTGCCGCTCGACAGGCTGGTGACCGCCATGGCCACTCAGGACGAAACCTCCAGGCGGCCGCGGGGGCTGATGCACGTGACTTTTCGGTAGTCGCGCGGAGCAGTTGTCGCCTTTCGCTCCGCGAAAGTAGCGTATAGTCGCCTTTCGCTCCGCGAAAGTAGCGTGGAGCTAGGACAGAACGTGGCGTGAGAGCTGGTGAGCGGCACACGCTACTTTCGCGGAGCGAAAGGCGACTCTGGCTCAGAGGATGTGTGGCAGGCGGTGGGCGAGATCCAGATCGGCGCTCGGGCCGTAGCGGACCGTCGCGTACTGCCGATACCACTGGGCGGCTTCGCCCAACCAGGGATCCTGGCGCTGCTGCGCGGCGGCCTGCAGCCGGGCGGCGAATTGATGCAGCGTTTCACTCTTCGGCCGAGCCATTCGACGGCGGCGCAGACGGCGGTCCATCTGCCGCAGCCGTTTCCGCAGAACGCTCAGCGGATCGGAATGGCCGCGCAGGCGCGCCGCCAGGTCGGGCCGCGTATACAGCAGTCCGCCCACCGCGAGCAAGCCCACGACCAGCACGCCGAGCATGGGAACCGCGGCCGCCGCCCAGGAGCCCCGCAGCATTCCGGCATTCAAACCGAAAGACGCCAGCCCGTCGCCCGTCGTTTGCAGGGCCGCCAACTGGGAATCCTCGGTGCTGCCCAGCTCAGGTGCCGACATGCCGGGAGTGGCCTCCACGATGACCCACTGCCGCTGCTGGTCGTCGTACGCTTCCACCCAGGCGTGGGCGTTGCGGTTGCGGGCCAGCCAGAAGTCACCGTAATCGTCCTGCTCCTCGACCACGTAGCCCGTCACATACCGGCAGGGCACTCCCTGCAACCTCAGCAGGGCGATGGCCCCCGACGCGAAGAATTCGCAGTGTGCCGCCGGGCGGCGGAGCAGGAAGTAGCTGAGCGGTTCGGCGTTGGACGGAATCTCAAGCTGGCCGAAGGCGTAGCGGAAGTTTGTCTGGAAGAACGATTCCACGGCCCGGATTTTTTCCAGGCTCGTGCGTCGGCCCGCGCAGACCTGGCGGGCGAGCTGATCGATTTGCGCGTCGAGCCCCTCGGGCCGAGCGAGCAGCCGCTGCCGTTCGTTCACCGGCAACTCGACCTTGCGCCGCCCACTGCCCAGAAACACCGTGTACGGGTCGCGATTCGTCAGTCCGCCCACGATCACCTGGTCGGCCGTGACCGAGGCGTAGCGGCCGCTGCCCTGGACATAGCCGGCGCCAAGCGGCGCGAAGAACACGGCGCCGCGCCGCGGGTCGCACCAGACCTCCATCGGAGTCCAAGGACCGCGAGCCTGGTCGTCCAACGGAAACAACCGCTGGCCGTTGCGGGGTTCGCTCATTCCCGGTGGAGCGGCGGCCAGCGGGGGCACGGCTCGCCGGCTCGGCTGCGCCTGGCCCGCTTGGGATTGGCCCGCGTGCACATCCCCCTGCGTCGCCTGGCCCGGTTGCGCGGGGCCCGGCTGCGCGGGGCCCGTCCGGCGCCGGTTCGTCCAGCGGGCATCGCCGTAGCTGTCGAACACGCGCCCCCGCAGATAACCGGGAATGCGGCTGGAATAGACCCGCAACGCTTCTCGGTTGGGATGAAACGACTTGGACTCGGTGATGCTCCGCAAGGTCGCTTCGCGGACATACTTGCCGGTCTCCTGTTCGGCGCGCCCGGCCAGGCCGAAGTCGTACGACCAGGGCCTGAGCAAGCCGACGTTCTCGGTCGCTCGGACCGAGATCTGCCAGCCGAGCAGCATCGCCAGCAGAACGATGCCCCCGCGCAGCATGCGGCGGAGCCAGGCTGCGCGTCCCGTGGAAACCGCTTCCAACGGATCGCTGGCCTGGAACAGCACGGCGGCCAGCGCCATCAGCAACATGGCGGCCGCGAACCAGAGGCGCTGCTGATCGTGTTCGACCGTCCGGTTGAACAGGCAGACGACGCAGGCCGTACCCAGAGCGGGCACGACGTGCGCCGCGGCTCCGTGCTGCGTCTGGCGGAACAGCAGCAGCGCTTGCACGCTCAGCAGATACTCCGCCAGGCCCAGGGTCCAGGGAGCGGGCAAGACCCAGGTCGCGATCGAATCGGGATAGTACCACAGGGCACACTTGACGCCGACCGCAACGCCCAGCAAGCAACAGAGCATCCACCAGATCCACGGCCGCAGCCGCAACCGCCAGGGGATGATCGCCGAGAGCAGCGCGGCGCTCAGCCCCAAGCCGGCGGTGGCCGCCTGACCGCTGCTGATCCACAGCAAGGCGGCCTGCCCGGCCACGAAGCCGGCCGGCAACAGTCGCCGCTCCAGTCGCTGGATGAAGCCGCTCATACCCGGTCCATTTCACTTACGATCACTACAGCGCCACATTAGACGAAAATCGTTGCGAGATGTAGCCCGAAGTGCAAGCGAGAAGACTGGTGCCACATCTCTCCCTCGCTAACGCTTCGGGCTACATGGGAGTCGACATCCAACTCTACAGTGCCGCTGTCCCTTGATGTATCTCGGCGGGGCGAATCCAGCGCACGTCATCGGGCAGCTCGTCCGGTTTCTCGTGCGACACCAGCAGAGGCACGACCGCGGCGCCTCCGCCGCCCAGCAGCTCGCACAGGCGCTGCCGCCGCTCGTCCCACGCGTGCAGCACGACCAGCGTCAGGCACGGCGGCAGCCGCGATTCGGCCAGATCGTCCAGCAGCCGGTCGAGCGATTCGGCAGGGGTCGCCTCGACCACCGCCAACTGTTCCAGCAGAGACGGATGCTGGTCCAACAGCGACGTTCCAGGCGGTCCCGACACGCGCCCGTCCAGGATCACATTCAGCAGCCGGCAAGCTCGCGCGCTCAACGCATCCGACAGGGCGGCGGCCAGCGACAACATAACTTCCAGTTCCGGGATCGTGTCACGCTTGATCGCCGCGGGGGGAAATGACGAATCCACGACCAGGGCCGCGGCGAACTGGCCCTCGTTCTGATACTCCCGCACGACCGGCCGCCCCAACCTGGCCCACGAACAATAATCCCAGCGGCGTACCGCCAGTCCCGGCTGGTACTCGCGGTTGCCAAGAAAATCGTCCATCCCGCCGTGCCGGCTGCCCGTGAGCTGCTGCACCTGCTCGCCGCCGCCGTGTCGCAGCAGGCCGAACGCCTCCAGCGGTTGATAGGCGGGCGTGACCCGTATCTGCCGTCCGACCTTTAACGTCTGGCAAAAGCGGAACAGGTTCAGCGGGAACGTACTGACCAGTCGCACGCGCGGCCAGTCATAGACACCTCGCCGCCCGATCCGCATCCCCACGCTGACGACGGCCGTCTCGCCGGGGCGGAGCCAGGCCAGGCGCCTGGCCGGCGGCGTGACTTGCCAGCTACTGGGCGCGTCGAGGACTTCCACTGCCAGATCAAAGCAATGCCGTGCCGCATGGCTCAAGCGCAGGCGCACCTCGAACTCCTCGCCGGCGGCCACACTGACTGGCGAGGCGATGGCCCCTCGCAGCCGCGGTCGAAACATCCAGCCCACGAGCAGGCCGACCAGCAGCAATCCGGACAGCGCGGCGAACAGTTGCAGCAGCGGCGATTCCAACGAAATCGCTCCATGCACGCAGAACAGCAGCGCCAGCAACAACATGCGGCCACCCAGGGCCACGTATTGCAGCACTCCCTCGTGCAACAACCGCGACTTCCATTTGCTCCACCGGGAACGCTTCATACGGGCACCCGTACCTCGCGCAGGATGTCCCGAATCACCTCGCGCTGCAGGGCGTGCGTGGCTTGCGACGCCTTGGCCGACACCACGCGATGCTGCAGCACAAGCGGCGCCAGTTGCTGGACGTCGTCCGGCAGAACGTAGTCCCGCCCGGCGAGAAACGCCGCGGCCTGAGCCGCTCGGAACAACGCCAGCGCCCCGCGCGGGCTGCTGCCCAACCGCAGTCGCCCGTCGTCGCGGGTCCGCTGCACCAGCTCGACCAGGTAGCGCCCCACGCTGCGTTCCACCTGCACCTGGCCGACCAGCGACTGGCAATGCAGCACCTCGTCGCGAGTCAGCACGGGCCGGATCTGATCCAGCGGATGCGCGACCGCCTGGTCGTACAGGATCTCCAGCTCCGATTCCGCGTCGGGATAGTCCAAGGACAACATCAACAGAAACCGGTCCAACTGCGATTCGGGCAGGGGAAAAGTACCCTGGAACCCCAACGGATTCTGCGTGGCGACCACCAGGAACGGCGCTGGCAATTCATGCCGCGTGCCTTCCACGGTGACCTGCCGTTCGGCCATCGCCTCCAACAGCGCGGATTGCGTGCGGGGCGATGCCCGGTTGATCTCGTCCACCAGCAGCACGTTGCAGAAGATCGGACCGCGGCGAAACTGGAAACTGGCGTCGCGGGCGTTGAACACCGAAAAGCCGAAGATATCGGCCGGCAGCAGGTCCGGCGTGCACTGCACGCGCTGAAACTCCAGGTCCAGCGACGCCGCCAACGCCTTGGACAAGGTCGTCTTGCCCACTCCCGGCACGTCCTCCAACAACACCGAACCCCCGGCAATCAACACCAGGATGATCTGCTCAATTACTTCGGACTTGCCGCGGATCACCTGTTCCAGGTTGCGGCGAAGCGTATGCAGTTTTTGTCGAGCGTCCACGAGCGGGCTGCTGAGGTGACGGAGTCGAGGTGCCAACCGACCGGGGCTCGGCCGCCGAACTCCACCGGCCCCACGGCCATGGTAACGCATCGGGCGGCCAGGACAATCACACCAGCCGCGAAACGCCGTTTTAACACAATGTTCGCATCAGCCGCTGCTTGAGTTCATACAGCCGCGGCTCCAGCCCCACGCGGTACGCTTGCGGCTGGTCGAGCCGCAGCAGGCTGTCGTCGAAGGCGGCCAGTTGCTGGGCAGCGTATTGCCGAGCCTGGTCTTCAGCCGGCAACGCCGCGACCAGTTCACCGCCGCGAAACACGGGCCGCAACAGATCTTCACCAGTGGCGTCCGGCGGCACGCCGCCCAGCTCGAAGCCGTCCCAGCCGAGAAGCCGGCCAGCCGATTCGATCCCGGTCGGTTCGTCGTAGACCACGTCGCCCCAGGCCTGGCCGCCGAGCTGGTAGCGGCGGACCTGCAGGATTCCGGGGTCCGTGGTCTTCTGCCGTTGTTCGGAGAGCTTCAGCTTGTACTGCCAGACGCCGCGCGGATCGCGCAGCGCGGCCAGCTTGTAGATGCCGCCCAGCGCCGGATCGTCGTAGGCCGTGGCCAGGCGCGTCCCCACGCCCCACACTCCGACAGTAGCCCCGTGCCGGTTGAGTTCCCGGATCCTGAATTCGTCCAAGTCGCCGCTGGCCACAACCACCGCGTCGGGAAACCCGGCCTCGTCCAGCAACCGCCGCGACTCGCGGCTCAACTGATCCAACTGCCCGGAGTCGAGCCGGATGCCCAGCAGCTCGTGCCCCTGCTCGCGCAGCCGCTGCGCCACGTGCAGCGCCGCGCGCACGCCCTGCAGCGTGTCGTAGGTGTCGACCAGAAAGATGCAGTTGTGCGGCATCGCCTCGGCGTACGCCGCGAACGCCGCCGCCTCGCTTTCAAACGCCATGACCCAACTGTGGGCGTGCGTGCCTTTGACCGGGATGCCGAACAGTTTGCCGGCCAGCACGTTGGAGGTGGCCGAACAGCCGCCGATGAAGGCCGCGCGGCTGGCCGTGACGCCGCCGTCGAGTCCCTGGGCGCGCCGCAAACCGAACTCCAGTACCAACTGTCCGACCGCCTCGCGGCAGATGCGGGCCGCCTTGGTGGCCACCAGCGTCGAGAAGTTGACCAGCGTCAGCAGGGGCGTTTCCAGCAACTGGGCCTGCAACAGCGGTCCGCGAACCCGCACCAGGGGCTGGCGAGGGAACACCACCGTGCCCTCCGGCACGGCGTCCACGTCGCAGCGCAGCCGCAGCTCGCCGAGATACTCCAAGAACCGCTCGTGGAACAACGGCCGCTGGCCACTGCCCTGCAAGGTTGCCAGGTACCGCAGGTCGTCGGCGGCGAAATGAAAGCTGCTCAAGAACTCGGCCGCCGGTTTCAAGCCGCAGGCCAATGCATACTGGCCGCGAAACGGGCAATTGCGAAAACTCAAATGAAACACCGACTCGCGGTCCGCCAGGCCAACCTGCCAGTAGCCCTGCGCCATCGTCAACTGGTACAGGTCGGTCAGCAGGGCGAGCGAATCGCCGTACAACGCGTGCCAGCTCATCCGGCCTGCTCCTCCGTTCGATCGCGGTCGCCGGCCGGTGGAGTTGGCGTCAGGAGCCTGTCCGCCGGGTCCGCCGCGGGCGGCTTGCGGGCGACCAGCACTGCGTCGTGGCGCCCGTCGGCCAACCAGCCCTCTTCGTAATGCAGGACTTCGAGCCCCTCGGCCAATCGCGGCAGTTCGCCGTCTTCCAGCAGGTATTCCGCCGGCGGCTTCGCTCGCCGCTCCAGATTCGTCCTGGTCGGCTGAATCACGACCAGCGTGCCGCCTGCGGCCAGTTGCCCGACCAGCATTGGCAACAGCGGCCGGTGCAGGTAGAGCACCGACAGGATCAAGTCCCAGGGACCCGCGGGCAGCGTCGCGCCTGCCGTGTCCTGCCGGTATGTCGGGTCGCAAGCCAGCTCCAGATCGCACTCGCAGGTCCGTAGCGGCAAACCGGCGGCTCGCGCCCGCCGCTCGGCCAGCTCCAGCGCCACGGGTGAAATGTCGCACAG
>JAGFJK010000249.1 GCA_024102795.1 Pirellulaceae bacterium
CTATGGAGTACACCCCTCGGAGACCTCGATCAACCGATCAGGCTCTTCGAGGGGATTTTTTTCGGTCCCTCAGCAAGCTCGCTCCGGACGGGCGGAAAAACCATCAGAAAGCTTGCTCACGCACAGAGGATGGAGGCACTGGCAGGTTATTTTCGATACGTGTCTTGGCGACGAACCACGTGCATTGGCCACAACCACGGCTCTTGATGATCCCGACCGCGCTGTCGCTGAAGCTAGCACTTCGCCCATTTGGATATTGCGAGGTGGGCGCTGTACGCAGAGTGAGTGTGAACCCCGACGATGTGTAGCCATTGTAGGCGACGACTTTGATGCGGACCTTGTTCGATGACCAGCTTACGATGGAAACTTGACTGAAGGGGGTTGGCAGGGGGCCAATGGAAACTGTCCCCCTGGTGCTGCCAAAGTTGCTGCCATTGATGTCCCAGTAGTAGGGGTTCGTCTCTCCGATGCTAGCGTAATTGAACGAGTCTGTCACCAAACGGTCCAAATAGCGATTTGACGCTCTCGGCGGCGCATTGCTTGGCTGTCCCTGCCATCGACCACCCTCGACCCCACGATGGTCATCGTGGCCAGTGATGGACGTAATGCTTGGGGCCTGGCACGAGGCGTTGTTTGTCCCAGCGAATGTAATGCTCGCAAGGACGAGACAGGTGACGACAGCTCGAAGTAACAAGTTCATGGCGGATACTCTGTGTGACAGGATCATTAGGAAGAAACGCAGCAATGGTAGGTGAACGATCGCACGTCAACGGCGGGTGAGATTCCCGTTGGCGTCGCTCGCTCCACCGGCCTCGCAATAATTACACCGCCCCCCACAAAATCTCACACGATTTTTCTCGCCAAGGACTGACTCTCTTTGCCCACCCCCCACCAGGAAAATCTGTTTGACCCACCAGAATGATTTACTACATTGAACCCACTTCGCCCCCTCATACGTAGTGTGTTGTTATGCGGACCGGCCGGTAATCCGCCGGCGGCACCGCCTTGATTTTTTCTCCCCGCGTGCGCCGCAATCCTGTGCGATCCGTGTCGGCGGTTCGTACTGGATTTCAACGCCGGCGGGCTGGGGGGTCGGGAAACACTCCGATGAGCTTCAGCCACGAGCCGCCCGCGGTGCATTACACGGCCACCAGCACCACGCTGCTGAGAAACTTGCGGGAGTACGATTGTCCGGAACAGTTTGAAGCGGCCTGGCGGCGGTTCCACCAGAAGTACGTGGCGATCATTGTCCGCTGGTGCGAGAGGCGCTGGGGGCTCGAACCCGAAGCGGCCGACGACGTGGCGGCCGAGGTGATGATCAAGGTCCTGCGCAGCATCCGCCAGTTTCATTACCGCAAGGACGGCAGCTTTCGCGCCTGGCTGTTCACGGTCACTCGGCGAGCGATGATCGACTACGCGAGGTCCGAGCGGCGGGTGCCCGGTGGCTGCGGCGACGTCGGACTGAACGAACTCGAAGCCCGCGATGATCTGTTGCAGCGTTTGCAAAAGGAATTCGATTTAGAGCTGCTGGCCGAGGCCCGGCGGCGGGTGGCGGCGGAAGCAAGCGTGCGGGACTGGGGCATCTTTCAGGCCCTGACCGAACAAGGTCGGCCGCCGCAGCAGGTGGCCGACGAACTGGGGCTGAATCGAAACCACGTTGACACGATCAAGGACCGTGTACTCCGCCGCTTGCGGCAACAGATCCGCGAACTGGAGGAGCACGGCATCCAACCATGACGGCGAGCGGGGGGCGTGAGCCCCCTGTTTCTGGCACCTGGATATGGCGAGCGGGGGGCGTCAGGAAATGGCGAGCGGGGGGCGTCAGGAAATGGCGAGCGGGGGGCGTGAGCCCCCTGTTTCTGTAGACGGTCGGTGCGGTCAGAAACAGCGGGCTGACGCCCGCCGCTCGCCTTCGAACAGAACGACGATTCAGCCATGAACAACACGCGGCCCAGCGGCTGTCCGGACCGAGCGGCGTTGGCTGGTTGTCTGGCGGGAACCTTGACGCGGCACGAAGCGGCTCGCGTGCTGCGGCACTTGCTGGACTGTCCCACTTGCCGGCAAGACTGGGAACTGCTGCTGGAAACCGCCGACGCCCAGCCGCTCGACTGGGACGCGATCGGCACAGCGCCTGCCGGCGAAACGGAGGAACTGCCGCCTGAGCGGCTGGCCGCGATCACTCGACGGATCGAAGGCGAGCTGCGGCGGCCGGAGCGCGAAGTCACGGCGCAGGCACGATTTAGCCGCGGCGAATTCCTGGGCCGCGGCGGGCTGGGTGAAGTCTATCGCTACCGCGACGAGCAGTTGCAGCGGGACGTGGCCATCAAGTTTCTGCATCCGGGGCCCGAACCCGATTCGCCAGCCCAGAAGCAGTTCGAGCGGGAAGGGGAAATCGTCGGCTCGTTGAACCATCCGGCGATTGTCGCCGTGCACGGCCGCGGTCAGGCGGGCGACGGGCGGCCGTTCTTCGTCATGTCGCTGGTCGAGGGCCAGTCGTTGCGGCACCGCATTCGCGAGTCGCACGCAGCGGGCGATCTGAAGTTGCGGCGAGACGACGACCGCTTCCGCTCGCTGCTGGACAACTTTCTGGCGGCTGCCGGCGGTGTCGATTACGCTCATCGGCAAAACATCTGCCACCTGGACCTGAAGCCCGACAACATCATGGTCCGCGACGATGGCGTTACCGTGGTGGTCGACTGGGGGCTGGGCGAATCCTCAGCGGAAGTCGCTCACACGGCCGACGTCCAGCCGTCCGCAATCGACCGCGACGGCGAGAAGCCGCTGGGCACGCTGGCCTACATGGCGCCAGAGCAGGTGTCGGAGACCGCGGGGCGCGGCGATCGGCTGACGGATGTGTACTGTCTGGGCGGCGTGCTGTTCGAGATGCTGACCGGCCGCCCGCCGCGGGCCTTTGCAAGTCGGTCGAGCCGCCAGGAGCAGTTCCAGCAGTTGCGGGACCGGGTGGCCTCCGAGCGGGAACCGTGGGACGTGGACCAGCTCCAGGCGGTGCCAGCCGAATTGCGGTCGATCTGCCGGCGAGCGATGGCGAAGGAGCCGGCCTCGCGGTACCCGACCGCCGCGGCGCTGGCCGCCGACGTCGAACGCTGGCTGGTCGGCGCCCCAGTTGACGCTCACCGGTACAGCCTGCCTGAACGAACCGGTCGCGCGGCACGCCGCCACGCAGGCCCGCTGATCACCGCGGCCGCCTCGCTGCTGGTCCTGCTGGCCGTTGTGTCGTTCTGGTGGAACGTCAGCCGCGAGCTGCGTGATTCGGAACAGATTCGCGAAGTCGCCGAAGAGCACTCGGCCAAACGTCAGGTCGAGGCGAGTCATTTCCAGGGCATACGGGCCTTTTACGCCCTGCATGATCGCGACCTGGTCAACCTGGTTCCGAACAGGAATGAAGCCAGCCACAGTTGGTCGGATCAATATTTGGATCGTGTCCGTAGTCAGCGGCCTCAAATCGTAACCAAGTACGGGGACTGGCACTGGGGCCTGGTCTGCATGGAGCTGTCAGCGGACGGCAGGCGACTTGTCTGCGGCGATGCGAGCGGGCGGCTGACGCTGTGGGACGTCGAATCCGACGGCCAGCCGCGCGAGCTGCTGCCAGGCCTGCCCGACGATGACAAACGCAAGGGACAACACTTTCTTACCGCGGCCAGACGAGTGCAACAGGCGCCGGGCCAGAGTAAGCTGCCCGTCTGCTGTAGTTCGTTGTGCTGGCTCGGCCCGTCACGCCGGTTCGTCGCCGCTTCGCTGGATGGCACCGGATTGCTGTTCGATGTGGAGCTGGCGGATCCACTGCAGCCGACAATTCTGCTGCGAGCCGACGAACCGCTAACGGTGGTGGCTTGTGACAGTTCCGCGCGTCGGCTGTTGTTCGGAGGTCAGTCGGGCGGTCTGTGGTTGTGCGACGTCGACGGGCGGCCGCTGGCCCATGTGCCAGGCGAAGAAGACCAGCGCCAGGTGACCGACTTGACCGCCATTGCCGACCGAATGTGGCTAGTGGGCCGCGAGGGCGGGCGGTTCGAACTGCGAGCCGCCGAGACGCTGGAAGTGCTGGACCAGATGGATTTGCCGGGACCGATCTGGTCGCTGGCGGTTCAGCCGACTGCTCCGGCGGCCGAAGTACCGAAGGCAGATGACCCAGCCGCTGAAGAGCGCCCGGTCGTCGTGGCCGTGGCCGCGGGAGAATCGCGGCTGCGACTGTTGAACATCTCCCGTCGGACCGCCCGGTTGAGCGCTTGGAAGCAGTTGCGAGCGGTGCTGGCGCAACAGCGGCACGTTCACTACCATGCCCTGGGATTCTCGCCCGACGGCGAGCTGCTGCACGCCATCGACAGCACGGGAGTGCTGGCCACGTGGGACCTGGCCGAGGAGCGGCTGCTGTGGACTTGCGACGCCGTGCATCCACATCATGGCCAGCGCTTGCTCTTGTATCGGGCCGAAGACGACGGCCAGCAGATTGCACTTTGCTTCTGGCGGCGCGCTGTCGCCGTCCAGCCATCGCCGGACGGGCGCATGCTGTTGATCGGCGGCGAGGATCTGGGCGCCGGAGCTTGGAAGCTGCCTGCACTGGCCGACGATACCCGCTATGTGCTCGACGACGTCAGCGGGCCCCAGCCGGCGATTGCCTTCGAGAATGATCTGGAACTCTGGGACCCGGCGAACGAGGCCGCGGACGCGGCGTCGCGGACCGGACAGCAACTGGCGAAGCCGGAGCGGGCGGGGATGCTCTGGCTGCGCGACGCAGGGGGCAATCTGGCGGTGATTCGCGCGGCGGACCGCCAGGTGCTGGCCCGGAGGGTATCGGCACATCTTCCGCTCAGGCCGAATCTGTGCTTGTTGGGTGCGACGGCGATCACCGCGGGCGCAGATGGTTATGTGCGATTCTGGCGGCTGAGCGACGGCCAGATCGTACCAGACGAGCGGCCGGCCCTGCGGCACTACGGACCGTTGTTGAACGTGGCCGTCGATCCGCGCGGCCACTGGGTGGCCGCCACGGACGATCAGGCGCGGGTGGTGGTCTGGCGGCTGAAGGACGGGACGCGGCTCGAACCAGTGCAGATTCCGTATGACCCGAAGTCGGCCTGGAGCGGTCAGGTGCTGACCGGGAAGCTGGCGTTCTCGCCTGACGGAGAGTTACTGCTGGCGTTCGGCCGAGGGCAGAGCAGTTTGAAGTTGCGGCTGCTACGCGATGCCCTGGATGTGAAAGACCTGGAACAACCGCCACAAATCAGTGGCCGCGGCGGGACGGCACTGGTTTGGAACCCAACGAATCACCAACATTTCTATGCCGCCGATGACTATCCGCGAGTGTGTCAGGGCTGGGATGATACGCCGCCGGACTCGGCCGGCCGGACCAACAGTGCCGGCGAAACGGTGGTGGCGATGACCACCACTGCCGATAACCGCCGGCTGGTATTCCTGGACCGCGACGGCTTGATCCGGTGGATCGATTGCCGGTTCGGCTACGACTTGGCGCGACTGCAGAGCACGCTGCCGCGGGTCACCGACATCTCGTTCGACACCAGCGGCCGCTGGATGGCGGTGGCCGGGCACGATGGCCGCATCGAGTTCTGGGATGCCGGGGGCAGCGACCGGCCAGAGTCCATGCAGCCCGCGGACGATTTGGCGAATTGGACTTCGACGCCGCTGGGCCGGCCACGGCCGGGTCACCTGCACACCGATGCTCGCTGCGTCGCGATCAATGGCCAGGATCGGGTCGTGCTGCTGGCAACCCACATTATCGACGAGGACGACGGCGATGAAGGACCGCTGTACTACTACCAAGAGGTTCCGCAGAACGGAAAATGGACCGTGCCGGAGCTGATCGAGTGCGATGGCGAGCACGGCACAAGTGTGCGCATTACGAGCGTCGGACTGGCGCTGGCGCCCGGCGACAGCTCGCCCCGCGTGGTCCTGCGCCGCAGGTTGGAAGCGGCAGATAGAGGCCAGGCGGAAGTAGAACGGGAGCAGGAAACGGACGCGAAAGTCGGGCCCTACGATGGTACCATCCACGTGGCCCAGCGCACCGCGAGTGGTAACTGGTCCGTTAGCGAGCGTCTGAAAGAGAAAGCCAACGATGGTTTCTATCCGCTGCTGGCGTTGGACCAACAGGGCCAGCCCTCGGACGTGCTGCATTTTTCGTTTGACGGATTCTACTGGCTGCACAGTTTCGCCACGCCTGGCAACGATCAAACCCGCATCATCGGCCGGCAGGGGCACGGCATGGCCCAACAGATACGGCGCGACCAGCAAGGGACCCTTCACATCGTGTTTTACACGAACCGCATGAACAACGACGGGCGAGCGCTGGTCTACGCCACCTGGCGGCCGGGAGATTCGGAACCCGAATGGGAAACGGTGTCACGTTGCCAATTGCCAGCACCCCTCAGTCTGGGACTGCTGCCGGACGGTTCGCCCGTAACGGTCGTCAGCCAGTACGATTGGCGGCAGGGTTCGGCACGAATGCTGTTGATGCGCCGCGCGGCAGACGGCTGGAGCGAACACCTGGAATTGCCAGACTACGGCCCGTGGCTGACAACACTGGAGCCTGCGCCCGACGAGTCGGCTTGCTACGTTTCTTGCCGCGAAGAGCCCGCGGGGAGCTTCCAGCTACTACTGCACCAGAGTGGCAACGGCCAGTGGAGTGAGGCCATGATTGCCAAGGACCTGCCCTGTAAGCCGTCCGCCGCGTATCTGCGATTCGATTCCGGCGGTCGGCCGCTGGTTGTCACGGTGCAAACAGAAGAGGACCAACGTCGCGACACCGTTCAGACCAGCATCCACGTCCACCGCCGCAACGAGCCCTTGCCGCCCAGATAGCCGCCTTTCACACCGCCATAGTCGCCTTTCGCTCCGCGAAAGTAGCGGGCATAGTCGCCTTTCGCTCCGCGAAAGTAGCGGGCATAGTCGCCTTTCGCTCCGCGAATGTAGCGCGACAGCCAGCCATCCGTGCGGATTCAAAGTCCAACCGCGGGGTCCGCTACTTTCGCGGAGCGAAAGGCGACTATGGCCTTACGCGAATGTGGCGGTACGGAGGCCGCACAGACGACGCAAGAAGAAAAGGATAGAATTGGCGAGCGTCGTCCGGGATACCGGAACGTCCGCCACGCCTCGCCAGGGCTTCCGCCAGTGAGTCTTCCGGAACAGTCCGCCCAGCGCCGATTGCAAGCCGCCATCGACGCTCACCAGTACGCGGCGGATGCCTGGTACTTCGTGTTGCAGGTGATCCCGCTGACCAGCGACCCGACCAGGAAGTCCAATCATGTGTCGGCCGCGGATTTCTGTTGGATGTTGCACGACCACGCCCTGGACCGGTTCGGGCCGCGAGCGGCGGAGACGCTGAGCGGGTGGGGCGTCCGTTCGACGCGCGACTTTGGCCGCATCGTGTATGGGCTGATCGACGCGGGCCTGATCTTGCGGTCGGACGAGGATCGGATCGAACAGTTCGACGACGTGTTCGAGTTCGACCAGGCGTTTCAGCACCGCAGGCGGCCGCGACCGTCGCGGTTCCGCTTCCGGCTGTCCACCTTGTTGATCGTGACAACCACCGCGGCCGTGGCTCTGGCCGGTTACGTGCGGCTGGGGTGGCCCGGAGCCGTGTTGTCGGTGATGACCGCCTGGTTGGGGTTGATCGGTGGCGTCACCTTGTACTTGAGCTTCACTCAGAAAGCCCACGCCCACGCTCATCTGGCGGCGTGGGTCATTGGCGGCATCTGCCTGTTGGCTGCCGGCGCGTCGGCCGCAATCATGCTCGCCAGCCCATACTGGAACTGAGCCTACCGCCGGGGCGACGGTTCCAGGTTCAGCGGCGCGGCGGGCAGCACCGTGGGCTGCGGACCAGTGCCGTGGGGCGCCTCGACTTGCGGCAGGCGGAACAGCGGCTCGTTCGCGCCGCTGGCCCGGTCCGGCGAGGCCACGATGGGGGCCGGCGGCCGCACCACGTTCGCTGGCCTGGCGTCCAGCGGCGACGTGGGTTGGAACCGCGAAGTCCGTCCCTCGGTGGCTTGAGGGCTGGTATATCCGCCGCCAAACGGAGCCCGTTCCAGGCCCTGGCCAAACGGAGTGACCGGTGCGATCGGCTGATGGTCGCGTTCGCTGTCCGGCTGCGTCGCGGCCGTGTCCCCAGTCGCCTCCGATCCGTCACCAGCGGGCATCTCGGCCGAGGCTGGTACCGTGGCGGATTGCCCTGCTTGTTCGCCGGGACCGAACAACATCTCGAAGAATCGTTGACCGCCGCGCGGCTGCGGCGCGAGATCTTCCGGGCGAACGATCGGTGCCGGAGTACGCGTTGCCGCGGGCGCGTCCTGCGGCCGGCTAAAGCTCGAATTGTGAGAGAGCTGCGGAGATTCGTTGCGACCGGCGAAACGCACGGCCTGCTGAGGTTCGT
>JAGFJK010000252.1 GCA_024102795.1 Pirellulaceae bacterium
CGCCCGCTGCTCCGCGTCGTCCACCAGACCCAGGTCGAGTACCGCCGCGCGGACGCGCGACGCCAGCGGTTCACCCATCTGTTCCAGCAGTTCGTCGGCGCTGGCCGGATCGAGACTGCAAACCAGCACGGCGGCCTTGCGCAGGGCGGCGGGAGTCATGTGGTTCATCCTCAGGCGGCTTCCCCCATCCATTGTTTGAGCACCCGGACCGCGGCACCGGGATTCTGCCGGACCAGCGCGCTGAGCTGCGAATGCAGGGCGTCGGCCTGTTCCGCGGCGTGGCCCGCGGTGGTTCCCATCGTCGCTGTCGGCTCGGACACTCCATGTCGCTGGCCGGGCAACTGTTCGTAATCGGCGTCCAGGCCGGTCGCTCCCACGCCCGGCGTCAGCTCGAAACTGGCCGGTTCCAGCGGCGGAGGCAGGCGCGTCGAGCGGGAGCGCCGCCAGACCAGCACGATTGCCAGCCCCGCGGTGGCCAGAATGCCCAACGAAATCAGGCCCGCGAGCTGCCAGCGCTGGCGGAGCCAGCCGGCCACGGGTCCGCTCCAGAACGGCGCCGGCGTCTCGGCCGTCGGCAGGTCGTCGTAGGTCGAGACCACCACGAGCGGCGCCGCGAGAGCGGGTGAATCACTGGCGGGAAGCAACGCTTGCACCTGCCGCTGGATGGTCGTCTGCACTTCCAGTTCGACGTCGCGCGGCGACTGCTCGGCGGCTGGCCAGCCGTTCTGGTTCGCCAGGCGACGGCGCTGTCCCCACACCTGCAGCAGATAACTGCGGGGCACGGCGATCGACGCGCTGACCACCTGGGCGGCCGCGGGACCTGCCGTCATCTCGTCCGCCCGCGGCTCGACGTTCACCGCCACGACGGCGCCCGGGTACATGGCCAACATGTCGTAGATCCGGTCGCGCCAGCCATCTTCCAGCACGCGTTTCGCGGCCAGGTACTGCTGCTGGGCATCGGAGGTGGAGGGAGTCAACTGGCCGCGGTACGTACGGCTGGTTACCAGGTCCGTCACGGTGACATGTTCGGCATCCAGTCCGGCGATCGCGCCCGCCACCAGGTCGCGGATGCTGCGCACCTGGCTCTCGCTCAGCCCTCGCTGCTGGCTGCCGGCGGCGGCGACCATCGCCGTTTTGATTTTGCGGACGGGAAAGCCGCCTTCATCCACCTGGTCATAGCGGACGGTGGCCATCTCGATGCCGGCCATGCGGGAGACGACCAGCGCCAGTTCGCGTTCCACGGCGTGCTTCTCGCGCAGGGCGCGCACCTGGCTCGGTTCGAACCAGTGGCTGGTGTCCAGCAGGCGCTGCGAGGCGGACCCAAAATGATCGGGCAGCGCGTCGTGCTCGGCCAGTGCGGCCAGATACGCATGCCGCTCGGCTCGCGGCAAGCGGACCCGTCCCTGTTCGATCTGCCAGCCATTCAATCCGGCCTGGGCGAAGGCCGCTTCAATCCGCATCAGCTCTTGCGGTGAAAATTCGCGGCCGTCCAACAACCAGGCGCCACGCTCGACCGGCGGGCGCCAGGCGATGGCGGCCAAGGCCACCGCCAGGACGATCGCCAGCAGCAGCAGGGCCGCTCGCCGGCCCGGTGAACCCGACGTCCAGGCCAGCGCGAGTTGTTGCGGGAGCTGCCCGAACCAGTTCATGCGGCGGCCTCCAGCGCCCGGCGCGGAAAGACCAGCGTGAATGCGGCGCCGCCCTGCGGGCAGTTCGCGGCCCGCAGCCGGCCACCATGCGTTTCGGCGATCCGCCGGACCTGATCCAGGTGCGCCGGCAGTTGCTGGCCGGCAGCCCCGTTCAGACTGGTCAAGGTCCGCGAGTCCAACCCCGGACCGCTGTCGGCCACTTCCAGTTCCACGGCGCGCGGGCCGAACCAGCAGCTTATGTCCAGTTCGCCGCCGCGGGGCATGGCGTCGCAGGCGTTCAGGATCAGATGCAGCACGGCGCGGCGCAACTGCGATGTGTCGGCCAATACGGGCGTGCCGTCGGGCAGATCCAGGTCGGCGACAATCCCCTGGGTTCGCAGGCGCGGCGCCAAGGATTCAACCACCTCGCCCACCAGGCTCCGCAAGTCCAGGCGGGTCCAGGCGGGTTCGCGACGCGCGGGAAAGGGAAGCAGATCAGTCATCCGTGACCCTCCGGACAGCAGTCCTGATGAGCGAGCGGTCGGGGAAGTGCCGAGCGCCGCGCGTGGTCGTCCGGACCACTGCGGCGGGGCGGTTTGTAGCGGAAAACTCGCCGTGTTGTCAACGTCAGAGGCGCGCCGCATGACGCCTCGGGCGGCTACGGACTGTCGCCGTCGCCCGGTGACGAGATCACTTCGGCGTGGGACGAGGCGGACTGGCCCGTCACCTGCTCCATGATCCAGCCGTTCAAGTCGCGGAGCATCAGATCCGCCAGTTGTTCGGCGCACGGATACTGGCGCAGCGTGACGTTCATTCCCGCGGCGTGGAACAACCGCAGTTCGTCGCACGTCCGTTCGACGGGATAGGCGGCCGATTCGCGCCCCTGGGCGATGAACAGCGGCAACCGCCGCACCTGGTCCAGGTGGACCAGCGGGACGTTGCCGGCGGGGAAGGGTCCCTGCAGCGAGGCCAGCCCGGCGAACCATTTGGGCTGCCGCAATCCGATGCGGAAGGCCAGCGTTCCCGCGGGCCCGAAGCCAGCCAGGAACACGCGATGCGCCGCGATATGATACCGCTCGCTGGCCATCTGCAGGCAATCGAACACCGCTTGCTCGACGCGTGGCAGAACCCCGTCAGCTTCCCATTCGGCCTCCGCGGCAGATGACGCCGCGGTCGGCGGTGCCGCGCAGCGCGGAGCGATCGCCACGAAATTGCGCATGCTGATATGCGGCATGAGCCGGGGCAACTGGCGTTCGTCGTCGCCCGGCCCGTGCAGCCAGATCAGGAGTGGATAGGCGTAATTCGGCTCGTAGTGCATCGGCACGAACGTGGCGTGCGGCACACCTTGCAGCTCACCGCGGGTAATCCGGGCTTGCTGGACGAACTCCGGGCCGCCCGCTGGCGAAGCCAGCGGTGGAAGTTGAATGCGATTCATGGGCAGTGAGTGATTTGATGTGTACGAGCGACGAGCTGCCCGGCAAGCCGCCAGGCGAGTCGCGGCTTGGGCTCGTGAAGATTCCGCTTAACCGATGGCACCGGGTTTTAAAGCAGGCAGCGCGAACTGTCAATGTCAGCCGCGCGAGAATCTTCTCAGCCGCCCGCCAGGATCTTGCCCATCGCGGCCACCAGTTCCTTGACGGCATCGACGCTGTGCTGGAAAGCAGCCTGCTCGGAAGCGGTCAGTTGCAGCTCGACGATCTTCTCGACGCCCTCGCTGCCCAGGATCACCGGCACGCCGACGTAGTATCCGCCGACGCCATATTCGCGATCGCAATACGCGGCGCAGGGAATCAACCGCTTCTTGTCGCGCACGATCGCCTCGACCATCTGCGCCGTGGCCGCGGCCGGAGCGTAGTACGCGCTGCCCGTCTTGAGCAGACTGACGATCTCCGCTCCGCCCTTGCGAGTGCGATCGACGATCGCATCCAGACGCTCCTGGCTGAGCAGTTGCGTGACGGGAATGCCACCCACCGACGTGCAACTGGGCATCGGCACCATCGTGTCGCCGTGGCCGCCCATCAGCAGCGCCGAGATGTCCTCGACGCTCACACCCAGCTCCAGCGAGAGAAACGCCCGGTAGCGGGCCGTGTCCAGCACACCAGCCTGTCCCAGCACGCGGTGAGGCGGAAAGCCGCTGACCTGCAGCGCGCGCTGCACCATGGCGTCCAGCGGATTGCTGACCACGATCAGGATCGCATTCGGGCTGCACGCCTTGACCTGCTCGGTGACCGAACTGACAATCCGGGCGTTCGTGGCCAGCAGATCGTCGCGGCTCATCCCCGGCTTGCGGGCGATGCCGGCCGTGATCACCACCACGTCGCTGCCGGCCGCCGCTTCATAGTCGGTCGCCCCCACGATCCGCGCGTCGAATCCCATGATCGGGCCCGACTGCAGCAGGTCGAGCGCCTTGCCCATCGGCATCTGCTCGGTGGCCGGAACATCGACCAGCACAATGTCGCCCAGTTCGGCGGCCGCACACCAATGCGCCGTGGTGGCCCCCACGTTTCCCGCTCCAACGATGGTGATTTTCGCGCGACGCATGACGCCTGTCTCCTGATGATCCTGAGTGTCTCGTGGGACGGCCGCCAATGGCCGCAGCCAGCCTCGAATATGCGACGGAAGTCGGCGAAGTCAAGGGGACTGGACACGCCCAGGTCCGCCGCCCTCAAGTCGAAGGCGGCGGCTCGCGCGATTCAAGCCGGCTGAAATCGGGGCCGGCCGACGGCGGCAGTTCGAGCTGCTCCAAAGCCGCGCCGGGGGGTACCTGCAACGTCCGACGAAGCGTCGTGCGCTCGAATCGAGTGTCGCTGCGGTTGTACCGCCAGATGCCGATCCAGGCCAGCACCAGCACGCCGACAAACGTCACCCCGGCGGTCAGTTCGAACCAGAAGTTTCTGCCCATCCGCAACGGCGCCATCCGCACCGACGTGGCCACCAGCATCGGGGCCAGTTGCCGCTGCTGCTGCTCAAACGAACTCACGTACTGCGACTTGTAAACCCACAGCTTGAACGAGAACGCCGTGATCTCCACCCGCTCGTTCAACGTCTCGGTGGCCAGCGTTCCAGCCGCCATCCGCTGGGACAAGTCCTCCAATTCCGGCGGCAGCCGCAGGACGCAGAACGTGGCCGGAAAACTGTTGGTGAACACGGGGCCGTCGTCGTCGCTCTGGCCCAGGCGGATGGAGCGGTCGCCAAGCGGCAGGAAGACGTCGATTTGAAAGTAGTGGTCGATCCCGAACCGCTGGCGAATGTCCTCGTCGTTGACCACGATCCGCGTGACACGCTGCGCCGTGCCCAGGCAGCGGATCAGCCGGCCGTGCTGCGTTTCGGGTTCCAGCAGCAGTTTCGCCAGGTCCAGCGCGTCGGGCCGCACGTCGCCCGCCAGTTCGGGTGTCATCCGGCCACTGGCGGCCAGCAACTGGTAGAAACTCTCGCGGTCTTCCTTGCCGATCGGCTTGCGGTTCCGCTGGCGGACGTCGTCCAGCCGGCCGACATCCATTCCCAGACGGGCCAACAACACGTGGTGGTCGGTCACGCCCCACTCCGGCCGCGGCCGGTCGGGCAACCAGGCGATCCGGTCCGCCGCAAACACCAGTTCCGCGGGACCGGCCGCCGACTCGGCACCCTCCGACGCCGCGGCGCCTACCTTCAGGAACAAGCCATCGACGGCGGCCGCTTCGTCCAGCGGTTCGTCCAGCGGCCAGGCGGGTGGGACCTGGCGAGCGCAGACGAGCAGCGGATGAGGATCGCCCGGAACCTCCATCCGCACCCGATAGTAGGCGGAAAACTCGAACAGCTCCGCCAGCTCCGGCAAGATCTCCTGCCGTTCCACGTGCCGCACCCGCCCCTGGATTCGGAAGAACTGCACGCGCTGCGATTCGGGGTCGGCGGCCAATTCGCCGCCCGACGACCAGGGGCGGACCCAGCGATGCACGCTGTCCAGCCCCACGTGCGGCAAGCGGTACAGGATCCGGACCAGCGCCTCCTCCTCGTCAGCTCCCAGCGGTTGCCCGTCGAACAACGAGCGGAGCTGGCTGTCGTCCACGCCGTACAACTGCATCAGCTCGCGCGGCCCGCCAAGCTGTCCCACCGGCAAGCGAGCCCGGTCGAGACCACCGCGATTCCAGGGCAACACCGACTCGCCCTCCAGCGGTGTCGGACGAGCAGGCTGGGTGTCGCTCGGGGCCGATTGGGCGTCGTTCGGGGCCGGCTGGGTGTCACCGGCGGCCGGCTGGGCCGCCAGCCTGTTGGCGGCTGGGCCAGCCAGGGTCAGCCAGGCCAGGCCCACGATGGCCCACCCGATCACCCTTTGCCGCGGGCTGCGCGCCGTCCGGTTCAAGCCGCACTCGAGGGGTTGAAGACGCATGGCGTGCTCTCACTTTTTTTCTGTGCGCTCGGCATCAGCGTCCGCCGTCGCGGGACTCGCCGGGCTGATCGTCCGCCAGGGTGCGCAGCGTTGCTTCGATCCGCGTGGGGTGGTCCCCGTGAGCCAGGTGTTCAAACTGCGGGGACGATTCGCGCGGCGTCGCGCCTGGCCGCCAGTCTGCCGCCGCCCGCCGGCGTGACAGAAACACCGCCGCGGTCAGGGCCAGCGCGACGCCCAGACCGACGGCCACGATCGCCAAGGTCGCCGCCAGCGACGGCAGCTCGACCGAGCGTGCGACCAGGCCCGTGCGAGGATACCAGCGGGGCGCGCGAGCCAACAGCAGCGGCGCCGTGTTGGCACCGTTCTGAGCGGCGTAGGCCCAGCGTTTGAAGAAATAACCGGTGAACTCGACGTCCTCGTTCAACCGATTGGCCGCCTGGTCGACTGCCTTGGCCTGGACCTGGGGAAATCCGGGCGGGAGCTCGAGCGAATAGACCACCAGCGGCAGATCCGGTCCGCCGGCCGGTTTGACCCAGAAGATATAGTAGGCGTCGATTCCGTAGATGTTTTCCGGCGCCTGCACTCGGTAGGCCAGCCGTGCCTGGCCGCGCACTGTCACGAGCTTGCCCCGATACACGTCCGGCTGCTTATATAATTGCAGATAACCCACCGCGCCGGTGGAGGCTTGAGTCAAAGCTTGCGGTTCGGCCGCCGCGAGTTGTTCCAGCAGCCGGAACCAGGCGTCCGATTCCGCGGCCCGCAGGACCGTGTTGTCCTCGACGCGGCGCAGCGCCACCTGGTCCAACAGGCTCTGCATCCGCGACAGCTCCACGACCTGTTCCAACGTCGGGCCGTCTGGCGTGGCCGCCGCTTGCAAGGCCGGCAAGAACTGCTGCTGCCAGGTCGAGCGGGAACGTTGCAGCACGGCCAGCCACTGCTCGCGCTGCTCGGCGTTCAAGCCGGCCGCATCCTCGGCCAGCGACGTCAAGGCGTCGTCGTGAAACCTGGTCCAGGCGGCGTCCAGGCGGTCGAGCATTTCCCGCCAGGGGGCCAGTTCCGCATCCTCGGCCCCCTCGCCAGCCGCCAACGGCTTGCCATCGCGGACGGATTTGAGCCCGCGCAGCAGGCGACTTGTCGAGTCGCGACCCAGCCGCTGGAGCGCCCGGTTCCATCCATCCAGTTGAGTGCGGGTCAGCGGATCTTCAGTCGGCAGGGTGATATCCGCGAGCGGACCGGAGCCGATCAGCGTACCGGCCGGAAGTTCGGCTGGCGCCGGGGCGGGAGGCAGTCGGGTGTCGGGCAGGTCTCCCGACGGCGGCGGGACCTCGCCCGCGTCGCGTTCGGCCGGCG
>JAGFJK010000262.1 GCA_024102795.1 Pirellulaceae bacterium
CGGCGGCGAGGCGGCTCCTCCGCCGGACGCGCTGGCCTTGCCCCGCTCGCAGTGGCAGGACCTGGACGCAATCGTGCTCAAGGCCCTGGAAAAGGATCGCACCCGACGCTACTCAACCGCCGCGGAACTGGCCGACGACATCCGCCGCTTTCTGGCGCACGAACCGATCCGGGCTCGCCGCGCGACCACCTGGGGACGCCTGCGCCGCTGGACGCGGCGTAACCCGAAAGTCGCCGCACTGCTGGCCCTGGTCGCACTGCTGACCGCCGTCTCGGCTGGCGTCTTTCTGGTCCTGACTTTGCGCCTGGGCTTCGAACTGGCCCGGGCGGAAAGCGCCGAGCGGTCGGCGTCCGCGTCCCGCACCCTGGCCCTCGACCAGCTCTGGCGCTCCTATGCCGATCAGGTCCGAGCCGCTCGGCTCAGCCAGCAGCAAGGACAGCAGGTCCGTTCGCTGAGCCTGCTCGGCAAGGCCTCGGAGATCGTGCGATCCCTGCCCCAGTCCGGCGGCATGGAAGCCGAAGGCATTCGCGTGCTGCGCAACGAGGCGATCGCCTGCCTGGCCTTGCCTGACCTGCGGCTGGACCGCCAATGGAAGCTCGACACGCCGCGAAAATTGACGCAGGCCTTTGACGCTCGTGACGGACGATACGCATACGTGGACGCCCAAGGAGACGTGCAGGTGCGCGACATGCTGGATAACGCGACCCTGGCGACGTTCACGCCGGATCAGCCGGTGGAGGTGCTGCGGCTGGACGATTCCGGCCAGACGCTGGGCGGCATGTCCTACCTGAGCTCCCGCAACAAGTGTTATCTGTGGGATCTTGACCAGCGCGAACTCCAGGCCGAACTACCCCACGAAGCGACCGACCTGAGCCTGGCGTTTGGCGGCGACGGTCGCTACCTGGCCGCGGGACTCTGGAATGGCCAGGTCCGCCTGTATCGCCGCCCCGATCTGTCCCTGGTGCGAAGCCTGCTCGCCACCGCGTGGCCGCACCAGATCGCGCTGGCCCCAGGCGCTTCGCGCGTGGCCGTGTCCTGCGCGACCGATCACCAGGTGCAAGTGGTGGGCGTCGACGAATACTTCCCGCTGACTGCCCTGGAGCATCCGGCCGGCGTCCACGGCATTGCCTGGAATCCAGCAGGTTCCCGCCTGGCGGCCGGCTGCGACGACAGCCGCATTTACGTCTGGGATGTCGCCGCCCGGCAGGTCCAGTCCGTGCTGGAGGGGCACGAGGCGGGCGGCATCCACGTCTCGTTCGACCCGTGGGACGAACTGTTGGCGTCCCATGCGCTGGACGGCACGACACGACTTTGGGACTGCCGGACGGGCAAGGAGCTGGTCCGGGCTCGGACCAGCGGTGTGTACCGGTGGAGTGCCGATGGCCGCTACCTGCTGGGCGGGACGACCGAGTACGCCGAGCGTTGGGAAGTGGTGCGAGGCGCGAGCCGCCGCACGTTGTACCATGGACCACCCGGCAACCAGCGCCGCCGCTCGTCCGCCGTCGGTCCCTGGTCGCTGGAGTTCGATCCAACCGGTCAACTGCTGGCGTCGGCCGATTACGACGGCGTTCGCTTGTGGTCCGTGGCCGACGGCAGGCAGCTTGCCCACTTGCCACTGGGTCCCCACGGCCTGGCGTCGTTCCACCCGGCGGGTGACTTGTTGACCGTCGAGCAAGGGCAGCTTGCCCGCTGGCCGCTGGCGTTCCGGCGCGACGAACAGGCGCCGAGTTCCACCGCCGCGATTGCACAACGGCCAGGGCCGGTGACCAGCGGCTTGGCCATCGGCTGGCTGGCAATTGGCCCGCCGCGAGCCAGCGAATGCTCGCTCGGCAACCCTTTCCCCTCGGGACCGGTCGCTCACGACCAGGCTGGAACGACCATGGCCTGGGCCAACCGTGCGGACGACCAGGTGGTTGTCTGGCGGATGGCGGAGGCTGCCGGCGGACCGCGGCGGTTCGA
>JAGFJK010000286.1 GCA_024102795.1 Pirellulaceae bacterium
TGCGTGAGGACCGATCATCCGGTGGCCGCTTGCATGGCCGCTCAATACGCCGGCTGGCAGATTCAGGCCGAGCCGAAATTTTTCGCCATGGGTTCCGGTCCGATGCGGGCGGCGGCCGGCAAGGAAGATCTGTTCGACCGGATTGGGTTTCGCGAACGGCCCGCCGTTGCGGTGGGGGTGCTGGAGACCAGTTCCTTGCCGCCGCTCAGTCTGGCCGACCGCCTGGCGAGCGATTGCGGTGTGGCGGTGGAGCGCCTGACGCTTCTGATGGCCGCCACCTCCAGTCTGGCCGGAACGGTGCAAGTGGTCGCTCGCAGTGTGGAAACGGCCCTGCACAAGCTGCATGAGCTGGGATTCGACCTGGCCCAGGTCGTCAGCGGCTGGGGCACGGCTCCGTTGCCCCCCGTGGCGGAAAACGATCTGGCGGCGATCGGCCGCACCAACGACGCCGTCCTGTACGGGGGCCAGGTGACCTTGTGGGTTGACGCGGACGACGACGAACTGGTGCACCTGGGGCCTCGCGTCCCCAGTTGTTCGTCGCCCGACTACGGCCGGCCGTTCGGCGTGTTGTTCGAGCAGTACGAACGGGATTTCTACCGGATCGACCCGTTGCTGTTCAGCCCGGCGGTGGTCACGCTGATCAATACCCGCACCGGCCGCACTCGGCGCTACGGCGAGCTGCGACCGGATGTGCTGGAGCAATCGTTCGCTTGAGCGGAACGCGCCGCAACGGGCTCACGGCGGAACGGCGGTTTTCTGGCGGAACAGGAAAGCAGGCTTCGATGCGGTTTTGCGTGTTGGGTTCGCCGACTGGATGGTACTTCCACGATCTGGCTCGGGCCGCCGAGGGTCGGTACGAATTGATCGGCGCGCCATTCTCGCGGGTCCATTGCGGCTGGTCGGCCGGCGGCCGGCTGGAGTTTGCCTCGGCCGGGCTGGACCTGGCCCAATTCGACGCCGTGCTGGTGCGGACAATGCCGCCCGGATCGCTGGAGCAGGTGGTCTTGCGGATGGACGTTCTGGGTTGCCTGGAAGCGCAGGGTACCGTGGTGCGGAATCCTCCGCGGGCGCTGGAACTGGCGGTGGACAAGTATCTTTCGGTGGCCCGGATGCGCCAGGCGGGCCTGCCGACTCCGGCCACCTGGGTCGGGCAGGACGCGGAGGAGGCGGTGGAGGCGTTCGGCCGGCTGGGCGGCGACGTGGTCGTCAAGCCGATGTTTGGCAGCGAGGGCCGAGGGCTGATGCGGGTCGGCGACGAGTCGCTGTTGTGGCGTGTGGCCCGGCTGTTGACCCAGCAGGGGGCGGTTCTTTATCTGCAGCAGTTCGTTCCGCACCAGGGCCACGACTTGCGGGTGCTGGTGGTGGGCCCGCGGATGCTGGCGATCCGGCGGGTCAGTGACAGCGACTGGCGGACCAACGTCAGCCGCGGGGCGCGGGCGGAACCGTACGAGCTGGTGCCGGAGGTGGCGGAGCTGGCGGGTCGAGCCGCCCGGCTGCTCGGCACGCCGCTGGCTGGCGTCGACATCCTGCCGGACCGCGACGGGCGGTTGCATCTGCTGGAAGTGAATGCCGTGCCGGGCTGGCGGGGGCTGGCGCGAGCACTCGACGTGGACGTGGCAGCCATGATGCTGGACTACCTGCGCGACGAGGTGGACCGGGGCCACGTGGTCCCGGCCGAACCGCTGGCATACAATGGCGACCTGTCATCACCCGCCACGTGCTCCAGTCGCCCGGCGCGACCACCCGCTCCCGATGCCCCGCCCGCCCCTGATGTCCCAACCGCCTGACATCCCCAGCCAGCAGGCGATCGAAGGCAATGTGGCCGCTCGGCTCACGCTGTCGGCCCATCGCTGGCCGGACACCATGGCGATCGCCGAACCGCTGGATCGGGGACGCCGCTGGCGGCCTGCGCGCAGCTACCGCCAACTGACCTTCGCCGAACTGGATCGCGACAGCAGCCACCTGGCCGCCGGCTTGCGGGCCATGGGCGTGCGGCCCGGGATGCGGATGGTGCTGATGGTCCGGCCGGGGATCAACTTCATCTCGCTCGTGTTTGCCCTGTTCAAGGCCCGCGCGGTCACCGTGCTGATCGATCCGGGCATGGGGCGCAGCCACCTGCTGCGCTGCCTGGAGGAAGTCGAACCCGAAGGATTTATTGGCATCCCGCTGGTTCAGGCCGTCCGGACCTTGCTGGCTCGGCGCTTTCCCCAGGCTCGCTGCAACCTGACGGTCGGGCGGCGCTGGTTCTGGGGCGGACCGACGCTGCGCCAGTTGCGAGCCCGCCGCTTTCCGGCCGAGAGCCCCTCGCCCGCCGAGAGCCAGTCGCCGACCGATCCCGGCGACCCAGCCGCGATCATCTTCACCACCGGCAGCACGGGGCCTCCCAAGGGCGTGTTGTACGAGCATGGCAACTTCGTCCAGCAAGCGGCCGAGATCCAGCAGTTCTATGGGATCCAGCCCGGCGAAATCGATCTGCCCGGTTTCCCGCTATTCGCCCTGTTCAACTGCGCGATGGGTGTGAGTACCGTGATTCCCGTCATGGACCCGACGCGACCAGCTCAGGTGGATCCGCGGAACATTGTTGAGCCGATCGAGCGCTGGCAGATCACTCAGGCGTTCGGCTCGCCGGCCCTGTGGAACACCGTGGGGCGGTACTGCGAGCAGCACGCGATCCAAATGCCGACGCTCCGCCGAGTACTTTCGGCCGGAGCGCCGGTGCCGGTGCACGTGCTGCAACGGATGCGGGCGGCGATCCATCCGGAGGGCGACATTCACACGCCCTACGGAGCGACCGAGGCGTTGCCCGTGGCATCCATTTCGGGCCGCCAGGTGCTCGACGAGACGGCGGCGCGGTCGGCCCATGGCGCGGGAACCTGCGTCGGCGGCCGATTTCCCCAGATTCGCTGGCAGGTGATCGCGATCGACGACGGTCCGCTGGAGAGGATCGACCAGGTGCGGCCGCTGCCGGCGGGCCAAGTCGGCGAACTGATGGTCAGCGGGCCGGTGGTGACTCGGCAGTATGTGACGCGGACCGAAGCCAACGCCCTGCATAAGGTGCGGGACGGGGATACCGTCTGGCATCGGCTGGGGGACGTCGGATACCTGGACGACCAGGATCGCTTCTGGTTTTGCGGTCGGAAAGCCCACCGGGTTCAAGCCAGCCACGGCACCATGTTCACGATCCCCTGCGAGGCCATCCTGAACGGACATGGCAGTGTGTATCGGTCGGCCCTGGTTGGTGTCGGACCGCCGGGCAGCCAGCGCCCGGTGGCGGTCGTCGAAACCTGGCCGGAGCGGACGCCTGCCACCCAGGGCGAACGCGAGCGGTTGCTGGCCGAACTGCGCGAGCTGGCTCGATCCCAGCCGCTGACCGAGACCGTGGCCGATGTGCTCTGGCACCCCGCGTTGCCCGTGGACATCCGGCACAACGCGAAGATCTTCCGCGAGAAGCTGGCGGTATGGGCAGCCGGCCAGCTTGAATCGGCGGATCGCCACGCCGGAAGCTGGTAACTGGCAACGTGAATCGTTAAATTGGGAAGCGTGATGTTTGTTCCGCGCAGCCGCACAAGGGCGACTGCCGGCGAGAGGCTCCTTTCCGCGAGGCACCCGCCATGGCGGTGCAGTGGTACTGTCGAATTGGGGACCAGCAGTTGGGGCCGATCACCGCCGACTTGCTGCGGCAACTGGCCGAACAGGGGCAGTTGACTCCCGACAGTCTGGTCCGCCAGGGGGAGGCCGGCAGTTGGGTCCCCGCCAGCCGCGTTCGTGGGCTGTATCCGAACGGGCAGGCGAGCGGTTCGGTGGTTCTGTCGCCTGCCGAGTCGGGGCAAACGGCGGCTCGGACTTCCAGCGGCGCAAGCGGCCCCCCGGTCCAGAGCGGCCCCGTTACCAGTTCTGTTCGCCGAGCCAAGCCATTGCCCGGCGGCCATCCCAAGCCGGCTTCGGCTTCGGACACCCTGCCGGCTCACGACACCCAACCGGTCGACGACTCGACGCGGACCATCCCGGCGAAGAAGCCAGTGGTCGCGCCACGGCGGAGCGGAACCAGTACCAAACCTCCAGTTGCTTCATCTCCCAAGCCGCCGCCCCCCCCCGGTGTGACTGGCGGGTCGATTCCGATGGGCCTCGCGGTTCCACCGCCGATGCCAACAACCGGAAATCCCGCGGCAATGGGGCACGCGGCAATGGGGCACGGCCCTGGTGGGATGGGCGAGGCGGTGCCGGCGCCGCTGCCCGAGCGCACCCATCGCTTGCTGGCTCGCCGCAAGGCCTCCAATCCGTGGCTGCTGGTGGGGATCGCCGGGGGAGTGCTGCTGGTCGCTGGCGGCGTGGGGCTTGCGTTGCTGCTGAATTGGGGACGAACGTCCGAAGCGGTGACGGTCGCGGCAAACGATGAGGGGGAAGGTGGCGCGGCGGAGCCGGAACGGGACCTGGAGGAGTCGGATTTGGAAGCCGAGGGTCCGGCCGAGCGGGTCTCGGAGGCGGCGACCGCTGCCGGCGACGCACAGTCCGCAACCGGGGCGGCCAGTGCCGTGGCTGATACTGAGCGGCGGGAGCTGGTGGCAGTGGCTCGCGCCATCCGCCGCTGGTCCGATGCCTCGCGGATGCGGGTCCGCAGCGGAGCGGCGGAAGTCCGCGTCGCGGCAGCCTGGTTGGAGCAGTCGGGCCAGCCCGCGGGCGGGGGCCAGCCGGGGCCTGCGGTACAGCCGGCAGCCGGGGACCAGCCGGCCAGTGGGAGCCCACCCGCGACGGGTGAGCGGCCGAAGGCGTTCGTGCAGATGGTTGTGACCAACTCGTCGGCGGACACGGTCGTGGATTATTCCAGTTGGAACGGCACCGGGATTCTGGGAGCCGAAGCTCGTGCCGCGCTGCTGGACGCCAGCGACGCGGTCTGTCCGCTGGTCGGGCTGGACGCCTCGGCCGACGGCCGGCAGCGGACGAGTGTTCCGCTGGCACCGGGTGAGTCGGCCAGCGATTTGTTGGTGTTCGAACTGCCGGGCGAGCTGACCGACGACTTGCGATTGTTGTTGCCCCGGGCGGCTGTGGGCAGCACGGGCCATGTGGGGTTCACCGTACCGAGGGTGATGTTGATGACCGGGAACCGTCCGGTTCGTTCGTCGGACCCCGCTGGCGGTCTGGCCACGGGCGACGAGCGACCCCAGCGGGCGGCGAGTCCCGACGTGGGACCTGGACCGGCTGGCGTGGCACCAGTCGCCGGAGGTCCTGCCGCGACGAGCGAGCCTGCGGCTGGAGCATCCGCGACGGACGACTCGAAGTCGGACCAGCCGCTGACCTTCGACGACTTGAAGCGTTCGATCGAAGGCGATCCCAAGGACAACAAGAAGTAGCCGGCTGCTGGTTGAGGGGCAACTGCGAGTGGGGCGATTACGAGCGCTGGTGACCGGTCCGGGGGGATTCCTGGGGCGTGCGCTGGTCAGACTGTTGCTCGCTGAGGGCTGGGACGTTCGCGGGTTTTCCCGCCGCCGCTATCCGGAATTGGAGCGGCTGGGAATGCACGGCTTGACCGGCGATTTGCAGGATGCGGCCGCCGTGGCCGAGGCGTGTCGGGACCGGGAAGTCGTGTTCCACGTTGCGGGCGTGGCAGGAATCTGGGGGCCTTGGAGGGAGTATTACGGCATCAATACGCTGGGGACGCAGCACGTAGTGTCGGGCTGCGTGCGGCATGGCGTTTCTCGGCTGGTCTACACCAGCAGTCCCAGCGTGACGTTTGACGGCCGGCCGCAGTCGGGCGTGGACGAGTCGGTTCCCTATCCCGCTCGCTGGTTGTGCCACTATCCCCACAGTAAGGCATTGGCTGAGCGGCATGTGTTGGAAAGCAACGGGCGGGACGGACTGTGGACGTGTGCCCTGCGTCCGCACCTGATCTGGGGGCCGGGAGACGACCATCTGGTCCCGCGGCTGATCCAGCGGGCCAGGCAGGGGAAGCTGCGCCGGGTGGGGGACGGTTCGAATCGGATCGACATGATCTATGTCGAAAATGCCGCGTTGGCTCATCGGCTGGCGGCGGAGGCGTTGGGCGAAGGAGCGGCCGCAAGTGGTAGGGCGTATTTTCTCAGCCAGGGGGAGCCCGTGGGGTGCTGGCAGTGGATCGACCAGTTGCTGGGACTTGCCGGTTTGCCTCCGGTGCGGCGTGGGATTTCGTATCAAGTGGCGTGGCGGGTGGGGGCGCTGTACGAGGCGGCCTATAAGTTGGCCGGCATCGGTAGCGAGCCGCCGATGACCCGTTTTCTGGCCGCGCAATTGGCGACGGACCACTATTTCGACATTGGCCGGGCGCGGCGGGACTTCGGTTATGTTCCCCGGATTAGCACGGATGAGGGGATGGAACGATTGGGGCGCGAGCTGGCCGTCAGCTTACGGGACAGCCAGGTGACGACCGGCCGCCGGCCCGTCAGTGACTGGTGGTGATGGGACCTCGGCCCGCGGAGAACGAGTCTCAGCCGCGACCCGCCAGCCTGCTTGTCAATGGCTGCCAAAAGGTTTATTTTTCTGGATTTGCCTTTCCATTGAGGACCTTCGATAGATGATCCGCGCCGACTCGTCGTCTCCACTGCCGGACCATCAGCGTATCGTGATTACGGGGATTGGTCTGACGGCACCCAACGGCAATTCGTTGCGGGAGTTTCGCGACAGTTTGCTGAGCGGCCGCAGCGGCGTGGTGCCGTACGAGATTCGTTATGTCGGCAAGACGCTGGCCGGTTTGTGCACGTTTGACGAACGGCGTTACCAGTCGCGCAAGGACCTCCGCCGCGGGACGCGGGCCGGCAGCGTGGGTATCTATGCCGCTCAGGAGGCCGTGGCCGACGCGGGTCTGGACTGGCCGAACGTCGATCCGGCGAGCGTCGGCGTGTACCTGGGGGTGACGGAGCATGGCAACGTCGAGACGGAGAACGAGATTTACGAGCTGAAGGGTTACGACTACGACACCAGTTTCTGGTCGCACCATCACAATCCGCGGACGGTGGCCAACAACCCGGCGGGCGAAGTGGCCTTGAACATGGGGATCACGGGGCCACACTACACGATTGGCGCCGCGTGTGCGGCCGGCAACGCGGGGCTCGTGCAGGGCGCTCAGATGTTACGGCTGGGCGACTGTGACGTGGCGCTGGCGGGCGGGGTGTCGGAGAGCGTCCGGACGTTCGGAATTTTCGCCAGCTTCAAGAGTCAGGGGGCGCTGGCCGAGCACGACGATCCGGCGCGGGCTTCGCGGCCGTTCGACGTGGAGCGGAACGGGATCGTGGTGGCCGAGGGGGGCTGCGTGTTCGTGCTGGAACGGCTGGACGATGCCCGGCGCCGCGGGGCCCAGGTGTACGGCGAGCTGGCCGGTTACGCCATCAACACGGACGCCACCGATTTCGTGCTGCCCAACCCGCAGCGGCAGGCCGAGTGCGTGCGGTTGGCTCTGCGGCGAGCCGGGCTGGTGCCGGAGCAGATCGATATCGTGAGCACTCATGCGACCGGCACCTCCAGCGGCGACACGCAGGAGTGCGTCGCGCTACGGAGCGTGTTCGGGGACAGTGGCAAGACGTTTTTCAACAATACGAAGAGCTTTATCGGTCATTGCATGGGAGCGGCGGGTGCGTTGGAACTGGCCGGCAACCTGCTCGCCTTCCGGGACGGGGTCTGCCACGCGACGATCAATGTTGATACGCTGGACCCGGAGTGCGACGTGCCGGGGCTGGTGTTGAATCAGCCGCGAGAGCTGGAGCGGGTGAGCTACGTGCTGAACAATTCGTTTGGCATGCTGGGCATCAACTCCGTCGTGATCATCAAGCGAATTTGAAGGGCCGCGCGGGGGCCCCCAATTACAGGACCAGGGCATGACACCTGCCGAGATTCGGGAAGAAGTGTTGGACATTCTGGGAGACATCGCTCCGGACGACGACCTGAGCGCGCTGGACGACGACGTGGCGTTTCGCGACCAGTTGGAACTGGACAGCATGGACTTCCTGGATATCGTGATGGAGTTGCGGAAGCGTTACCGGGTGCAGATCCCCGAAGAGGATTATTCCCATCTGGCCAGCATGGCCAGCACGGTCAGCTACCTGGAACCGTTGATGCGGGACATGCAGAAGATCTGAACCGGGTCGGCGCGCGGGTCCGCTTGTGTATGACACCATCATTATCGGTGCCGGGATGTCGGGCCTGGCGGCGGGCATTCGGCTGGCTCACTTCGACCAGCGCGTGTGCATTCTGGAGCGGCATTACACGATCGGCGGGCTGAATTCGTTCTACCGTCTGCGGGGCCGCGATTACGACGTGGGACTGCATGCCGTCACGAACTTCACCGCCCAGGGCCAGCGCAAGGGGCCGCTGGCCCGCATCCTCCGCCAACTGCGTTTCCGCTGGGAAGACTTCGCGCTGGCCCCGCAGTTCGGTTCGAGCATCCGGTTTCCGGGCCGGGAACTGCGGTTCAGCAACGACCTGGAATTGCTCAGGTCGGAGATCGCCCGCGAGTTTCCCGGGCAGCAGGACGGCTTTGAACAGTTGCTGCGGCGGCTGGTCGACTACGATGACCTGAACGAGGAAGCCTACCAGTTGTCCGCTCGCCAGGTCCTGGCCGAGACGCTCTCGGACCCGCTGCTGGTGGAGATGCTGCTCTGCCCGCTGATGTGGTACGGCAACGCCCGCGAGCACGACATGGACTTTGGCCAGTTCTGTATCATGTTCCGGAGCATCTTCCTGGAGGGGCTGGCGCGGCCGCTGGCGGGCGTCCGCGTGATCCTCAAGCAACTCGTGCGGCGCTTCCGCGCGCTCGGCGGCGAGCTGAAGTTGCGGTCGGGAGTCGAACGGATTCAGGTGGAAGGCGAGCGGGCGGTGGGAGTGGTGCTGGACAACGGCCAGCAGCTCGAAGCCCGCAAGATTCTCTCGTCCGCCGGCCTGGTCGAGACGCTGCGGCTGTGCGAGGACACGAGCCGGCTGGAGCGGGTGCCGGCCGGCCGGTTGTCGTTTACCGAGTGCGTCTCGATCCTGGATTGCCAGCCCGCGGCGCTGGAGTTTCCCCAGACGATCGTCTTCTATAACGACTCGGACCGCTTCCACTGGCAACGGCCGGACGAGTTGTGCGACGTGCGAACGGGCGTCATCTGCTCTCCCAACAACTACCTCTACGATCCGGCGGACGGAAACCTGCCCGAGGGTGTGGTCCGGATCACGTCGCTGGCCAATTACGACCACTGGAACACGCTGCAGGCCGAGGCCTACGCCCTGGAGAAGTATCGCTGGTACGATCGGGCCGTGGCCTCGGCGGTCCGCTTCATCCCAGACTTCCGCCAGCGGGTGATCGACACCGACATGTTCACGCCGACCACCATCCGCCGCTTCACGTGGCACGACAACGGGGCCGTCTACGGCGCGCCCGACAAGCGGCTGGACGGCACGACGCACTTGAAAAACCTGTTCCTGTGCGGGACAGACCAGGGGTTTGTCGGTATCATTGGAGCGATTGTCAGCGGGATTTCCATTGCCAACAGGCACCTGCTGCGCGAGGAGGACTGATGACACAGCGCCGCTTGGAACGGCCTCCACTTCACCGTGGTCTCCCCCTTGATATCCCTCTGGCTCCCTCCCCGCTTCGGGGAGGGCTGGGGAGGGGCCTGCGGGACTGGATGCACAATGCGCGCAACGGCCGGCAGGTCACGCGGATTCGTAGGGCTTGGTTTGTATGGTAACCGGCGCTGGCGGTCGATAACTCAGGAGACCGGTCGCCTCGCGTGCGGGCCGGACGGGAACTATGCCGAAGGACTTTCTGAAAGACGTCCAACCGTCCTACGACGTGATCGTGATCGGCAGCGGGCTGGCCGGGTTGACCGCGGCCAACGTCCTGGGCCGGGCCGGGTATCGGGTGCTGCTGTTGGAGCAGCATTACAAGCTGGGCGGCATGGCGACCTGGTTCAAACGTCCGGGCGGGCACATCTTCGACGTCTCGCTGCACGGGTTCCCGTACGGGATGGTCAAGAGCTGCCGGAGGTACTGGACGGCCGAGATCGCCGATTCGATCGTACAGCTCCGGAATATCCGCTTCGACAACCCGATGTTCTCGCTGACCACGTCCTACAACCGCGACGACTTTTCGCGGCTGCTGACCGGCCGGTTCGGGCTGGCCGAGGCGACGGTCCGCGAGTTCTTCGATACGGCTCGCGGGATGAACTTCTACGACGACCAGCAGGTGACCACCCGGCAGTTGTTCGACCGCTTCTTTCCCGGCCGCGAGGACGTGGTGCGGTTGCTGATGGAGCCGATCACATACGCCAACGGATCGACGCTGGAGGATCCGGCGATCACGTACGGGATCGTGTTTTCCAACTTCATGTCGCGGGGCGTCTTCACGTTTGAGGGGGGCACCGACGGGCTGGTGGCTCTGATGCGGCAGGAGCTGCTGCGCAACGGCGTGGAGATCCGCATCCGCTGCCCGGTCGAACGGATTCTGGTCCGCGGCGGGCGGGTTCGCGGCGTGGTCGTAGGCGGCCGCGAAATCGGGGCCCGGGCCGTCGTTTCCAACGCCAACCTGGTCTCCACCATCTTGCGGCTGGTCGGCCCGGAAGCTCTCTCGGCCGATTACCTGGAGGAAGTCCGCGGCGTGCGGCTGAACAACTCCAGCACGCAGGTCTACATGGCGCTGAAACCGGACGAGCGGCTGGACGAGAGCACGGGGGACCTGCTGTTCAGTTCGACCGCGCCGAGGTTTCAGACCGACCTGCTGTTGAGCCGGGACATCACCAGCCGCACGTTTTCGTTTTACTATCCCCGGACGCGCCCGGCGGGCCGGCCGCGGTGCCTGATCGTCTCCAGCACGAACGCCCGCTACGAGGACTGGGCCGGCCTGTCGCGGGAAGAGTACGAGGCCAGCAAGCGGGACCTGATCGAAACCACGCTCGACAGCCTGGAAAAGTACGTGCCCGAGTGCCGGCGGCGGATGGATCACGTCGAGGCGTCCACGCCGCTCACCTTCCAGCATTACACGCAGCACGTGGCGGGCGCCAGCTTCGGCACCAAGTTCGAGGGGCTGGCCGTCAGCCGCAAGCTGCCGGAACAGATCTCCGGCTTGTACCACAGCGGCAGCGTGGGGATCATCATGTCCGGCTGGTTGGGCGCGATCAACTATGGCGTGATCGTGGCCAACGACGTGGACGCCTTGCTGACCAGGGCGACCGCCGGCGATCCATCCGCCTCCTTGGCCACGACGGGCAATCCATGAGCAGATCGGAACTGGAAGCTGCCATCCCGCATCGCGGTCCGATGCTGCTGCTGGACGAGATCGTCCGCCGCGACGAGCAGTCGATCGTCTGCCGCAAGACGTTCCGATCGGACGAGTTCTTCTTCCAGGGGCACTATCCGGACTTTCCCCTGGTGCCGGGCGTGATCCTGTGCGAATGTGGATTGCAGGCCGGGGCCGTGTTGCTGTCGCACCTGACCGCGGGGCAGGCCGGCGTTCCGGTGGCGACTCGCCTGAACGATGTGAAGTTCAAACAGATGGTGCGTCCCGGCGATACGGTGCTGGTGGAAGTGGCCTTGAAAGAACGGCTGGCCGACGCCTTCTTTCTGACGGCCAAACTGACGTCGGCCGGGAAGTTGGCCGCGAGGCTGGAGTTCGCCTGCGCGTTGGCCCAGGTGCCGTGATGGATTTTCTGCAATTGGCGGGGAAAACGATCCTGGTCTGCGGCGTGGCCAATCGCAAGAGCGTGGCCTGGCACATCGCTCAGGCGCTGCGCGAGGCCGGGGCGGAAGTGCTGTTCGCCGTCCGTTCGGAGCGGCGGCGGGAGAGTCTCGCCCGACTGTTGGAAGGCAGCGACGTGTACGTCTGCGACGTCGAGGACCCGCGGCAGATCGAGGCCTTGCGCGAGCAGGTTGGCCAGCGGCACCCGGTGCTGCATGGCCTGGTCCATTCGATCGCCTTTGCCGATTACGAAGGCGGCATGAAACCGTTCCACGAAACGGGCAAGCAGCAGTTCCTGCGGGCGGTCGATGTCTCGTGCTATTCGCTGCTGGCGCTGAGCAACGCGCTGAAGGATCTGTTCGACCCCGATGCCTCGGTGGTCACCGTGTCGATTTCCACGACCCGGATGGCCAACGAGAACTACGGTTTCATGGCCCCCATCAAGGCGGCCCTGGATTCGTCCCTGGCGTTTCTGGCCAAGTCGTTCAGCAGTTTCTCCCGCGTGCGGTTCAACGCCGTGGCGCCGGCCCTGTTGAAAACGTCCGCCTCGGCCGGGATACCCGGCTATGTCGATGCCTACCTGTATGCCGAGGAAGTGATTCCGCGTCGGCGAGCCGTGCGGACGGAGGAAGCGGCGGCCGTGGCTGCGTTTCTGCTCAGCCCCCGTTCCTCGGGCATCAACGCCCAGTCGCTGGTCGTGGATGCGGGGATGAGTGTGAATTACTTCGACCAGGGGATCATCCGCCGCGTGATCGGCCCCGCCTGAGCGCCTCCGACACCACCGGAACCCCCCGTGGCCGATGAGCGCCGCGCGGCAAGAGCACCGCAGGAAGAAAACCGCAGGAAGAGAACGCACGATGAGCATGGCGGACGACGAGCGGCCGTACGCGATTGACCAGGACGAGACGGGATACCGCGTCCTGGACGACACGGGGCAAGTGGTGATTCGCTGCCGCGAGCGGGCCAGCGCGGAGCATTACGCCGAGTTGCTGACGCGGGCCTATCGCAAGGGTTACCGGCTGGGATTTCGCGCGGCTCGGCGGGGGAGCGACGGCGGATGACGGCGACGGCATACGCGGTGGACCTGGCGATGATCCAGGAGGCGCGCGAGCGGATCGCGGGGCTCGTGCATGTGACTCCCGTGATGACTTGCCGCACGCTGGATGAGCTTGCCGGGCGGCGGATATTCCTGAAGTGCGAGAACCTGCAGAAGGTGGGCGCGTTCAAGGCCCGCGGCGCCACGAACGCGGTGGCACGGTTAAGCGACGAGCAGGCCGCCCGGGGCGTCGTCACTCACAGTTCGGGCAATCACGCCCAGGCGCTGGCCCTGGCCGCTCGCCAGCGCGGGATCCCCGCTCACATCGTCATGCCGGTCAATTCGCCGGCCGTCAAGCGGCGGGCGGTCGAGGGTTACGGGGCCCGCGTGATCGCCTGCGAACCGACGCTGGCGGCCCGCGAGGAGACGGCTGCCGCCGTCCAGCGCCAGACGGGCGCCACGTTCATCCATCCCTACGACCACCCCGACATCATCGCCGGGCAGGGCACCGTGGCGCTGGAACTGCTGCAGCAGGTGCCCGACGTCGACGCGATCCTGGCGCCGGTTGGGGGCGGCGGTTTGATGAGCGGCATTTGCGTGGCGGTGCGGGCCACGCGCCCGGGAGTCCGCGTGCTGGCCGCCGAACCGGCCGGGGCCGACGATGCCTGGCAGTCGTTTCAGGTCGGCCGGCTGATCCCCCAGGAATCGCCGCGGACGATCGCCGATGGCCTGCGGACCAGCTTGGGCGAGCTGACCTGGCCGATCCTCCGCGATCACCTGGACAACGTGATCCGGGTCGGCGAGCGGGAGATTGTCGACGCCATGCGGCTGGTCTGGGAACGGACCAAGCTGATTATCGAACCCAGCTCGGCCGTCCCGGTCGCCGCCGTGTTGAGCGACCAGTTCCGGCAAAGAACCGACCTGCACCGCGTGGCGATCGTGCTCAGCGGGGGCAATGTCAGCCTGGACCAGTTGCCCTGGTGAGCGGGTTTCGGGCCGATGGACGGCGACTGTCGCTGGTTGGATGCCGCCTCGCGCGTTGCCGGATCGAGCGGTACGTCACGCTTTGCGCGCACCTGGCGATCCACCGCCGCGCGCCTGACCGGCCGGATCCGGTTCGGCCGTCCTGCCCAAGGCTCGTCCCGCGGGTTCGGAACAGAGTTTGCATCACCTTCCCATGCGGGCGTTTGTGCCAGAGGTATTCCAAAAGCATGCGAAGGGAGGGACGAGCGATGGCCGAGCACATTTACAAGGTGATCGAGCTGGTTGGGACGAGCAGCGAGTCCTGGGAGAAGGCGGCCGCATCGGTGATCGAGGAGACCGGCAAGCACTTGAAGGATTTGCGGATCGCCGAGGTGACCGAGATGGACATGCAGATTGCCGACGGCAAGGTGGCGGCGTACCGAGTCAAAGTGAAAGTCTCGTTCAAGTACCATCCACAAATGCAGCCTTGACCGGCCGCGTGGTAGCCAGCAGGATTCAGGACGTCCTGGTCGATTGGTCGATCCGGTTTCGAATCCGCGTCTCAACAATACCATTGACCTCTGGGGTCGATTTGGCAGGATGGGGAGTTTGAGCAAAGTAGTCATCACGCTCCGCGTGATGATCCCTGGCAGGGCCGACTTTCCGCCTCGACGGCTGCCTCCATCCGAGATCGCTGGCCGCTCACTCGGCGCGGACTTTGTAGTCCTGCCGCGCTTGCGATGGAAGCGGCGTACAAGAGGTTCATCACGCGCAGCGTGATGGCTACTTTGGCGAGCGTCCTTGGTGTTCCCTTACGCCGAAGGCGTTACACAGTTTCAGTGTAAGCTCTGACTTAATTCAACTAGACCGTTTCCGACCACGCTTCGCAGTCCACGCAGCAGGTCGCGTAGGGCAGGGCTTCGAGGCGTTGGCGGGGGATGGCTTGGCCGCACGCTCGGCAGGTGCCGTAGGTGCCATCGGCGATCCGGTCCAGGGCTTCGGCGATCTGGGCGGCGATTGTGTCCTCGGCCATCTCCGCCCGCAGGTCCGACTCGATCGAGAGGCTCGGGACCACGCGCCGTTCGTGTTCGCCTGGCGGAGTTTCGTGCTGCTGGATGGCGCCCGCCAGGATCTCACGGCGCCGGTCCAGGTCATGGTACATCCGCAGCAGTTGCTGCTTGATGCGTTCGCAATCGGTCGGATTCATGGTGTCGTCCTTTCCTCGCAGCAGGTTGTGGCGTGACGGTGGGCAAGCAGTCAGGACTTGTCGGTGCCCCGTCGAGACGGTTGCCGCATCGTGGTTTGGGGCGAATTATTTTTTCGCTGGCACCGATGGGCAAATCGCAGGCCAAACTGCCGGGAATGGGGCGGCCGGGAATGGGGACTGTCAGGGAGAGGGCACGCTGCCGGCTGGCGGCTGTTCGGGCGCTAGACGGTATCGAGCAGCTTGAGGTTCGGCGCGATGCGACCCAGTTGCTGGTCCAGGTAACGTTTGATGCTGGCGGTGGTTTTCAGCCGCATCGCTTCTTGCAGGATCTGCCGCGCGGCCAGCTCGCTCAAGTGGCTGGCGATCTCCTTGACCGAGGGGATCAGCGCCGGGCTCATGCTGAAGCTGCGCAGGCCCATGCCGAACAGCAGCACGAACGACTTGGGCTGGCCGGCCATTTCTCCGCACACGGTGATCGGCTTTTGCGCTCGCAGGCAGATCCGGATCACGTTGTGCAGGATCCGCAGCACGGCGGGGGCCAGCGGCTGGCAGAGGTGGCTGACCTTGGGATTGTCGCGGTCGGCGGCCATCAGGTACTGCACCAGGTCGTTGGAGCCGACCGAGACGAAGTCGACGGAGTCGAGCATCAGGTCGAGCGCCACGGCGGCGGCGGGCACTTCCAGCATCATGCCGATCGGCACCATGGCGAACGGCTTGCCTTCCTCGGCCAGTTGCGTGCCGGCTCGCCGGACCATGCCCCGGACGCGGCGGATTTCCTCCAGGGTGGTGATCATCGGGAACAGCAACCGGACGGACCCGCCATGCTGCCGGGCTTCGCCGGCCGCCCGCAGCACGGCCCGCAGTTGCGTGTTGAAGAACTCCGGGTGCTCGAATGACAGCCGGATGCTGCGCCAGCCCATGAACGGATTGGCTTCCTGGTAGTGGTGGCCCAGGTAGGGCACCGTTTTGTCGCCGCCGATATCCAGCGTGCGGATGGTCACGTTCCGGTTGGGACTGGCGGCCACGATCTTGCGATAGGCCTCGAACTGCTCGTCCTCATCCGGGATATTGGGGTGGGTCAGGTACAGGTATTCGGTGCGGTACAATCCGACGCCGCTGGCTCCCATGGCGCGAGCGGCCTTGGCGTCGGCCAGGCTGTTGATGTTGGCCAGCAGTTCCAGGTGCACGCCGTCGGAGGTGACGGCCGGGTGGTCCCGATTGGCGGCCAGTTCGTCCTTGAGGTGGACGAATTCACGTTCCAGTTTGCGATAGGCGGCTTCGACCTCCGGATCCGGTTTGACCAGCACATGCCCTTCGCGGCCGTCGACGATGATGGTGTCGCCGGTGGTGACTTGGCGCATGATCCCGCGGACGCCCGACACGGCGGGGATGCCTCGGCTGCGGGCGATGATCGCCGCGTGGCTGGTCTGGCTGCCGGTCTGGGTGACGATGCCGCGAACGTCGACCTTCCCCAAGGCGACGACTTGGGACGGCAGCAGTTCGTCGGCCACGACGATCAGCGGTGAGGGGAGGGCCAGCGACTCGGGCTTCAGCACGTCGGACAGGTGGGCGCTGAGCCGCACGACCACGTCCCGGATGTCGTTCAAGCGTTCCTTGAGGTAGCCATCGTTGGCTCGCGAAAACAGCTCGGTGTACTGTTCCAGCAACCGGTGCAGGGCGGCCTGGGCGGTCAGTCGATCGTCGACGATCCAGGCGCGGATCTTGCGGGTGAACGCGGCGTCGCGGAGGATCGATTCGTGGACCGCGAAGATCGCCGCCTCCGCCTCGCCGACTTGCCTGGCCACTTTTCGCTGCAGGGCGCGCAAGTCCGCCGCCGCGCGGTCCCGCGCGGTTTCGTATCGAGCCAGCTCGGCGGTGATTTCACGATCTTCCAGGCGCTTCGTGTCGGGGTTCACGAAAATCTCGTGAATGCAGTAGGCCGTCCCGACACTGACCCCCGGAGACACGGGGATTCCCCTACGCATGTCTGGCAATGTACCAGTCGCGCCGGTGCTTGCCAAACCCGGTATCCGCCGTTGTGGCCAAGGCAGGCGGCAGATATACTTGCAGTCTTTGCTGAAGGAAACGTGGGCAGGAGGACCGAAGTCCAAGCGGACACGGCGGTTTCGGCGAGCGGGCCATGAGGTTTATCCAACTTGACCGGATCACGTTGCTCGAACCGGGGGTCCGGATCGAGGCCGTCAAGTGCCTGTCGCTGGCCGAGGAATACCTGCAGGATCATTTTCCCCGGTTCCCGGTCATGCCTGGCGTGCTGATGCTGGAGGCGATGTTTCAGGCCAGCATGTGGCTGGTGCGGGCCAGCGAGGATTTTGCCCACGCGGTGGTGGTGCTGAAGGAGGCTCGCAACGTCCGCTTTGCCGATTTTGTCCAGCCGGGCGAGACGTTGCGCGTGGAGGCCGCGATCCTCAAGCAGGATGCCAGCACCACGACGCTCAAGGCCCAGGGGTTGGTCGATGACGTATTGGCCGTGAACGCTCGGCTGGTGCTGGAGCGGTATAACATGGCGGACCGCCTCCCGGAGCGTGCGCCGTCCGATCCCCGCGCAAGGCGTGACATGCGGAGGGTTTTCGAGCTACTGTTTCCCGATGGTGCGCCGGAGTCGGTACACTGAAGGGCCGCGTTTTTACTGCTGTTCAGAGTGATTCGGTTCCGCTCCGGCACTGCCGGGTCTGGGTTGGAGCGTAATCCCTAAGTCTTGTCCTGCCATGGAGATTGTCGGAAATGGCCCCCTCGCAAGAAGAAGTTTTCGAAAAGGTCCGCACCGCGCTGGTTGACGCCCTGGGCGTGGACGAAGAGGAAGTGACGCCAGAGGCCACCATGGTGGGGGACCTGGGAGCCGAGTCGATTGACTTCTTGGACATCGTCTTCCGCCTGGAGAAGGCGTTTGGCATCGAAATCCCGCGAGCCGAACTGTTCCCGGAGGACATTCTGACCAACGCCGAATACGTGCACGACGGCAAGGTGACGGAGGCGGGGATCGGCGAGTTGAAAAAGCGGATGGCGTTTGCCGACCTCAGCAAGTTCGAGGCGGATCCGGTGGTGCAGAACTTCGGGAATTTGCTCACCGTCAGCGATCTGTGCCGCTACGTGGAATCCAAGGTGGGCGCGGCCGGTTAAGCTGGCCGAGCGGGTCGGGTCGGTCGCGGCTTCGTACCGCGACCCCTGGCTGGCGCGAACGGCCAGAGTAGATGCCCCCGGTTCATGTGCCTCGGACAAACTGAGCTGTCTCCATGCGTTGGTTCTGGATCGACCGGTTCCTGGAATTCGAAAGTGGCCGGCGCGCGGTTGCGGTCAAGGCGGTGTCGCTGGCCGAAGAGCAGATCGATGCCTACATGCCCGGCTACCCGGTGATGCCCGGTTCGCTGATCGTGGAGGGGTTGGCTCAGACCGGCGGGCTGCTGGTGGGAGAGCATAACGGGTTTCGCGAGCGGGTCGTGTTGGCCAAGCTCGGCAAGGCCGTGTTTCACCGGCACGCCGTGCCGGGGGACGTGCTGAGATATACGGCCGAGGTGGAGGATATTCGGCCGGACGGAGCGATCGTCAAGGGGACGAGCCACCTGGGGGAGCTGCTGCAGGCCGAAATCGAACTGGTGTTTGCTCACCTGGACGACCGGTTTACTGGGGTCGAGCAGTTTTATCCGGCGGATTTCCTCGCCATGCTCCGTTGCTTCGGGTTGTACGACGTAGGACGCGGGGCCGATGGCGGTCCGTTGCGGGTGCCGGCTCATCTGCGGGAAGCAGAACTGGCTGCCGATGGTCGGCCGCCGCTGCGTCCGCGGCCAGCGGACGAAGCGCCGCCTGCCTGAGACTAGAGTAGTGGCTTCATCAATGTGGGCTGCACGATGAGCAAGCGGGTGGTTGTCACGGGGATCGGTTGCATCAACCCGTTGGGTAACGACGTGGAGACGATGTGGACGGCCTTGCAGGAGGGCCGGTCGGGAGTCGATTACACGCGGATTTTCGATGCCAGTCAGTTTCCCACCAAGATCTCGGCTGAAATCAAGGACTGGGATATCACGCGGATCGGCGAGGACGCGGAAACCTGGAAGTACCGCGGACGGCACACCTGCTTTGCCGCCGGCGCCGCGACCCAGGCGATCCACAGTTCGGGCATCCTCGACAAGCCGCTCGACCCGACGCGGCTGGGCGTATACCTGGGAAGCGGCGAGGGGAACCAGGATTTCTTTTCGTTCGCCCGGATGATGGCGGCGGCCCTGGAAGGCGGTGAACTGGACCTGGCGCGGTTCGTGCGAGCTGGCCTGGAGACGCTCAACCCGACCGCCGAATTGGAGCAGGAGCCGAACATGCCGGCCGGACATCTGGCGGCCATGTTCAACGCTCAGGGGCCCAACGCCAACTGCCTGACCGCGTGTGCCGCCAGCAGCCAGGCCGTGGGCGAGGCGGCTCAGATCATTCTGCGAGGCGACGCCGACGTGATGCTGTCCGGCGGCACGCACAGCATGATTCATCCTTTCGGCGTGACCGGCTTCAATCTGCTGACCGCCCTCTCGACCCGCAACGACGAGCCGGCCCGCGCGTCGCGGCCGTTCGACCGGCTGCGGGACGGGTTCGTGCTGGGCGAAGGCGCCGCCATGGTGGTGCTCGAGGACCTGGACCACGCCCGTCGCCGGGGAGCGCCGATTTTCGGCGAGATCCTGGGTTACGGATCAACCGCCGATGCCTACCGGATCACGGACATCCATCCCGAGGGCCGGGGAGCGATCGCCTGCATGCGGATGGCGCTGGCCGACGCCCGGCTCAACCCCGAAGACGTGCACTACATCAACGCGCACGGGACCAGCACCAGCGTGAACGACCGCGTCGAAACGGTGGCCTGCAAGGAAGTCTTCGGCCCGCTGGGCAAGTGCCCGCCGATCTCCAGCACCAAGAGCATGATGGGGCACCTGATCGCGGCCGCGGGCGTGACCGAAATGATCGTTTGCCTGCTGGCGATTCGCGACGGCGTGCTGCCGCCGACGATCAATTACGAAAACCCGGACCCCGAATGCGACCTGGACTACCTGCCCAACGAGGCTCGTCCGGCCAGGTGCCGAGTGGCGTTGAACAACAGCTTCGGTTTTGGTGGCCAGAACATCACGCTGCTGGTCGGCCAGTTCGACGGCTGAGCGCCTCGCCGGACACGCATCAGCGACCGATGCTGGGCGGGTTGTCCAGCAGGAAGTCCCGCGGGCCGCGCGTGGTGTAATACGGGTAGGCGTAGCTCGGCGCCGGCGGGCCGGGCGGACCCGATTCAACCATCTGCCCGTAGTGATGCGGCAGTTTGGGGATGAAGTCGGGGTGGCCGGGTCGCCGAGCGGCGTAGTAGGCGTTCGGGTGCGAACCGCCGGGACCGGCGTAAAGGCCGTCCGCGGCCAAGTGGCCACCCCCGCCGTAATGTCCCTTCAGGGCGTGGCGGCTCTTGGTACCGCAGGAATGGCAACCGCCATGGCCGCACGCATCGTGCCGCAGCGAGTGGCAGCCGGTGGCGGACACGGCCAGCAAGGTCAGCAGAGCCAGGATGGCGCGTTTCATGAGCACATCGTCCTTTGCAAGGTAACTGGGTCGTGCGGGACCGCCGCGCGGGGCAATGGCACGCGCCGGCGGGCTGGAGGACCTGGCGGGGTGGCATCCGGCGCGTCCGGTGGCGCGCCGCGCGGTCCGTTTTCTCAAGATCGGCCGGAAAACCGGGAGAATCCAACAATTCGTTACCAGGCGCACAGGCCCACCCGTCGGCCGCGCGAGGCCGGTGGACTTGCGCCATCCGACAAGGTACGCTCGCGGACGCCATGACCGCCGCTCCCGAAACCGCTCAACGCGTCATCGACGGCTTCCTGCAAGCGGCCGCCGCCAACGCCCAGTCGCTGGCCGACCAGGGCAGCCTGCTGCAGTTGACGGCCGAAGACGGCGACGAACTGTTGGTGACGGCAGATCTACATGGCAATCGGCTGAATTTCCGGCGTCTCTGCCAGGTCGCCGATCTGGCGGGCCACCCTCGCCGGCACCTGGTCATGCAGGAAGTCTGCCACGGCGGACCCTGCTATCCGGGCGGCCTCGGCTGCATGTCGCATCTGCTGTTGGAAGACGTCGCCCGCTTGAAGGTCGAATTCCCTCGGCAGTTTCACTTTCTGCTCAGCAACCACGAGCTGGCCGAAATGACCGACCATCCGATCAGCAAGGGGGGCCGCCTGCTCAACCTGCAATTCCGCCAGGGCGTGCAGCAGATGTACGGCGATCAGGCCCCCCAGGTCCGCGCGGCGTACCGGGAGTTTCTGCGCCAGTGCCCGCTGGCCATCCGGCTGGCGTCACGGGTGTTCGTCAGCCACAGCCTGCCGGATCAGACGGACGTTCTGGGGTTTGACGTGGGTCTGTTCCGGCGCAGGCCGGAGCCGGCCGATCTGCTGCCGGGCGGGGCCGCCTTTCGATTGGTTTGGGGCCGCGACTTTCGCCCGGCCAACGCGGCCGCCTTCGCGCGGCTGGTCGACGCCGACCTGCTGATCCACGGCCACGAGCCGTGTGGCCAGGGATACGCGACCCCCAATGAGTTCCAGATTATCCTGGATTGCTGCGGCCAGTCGGCCTGCTACTTGACACTGCCGATTCAGGGCCCGATCAATCATCCAGACGCCGTGCGGCAGGTGCGGCGCCTGGGTGGCACTTGAACCACGAGCGGGGGACGTCAGCCCAGTTCCAACAGGAGGCATTTCCATGCGACCGCCCCGGACAAGGCCCAGCCCGATGCCGCGGCACCGGCAGGCGGGATCGTCGCGGCCGGACCGCCCGTCGTCGGCCGACGATGGGACGCCAGCCTCGGCTCCGCAGTCGCGGTCTGCCTGGCAGCCCCGCTTTGGGATTGGAGGTCTGTTGTTGGCGGTGTCGCTGTGCAGCGTGCTGGCGGCTGCTGGTTTCTATCTGACTCGGATGCTGCTCGCTCCGCAGCCACAGCAGGGTCGACCGTCCCAGTTGGTGTTTGTGCTCTTGACCATGGCCGCCCCGCCCCTGGTGATGGTGGTGCTGACGATCGTGCGGCTGTTGTGGCGACGCAAGTGACGGCCGCTCTTCGTGAGTCACGCCAAATCCCCACGAGAAAACGCCTTAAGAGCCGCGCATCTTCGCCGAACGGGGGACCTTGTCCCTGACCCCATTCCAACGGCCAAGGCCACTTCGGCACGCCGATTGCATACCCGCTAAACCGTGGATCGGACAACCGTCCACGGGACTTTTCTCGGAACAGGAAAGTCCATTCGGGGCCGCGACCGAGAAGAGGCAATTTTCGGGGCCGGTCGGAAGAGAAGGCAAGAGAAGCTGCGAGAGAAGGCTCAGCGGAGCACCGTTCTGCTGGCGGCACAGGCGAGTTGGGGGATTTGGCTGACCGGAGCCCCCAACTCGCCTGTTGCATTTTGAATGTATCATTTTGCAACAATTGGCTTGAAATGATACACTCAGGGCAGGCCGTTTCAGGCTCGGAAACATCGGCCCTTGGCGGCGAATTGCCAATTTTTCAGTCGCCATCTGTCACGAACCGGGCTACCCCTGAATGGTGGGTGGCGGCTGGAATAATTTTTGTCCACGATGAGTACGATTTGGGGGCTGGTCCGCTCTAATTGCGATGGGGCGGCTCGATTGGGCGGAGCTGGTGGGATACCGCGGCCCGGTTGAACGATCAAGGCCCATTTGAACACAGAAGCGAGGTTCTCCATGGCGGTTTCCAACGTCTCTGGGCGGGCGGCTCGCCAGGCGGTGCAGCACGGCGGGCGCGGCGCGACCTCGCGTCGGGTCGTGGCCGGTGCCGTCTGGGCAGTGGTGTTGTTCGGGGCGGCGTTTGGTTCTGGCGTGGCCCGCCGGTGCATGGCGGCGGACGAACCGGCCGCGTTGGATTATGGCATCCCGCAAGTGCGGTTGATCAACGAGCAGGTGCGGGCCGGTTGGGCCGAGCATCAGATTACGCCTTCGCGGCCGGCGACGGATGGCGAATGGTGCCGGCGGGTGTTCCTGGACGTGTTGGGCCGGATCCCGTCGGTGGACGAGCTGCGGGAGTTTCTGGCCAGCAAGGAAGCGAACAAGCGGGACAAGCTGGTCAGTGCGCTGCTGCACGACGACAAGTACACCGAGGAGTACGCCCGCAACATGACGACCAACTGGACCAACGTCCTGATCGGTCGTAGCGGCGGTACGGAACGCGACACGTTGACCAGTCGCGAGGGGCTGCAGAAGTACCTCCGCGATTCGTTCGCCCGCAACAAGCCGTACGACCGGATGGTGTACGAGCTGGTGACGGCCAGGGGCGTGAACAATCCGGGCGCGGAGGGTTTCAACGGGGCGGTGAACTTTTTGACGATGAAGGTCAACGAGGAGAACGGGGCCTTGGCGACGGCGGCCACGAGCCGGATTTTCCTGGGCTTGCAGGTTCAATGCACGCAGTGCCACAACCACCCGTTCAATGACTGGAAGCAGCAGAAGTTCTGGGAGATGAACGCCTTTTTCCGGCAGACTCGGGCGCTCCGCAGTTTCGTGCCGGGGACGCGCGACGTGGCTTCGGCCGAATTGGTGGACGAGGATTTCGCGGGCGAGGGTTCGACGCCGGAGGAGGCGGAGATCTACTACGAGCTGCGCAATGGGCTGCAGAAGGTGGCCTACCCGCGGTTCATCGACGGCACCGAGTTGCCGACGAACAGCGGTTACTTGTCGGACATCAACCGCCGGGAAGCGCTGGGCCGGATGATTGTCGAATCCGACTACCTGGATCGGACGATCGTCAACCGCATGTGGGCCCACTTCCTGGGATACGGCTTCACCAAGCCGATCGACGACATGGGGCCGCACAACCCACCCTCGCATCCGGTGCTGCTGGACCAATTGGCCAAGGACTTCCGCTCCAACAGCCACGATCTCAAGGAACTGATCCGCTGGATCGTGCTCAGCGAACCCTACGGCCTGTCCAGCCGCACGAATTCGACGAACGTGACGCTGGACGATCCGCAGTTGGGCGAGACGCCCAAGTTCAGCCGCTTTTACTTGCGGCAGATGCGGGCCGAGGAGCTGTACGAATCGTTGCTGGTGGCGACCGAGGCGCACAAGACTCGGGGTACGTACGAGGAGCAGGAGGCGGCCAAGACGCAGTGGCTGCAGCAGTTCGTCGTGGCGTTTGGCAATGACGAGGGCGAGGAGGCGACGACCTTCAACGGGACGATCCCGCAGGCCCTGATGATGTTCAACGGCGACCTCGTCAAGCAGGCCACCAGCATGGACAAGGGGAGTTTTCTCTGGCGGGTGGCCAACAGCGAGCTGAAACCGGCCGAGAAGATCAACTATCTGTTTCTGGCCGCCATGTCGCGGCCGGCGACCAAGAACGAAGTGGATGTGGCCAACAAGCTGCTCGCCGCCCGCGAGGGCGACGTGGTGGCGGCCTTGCAGGATATGTGGTGGGCCGTGCTCAACAGCAACGAGTTCATCATGAATCATTGATGGAAAAGGGCCGATCGCGCCGGGCGGGTCGGCGGCTGGATTCTACTTGGGGCTCGAGGCAATTTCGCGGGCGGTGACCGCCGCCAGGAAAATTTTTCGGAGAGAGAACCGATGAGACGACTGATTCCCGACGGTATGAGCCGCCGCCATTTCCTGCAGCACCTGGCGGGCGCCTCGGCGATGACGATCCCCGCCCTGACGATGGCTCAGACGCTGCGCGTGCACGCTGCCGACCTGCAGCGGCGGCGCAAGTCGGCGATCATGCTGTGGATGAGCGGCGGTCCCTCGACCATGGATATCTGGGATCTGAAGCCCGGCACGAACACGGGCGGTCCGTTCCGCCCGATCGCCACCAGCGGCGACGTGCAGATCAGCGAGCACATGCCGCTGACGGCCCAGCAGATGCACAACCTGGCGATTGTCCGGTCGATGAGCACCCGCGAGGCGGACCACGGCCGCGGCCGCTACTACATGCACACCGGCTACGTGCCGAATCCGAACATCGAGCATCCGAGCTACGGTTCGGTGATCGCGCACGAGCTGATCGACCAGCGGCCGGAGCTGGAGATTCCCCCGTTCGTGACCGTCGGCGGCGGCAGCGTCGGGCCCGGCTTCCTGGGCATGGCCTGGGCGCCGTTCTCGGTCAGCAGCACGGGCCAGGTGCGGAACCTGCAGATGGGCCTGGATGACCGCCGCCTGATGCAGCGGATGTACGCCCTGGACCTGATCGAAAAGGGGTTCATCGGCGACCAGCGCGGTTCGGCGGCCGAGGATCACCAAAAAGTGCTCAAGAAGACGCTGAACCTGATGACCAGCGAGCAGATGCAGGCCTTCAAGGTGGACCAGGAGCCGGCGGCCGTGAAGGAACGCTACGGCACCGACGCCTTCGGCAAGGGCTGCCTGATGGCCCGCCGGTTGGTCGAGGCCGGTGTGCCGTTCGTGGAAGTCGATCTGGGCGGTTGGGACAATCACCAGAACATTTTCACCACGCTGGCCGACCAGAAGCTGCCGGTACTGGACAAGGCGATGAGCGCCTTGGTGGAGGATCTCGATCAGCGCGGCCTGCTGCAGGACACGGCCATCATCTGGATGGGTGAATTCAGCCGGACGCCGCGGATCAACGGCAACACGGGCCGCGATCACTGGGCTCGCTCGTGGAGCATCGTGTTGGGCGGGGCCGGCATCAAGGGCGGGATTGCCGTTGGTGCGACCAACTCGGACGGCACGGCGGTCGAAACCGAGCCGTACACGTCGCAGGACGTGATGGCTTCGGTCTGCAAGGCGCTGGGCATTTCGCTGGAAACCACCTTCACCAGCCGTAACGGGCGACCGATGAAGATCGCCGACGGCGGCAAGGTGATCCGCGAGCTGTTCAGCTAGGACCCATGGTCGCCTTTCGCTCCGCGAAAGTAGCGTCATGGTCGCCTTTCGCTCCGCGAAAGTAGCGCCGGCGCCGCCGGACGGTCAGGAATCCAAAGCTTTAGTGAGACGCCCGCTACTTTCGCGGAGCGAAAGGCGACTTTGCGCCGCGAAAGTAGCGGTCCTGACAGCTACCAGCCGTACCAGCCAAAAATTGCGGGCCGGGGTTCTTTCCCCGGCCCGCTTGCTTTTCCGGCCTCCAGGTAAAATGACAGCATGGCGCCGCCACTCGACATTTTCCGCTGCGGCCCGTTTTTCCTGAGTACTTCGCCCGTCCCGCGTCGCTAAACAACAGAACCGTATGAGGACGGCCCCCAAGTCCGATGCCACGGGGTTTGACCCGGCTCGCCTGATCGAAACGCATCAGGCGGGAGTGTGGCGCTATTTGCGGGCCCTGGGCTGTGCCGCGGAACTGGCCGACGACTTGACTCAGGAGACCTTCCTCCGCGTCTTGCAGAATCCGTTCCAGGACTACGACCAGCGGGCGACCGCGGCCTACTTGCGGAAGGTGGCTTATCACCTGTTGGTGACGGCCAAGCGGCGCGAGGGGCGAGTGACGTTGGTGGAGGATCTGGCACAACTTGAGGAACTGGACGCTCGCTGGACCGCCTGGGCGGGCGAGGATCAAGCCGAGGCGTTGTTGGCTGCCTTGCGGGACTGTCTGCGGCAACTCAGCCCCCGGGCCCGGCAGGCGCTTGAGATGAGATTCGCCAGTCGGGATTCGCGGGCCAGCATTGCGGCCAGCCTGGAGATTACCTCGCACGGCGCGAAAAACTTGATGCAGCGGGCCAAGAGTCAGCTCCGCCGTTGCATCGAAGGAAAATTGCGGTGAAGGACGAAGCACAAGACCCGATTCTGGACGCCTGCCTGGACGAGGTGTTGGGGGAAATTCAACCCCCGGACCTGACCAGTCGGATCCTCGCCGCCTGGTCCGCTCGCCAGGCCGAGGCCGCGTCGCAGTCGGGTATTCCCCTACCGGCAGCCGGCACTGCGCCTGCTGTGAGTGAACCGATCCCACCCCCGATCCAGAAACTCGGTGGATGTGGTCCGGCTGCCGCCTTTTCTGATTCCCCTTTGGCCAACGCGTCGCCGACGGCCGGCACCTCCCCGCAGGTCTCCCTGGCCGCTCGCTCGGCGGACTCTTTCGCGTCCAGCGGCCGCCGTGCTCGCAAGTCGACGGCGGCTCAGGCGTGGACGGCGCCCGCCGTGGTGGCTTGTCTGTTGCTGGTGGCGGCCGTCGGTGCGGCGGTGATCTTTCGCGGTGCCTGGTCCGCTGATGGGACGGCCGCTGATCGGAC